>DYLB01000001.1:1667-43755 GCA_020722305.1 Anaerolinea thermophila | reverse complement strand
GCTGTCGGTGGCGTAGACCTGGAAGGTGTGGCTGCCGTCGCTCAGTCCGGTGTAGGTCTTCGGGCTGGTGCAGCTGCTGTAACTGCCGCCGTCCAGTTTGCACTGGAAGGTCGAGCCGCCCTCGGTACTGGTGAATTCGAAGGTGGCGCTGGTGCTGGCAGTGGGATCGTCTGGGCCGCTGGTGATGCTCGTATTCGGGGCGGAGGTGTCTATGGTCCAGGTGTATGAAGCGGGAGTCGGGTCCGGGTTGCCGAGGGCATCCGTGGCATAGACCTGGAAGGTGTGGCTGCCGCCGCTCAGTCCGGTGTAGGTCTTGGGGCTGGTGCAGCTGCTGTAACTGCCGCCGTCCAGTTTGCATTGGAAGGACGAGCCGCCCTCGGTGCTGGTGAATTCGAAGGTGGCGCTGGTGCTGGCAGTGGGATCGTCTGGGCCGCTGGTGATGCTCGTATTCGGGGCGGAGGTGTCTATGGTCCAGGTGTATGAAGCGGGAGTCGGGTCCGGGTTGCCGAGGGCATCCGTGGCATAGACCTGGAAGGTGTGGCTGCCGCCGCTCAGTCCGGTGTAGGTCTTGGGGCTGGTGCAGGAGGCGAAGCTGCCGCCGTCCAGTTTGCATTGGAAGGTTGCGGCAGGGTCGTCGCTTGTGAATTCGAAGGTGGCGCTGGTACTGGCGGTGGGGT
This sequence comes from Anaerolinea thermophila, assembly GCA_020722305.1. Classification (GTDB taxonomy): domain Bacteria; phylum Chloroflexota; class Anaerolineae; order Anaerolineales; family Villigracilaceae; genus UBA5796. The sequence continues at coordinate 43,078 of DYLB01000001.1, read as the reverse complement.
TGGGCGGGCTGCTGGTGATGGTTGTGCCGGGTTCCATGCTGAAACTCAGGGCGGTGCTCCAACTGCCCCATCCTTCCGTGCTGTTCCAGGTGCGGATGGCCCAGGTATAGATCCCGCCGCCCAGAGTGGTGCTGTTTGTGGTCGAGCACGTCCCGGCGGCGCATATCGAAGAATCATACGACTGGGTGATGACCGGTGTGCCGTTTGGATCGTTCACCTGGAGGTAGTATCCCTCTGCTTCGGCTACTTCAGTCCAGGAATACGTCGGGCTGTAGTTTGCGCCAATGTACCCCGAAGGTGAAATCAAAGTTGCCGGTCCTGGAGCGGCCAGGATAGGCCGGTTGACCGGGGCCGCGCTGGCCCTGGCGAAGTTCATACCAGCCATCGAAAAAACCATGGCCAGGATGAGCAGCAACCTGGAAATGTGGCGGCTATCCAACCCCCCGAAAGCGGCCAATTTTTTCAAAAGTGGGTGCTTAGACATGGGTATTCTCCTTATAGAATCCGGCTCCATTGGGAACAGGAGGGTTTGCTTGGATCAGCTTGGTATTCGGGATTGGGCAACGGCATCGCTTGAGTGAAGAATATTGAGCAGCTGTCTTGGATGTTCGGCCTCAATTTGGAGAGCCGCGAGTTCAGGCGCCTTGGGTTGGACAAATCCACAGAATGACCACACCTTTACCCAGGGCGGCGGTCGGCCCCAAACCGGCCGCCTCTGAACGGTTGCAGTGCCTGAACTCGCTCCCGCAGGCCCCATACCCCCGGGCTTGCGGGCAGTGTTCTCCAAAAACCGGACATGATCGGCTACCTACGGCAAGCTCTCTCATGCGATAGCCTGACGCCCAGCTTTATTGCGCTGGCACAAGCATGTTGTTGATCTCGGCGACGACCACTTCGACCTGCTCTTCGGTCAATTCAGGATACATCGGCAGGGAAATGATCTCGTCGCAGAGGGCTTCGGCCACCGGGAACTGGCCCTTGTAATGCCCTTTTTGGACGTAAAACGGCTGGAGGTGGACCGGCTGGGGATAATGGATGGCGGAGCCGATCCCGCGCTCCTTGAGGAAGGTTTGCAGGGCATCCCGGTTCTTGACCCGGACAACGTACAGGTGATACACGTGGTGGTATCCAGGCGGTTCGACCGGCAGGGTGAGTTCCGAATTTTCCAAGAGTCGGTTGTAGTGGTGAGCCAACCGCCGCCGGGAGTCGACCCACTCGTCCAGGTGGTTCAACTTCACGCGCAGGATCGCGGCCTGGAAGGTATCCAGCCGGTGGTTGAACGGCGGCAGCTCGTGGACGTTCTTGACTCGCTGTCCGCAGTTCCGCATCGCCCGCACGGCTTCAGCCACGCTGGTGCTGTTGGTCGTCACGATGCCGGCATCCCCGCAGGCGCCCAGGTTCTTGGTTGGGTAGAAGCTGAAACCAGCCGCGTTCCCCAGGCTGCCGATCTTCTGCCCTTTGTAAACAGCTCCGTGAGCCTGGCAGGCGTCTTCGACCACGACCAGGCCGTGTTTTTCCGCCAGTCCCAGGATGACGTTCATGTCGGCGGGCAGGCCGTATAGGTGGACCGGCAGGATGGCCTTGGTGCGGGGCGTGATAGCCTCCTCGATCTTCTCCACGTCAATGTTCCAGGTAACAGGGTCGGCGTCCACGAAGACGGGCGTGGCCCCTGCGAATGTGACGGCGGCCGCGGTGGCGGTGAAGGTGTGGGCCGGGACGATCACCTCGTCCCCGGGGCCGACGCCGAGGGCGCGCAGGCTCAGCTCGAGGGCCGAGAGGCCGCTATCCACCCCGACCGCGTACCTGGTCCCGCAATAGGCGGCGAATTCCTCCTCGAACCTGGTCACGTCCTGGCCAAGGATGAAGTCGCAGCGATCCAGGATGTTGTTGAGCGCCTGGCTGATTTCAGCGCGCAACTCTTGATGTTGGATGGAGAGATCAATCAATGGGACGCTCATGCTTTCCTCACTTTCTCATTTCCTTGCTTGGGATAGGCCGGGCAGGATTGCCCGCAACGATAGCGCCCGGCGGCACATCGCGAGTGACCACGCTCCCGGCCCCGACCAGGGCGCCCTCGCCGATGGTAACGCCGCACAGGATCGTAGCATTGCTGCCGATGGAGGCGCGTGCCTTGACCAGGGTTGGGATGCAGACCCAATCGGTTTCGGTTTGCAGCGCCCCGGACCCGGTAGTGGCTCGCGGGTATTTGTCATTGATGAACATGACGCCATGCCCGATAAAGACCTCGTCCTCGATGGTGACGCCCTCGCAGATGAAGGAATGGCTCGAGACCTTGACCCGCCTACCGATCCGGACGCCTTTCTGGATCTCGACGAAGGTCCCGACCTTGCTTTCGTCGCCGATCTCGCAGCCGTACAGGTTGACGAAAGCGTAAATCCGGACATCGCGGCCCAGTTTCACGTCCGGGGCGATGCGGGCGAATTCGGCGTTTACCATTGGATCACCTCGTGGGTCGAGCCGTTGGCCATCGAACGCTGGGCCGCCTCCAGGATCTTGATCACGCTCAAGCCGTCGTCCCCGTCGCTGCAAGGCGGCTCGTGGTTGACGATGCTGTCCAGGAAATGCTGGCATTCCTGGCGCAGCGGTTCGACCAGTTGGATCTTTGGGATGAGAATATCGCCTGAACGGTAGCTGCACAGGAATTCGCTGAACCCCCCGTTGGTATAGGTGGGCATATCTACGCCTTTGTCGTAGATTTTCAGCTTTTGTTCGGCTTCCATGTCGTTGTAGACGATCATCTTTTTGCTGCCCACAACAGTGACCCGGCGCACTTTGCAGGGGTCGAGCCAACTGACGTGGATGTAGGCCGACACCCGGTTGGGGAAGACCAGGTTCATGTAAGCCACATCGTAAATGCCTTCGAATATGCTCTGCATCCCCTGGGCGCTGACCGAGATGGGCTTCTCGCCGAGCAGGTAGAGCAGGATGGAGATGTCGTGGGGAGCCAGGTCCCAGAGTACGTTCGAATCTTTTTGGAACAGGCCCAGGTTCAGGCGTGCGGCGTCGAGGTAATAAATATCCCCAAGTTCCCCATTGTTGATGTAATTCTTGAGGGCCATCACTGCGGAGTTGTATTCGAAGGTATGCCCCACCATGAGCGTCAGGCCTTTGGACGCGGCCAGGTTGATCAGTTCCTCGGCGTGTTCGCTGTTCAGGGTGAGGGGCTTTTCGACCAGCACGTGCAGGCCGTGCTCCAGGCATTCCTTGGCGAGTGGATAGTGTGTGGCGGGCGGCGTAGAGATCACGACCGCGTCCAGGTCCATGTCGAAGAGTTCAGTATAGTCCGGTGTGGTCACGACATCCGGGTAGAGGGTGCGGGCGCGTTGGAGCCGGTCTCCCTTGAGATCGGATATGGCGACCAGTTCCGACATCGGGATTTCGAAGAAGTTGCGAGTCAGGTTTGGTCCCCAATAGCCATATCCGATGATCCCAACATTGAGGGTTTTTACGTCCAAGGTGTTCATACTTTCAATCCTCCAATTGTTGCGTTAGTAAGCGCCCCTGGCGGAGATGATTGCCAGCGGGGTTTTGAAAGCAATTTTGATATCCAGCCAAAGTGACTGGTTTTCGATGTATTGGATGTCCAACTTGACTTGTTCGTCGAAATCGGTGGTACAGCGGGCCGTGACCTGTTGGAGGCCGGTGATCCCAGGCTGGGCTTCCAGCCTTTTCAGGTGCCAGGGTTTATACAGATCCACTTCGTAGGGGATGGCCGGGCGAGGGCCGACGAGGCTCATATCGCCGCGCACCACGTTCCACAGTTGGGGCAGTTCGTCAATGCTGAGTTTGCGCAGCAAGGCCCCGGGGCGGATGAGGCGCGGGTCGTTGATTAGTTTCCTGACCTTCGTATCCTGCCCCTGAATGGAGGCCATCTTTTCGTGGTTGTTCTCGATCAGCGCCTTGACGTAATTCTGGTGAATGGACGAGTCCGAGTTGACCTTCATGGTGCGGAACTTGATGACTTTGAAAGTCACGCGTTTCCAATATGCCCCCTCGCCATGTCCGATCCTGCGGGCGCCGACACGCTCCTGGGTGAAGAAGACCGGCCCGGGCGAGTAAAGGAAAATGACCAGGGCCACCAGCAGCATGAGCGGGGCGAGCAAGATCAACAACCCCAAGGCGCATCCAAGATCCAGGAGTCTTTTAACGATGTAGTAAGCGTCCCGGCGAGAAACGGCCATTCGCAAGGTGCGGGGATTGAATTTATGGATAGAAGCTGGGTTAATCTCTTTTTGCATGGATCCTCCCTGTTTCTGTGCGTGAAATATCAAACAACACCCTCCCCAAGCAAGGGGTGTTTTCCGAAGCGCATTTCTGGCGCATGGCGGTCCCTCCCGAACGAAAAGCTATTGTGACAAAAGGCGCATGTTGCCTTCCATTACACAATAGCGGGAATATTCTTTTTAATTCTTTGAATTCTCTTTGAAATTGGTTTGCCCCCAGATTGAAAAGACTCTATTCTTCCGGCCGCGGCTCGAACCAGTATCCCCTGCCCCAGAGCGTTTTTATGTATTGATGCCCGTTTTCACCGTCCTTCAGTTTTTTCCTGAGGTAGTAAACATAGAGCGATGACAAGGATGAATCCATCGCGTACTGTTCTCCCCATATTTCGCGCACCAATTCGCGGTGAGTAATGATCCTGCCCTGGTCGCGGACGAGGCAGGCCAGCAGGCTGAATTCCCGGGGGGAAAGGTCTACAAGCTCACCGTGGATCTTTACAACCTGTTTCTCCAGGTCGATTTCCAGCACGGAATCCGCGTAATGTGTAATGTAACTGCTTGCGCTGGAGGCGCTGTTTTTCGAACGCCTGAGCAGGGCGCGCACCCGGGCCTCGAACTCGTTCTTGTTGAAAGGCTTTTTGACGAAATCATCCACCCCCACATTGAAGCCCTGAACGATGTCTCTTTCGTTGCTGCGGGCGGTCAGCATCAGGATGGGCACGGTTGACATCTCGCGCAGGCGCGTACATACGTCGAAGCCATCCATATCGGGCATCATCACGTCGAGGATGACCAGGTCGGGGTGTATCTCGTAGGCGAGCTTCAACCCCTCAGGGCCGGAATAGCCTTGATAGAGGGTCAAATCCAGAGGTTTCAAAATTGCTTTGACGATTTTCCCCACCTCGGGATCATCATCAATAATCAAGACTTTTTTTGCCATGACATCCCTTCTGTACGGCGGTCAATTTCTTTGGCAGGTGGCGTGTATTATACTTCGATCATCCGCGCAAGCGGTCTGATGGTTGACTCTCTGGTATGTGGGTCATCACTCCCGCGGATCACTTTCAAAGTCTGAAAGCGTTGATGTTTCCATGAAGCACTAATATCTTAGCATAAACCGGTTTTGCAAACAACTGCTGCAACTAAAAGCATGGGGAGTCCGACAACTCCAGTTGTCGGCCGTTTCCCGAAGCTTGGAGACTTCGGCCTCCCAAAATCTTCGCGGTTGTGATAGAGTCTCAAGGGTAATGCTACAGACCAACCTGCCGTGCCGGCCGGAGTCTCGATCCCCTGCCTCGGGTATAGGACAACATGCCGTCTGTCTTGTTCGTTTGCACCGCCAACCAGTTCCGCTCCCCGCTTGCGGCCGGGCTGCTTTTACAGCAGCTTGAATTGACCCGGCCGGAGGGCGATTGGCGTGTGGAAAGCGCCGGGACCTGGACCCCGCCCGGGTTCCCGGCGACCCAGTTCGTGGTCCGGGCCGCCAGGGAGCTTGGCCTGCGGGGACTCGAAAACCACCGTACCCGCCAGGTTGACCTCGACCTGCTCTCCGGCTTCGACCTGTGCATCGTGATGGAGGCCGGGCATAAAGAGGCTTTGGAGAACGAGTTCCCGTCCATGCGGAACAGGATTCACCTGCTTTCCGCAATCGTCGAGGGAGTCCCTTACGATATCCCCGACCCGGCAAAACCGGACACAGACCCCAATGAAGTGGCGCGGGAACTGAAGACGCTGATTTGCAACGGCTCCGCCAGGATCGTCCGGCTGGCCCGGTCGCTTGCCCGATGAGCTTACCCTCCGATGAAGCCCTCCAGCCTGTTCTCTCGTTATGCCCTGCCGGTGATTTTGGCTGGGGGGTTGTTTTCCATTTACCTGGCTACCCTCGCCCCCGGCCTGACCTGGGCCAACGACGGCGCCGACGGGGGCGACCTGATCACCGCCACCGCGACCGGGGGGGTCCCGCACCCGAGCGGCTACCCGGTTTACCTGCTGATTGCGAGAGTATTCCAATACATTCCGCTCGGCCCGCTCGCCTTGCGGACCAACCTGCTCTCCGCCCTGGCGGCCGTCGCCGCTTCCGTGCTGGTCTACGGGATCGTCACCGGCCTGCCCGTCTCCTCGGCCGCAGGCGACCAGATGGCCGGTTTTTTCGCAGGGCTGTCCTTTGGGCTTTCGCCGATATTCTGGTCGCAAGCGGTCATCACCGAGGTCTACACCCTCCACGCGGCCTTCGTCGCCCTGACCATTTTCCTCGCCCTCCGGCCCCCGCCCCGGGTCCCGGAGCGCCTCGACCGGCTGCGCGGCCTGGTCACCGGCCTGGCCGTCGGCAACCACCTGACCGCGGTCTTCCTGCTCCCGGTCGCCCTCCTGACCGGCGGCTGGAGCGCTGACCGGAAGATCGCCTGGAAGTCCCTGGGCCGGGTGGCCGCCTGGCTGGTCGCAGGGCTGCTGGTTTATCTCACGCTGCCCCTGCGGGCGCTCTCCCGCTCTCCGGTCAACTGGGGAAACCCCGTCAGCCTGGGAAATTTCCTGTGGCTGGTCACCGGCGAACTGTACCAGGGGCGCTTGTTCGACACCGGTCTGGCGGATGCCCTCCAACGCTTCCAGGCCATCGCTGCCCTGCTCGTCCGGCAATTCGACCTGCCCGGCCTCAGCCTCGCCTTCACCGGCCTGATCTTTTTCTTCAAGCCCACCCGCCTGCATTTCATCACCCTCTACACCGCCGTCATCTTTTCCCTGTTCACCGTCTTTTACACCTCGTTCGACTCCTACGTCTACCTGATCCCGGTCTTTTTGGCCTTTTCGGTCTGGATCGGGTTGGGGATCGGGGGATTGAGCCGCGCTGCGGGACGCCACGCCCGCTCGTTCCGGACCCTGGCCTGGCTCTTGCTCCCGGTCTTTTTCCTGCTCCTGACCCTTTCCCGCTGGCCCCAGGTGGACGCCTCCCGCGACGCCCGCGCCGAGGATTTCGGCACCCGGATGATGGAATCGCTCCCCGAAAACGCCGTCATCTTTGCCGACGGCGACCGGGCCATCTTTGCCCTCTGGTATTTTCATTTTGCCCTCCACCAGCGCCCAGACCTGACCGTCATCGCCACCGACCTGATCCACTTCGACTGGTACGCCGAATCCCTGCGTGAAACCTATCCATCCACCAATTTTCCCGACGATATTTTGTGGAAAGAAGCGATCATCCGCGCCAACGCATCCCGCCCGATCTGCGATATAAGCTGCTTCACCTCCGAAGAATACAACTGCCGAATGCCATGACCGAACTCCCCCTCACCCAAATCAACCTCCCGCCCGGTTTCATTGACCTGGGCATGGGCGACCCTGATTTCGACCTGCTCCCGATGGAACTGCTCCACCGTTCCGCCGAGACCTATTTCGCTACGGGTGACCGGCGGACCCTGCAATACGGCGCGGAAGCGGGGGACGGCAACTTCCGCCGCGCCCTGGCGGATTTCCTCTCGACGGCCTGCGGCTCACACGTGGACCCGGGCCTGCTCTTCGTGACCGCAGGTGCTTCCTCGGCCCTCGACCTGATCTGCTCCCTCTACACCCGCCCTGGTGACGTGATCTTCGCCGAGGAGCCGTCTTACTTCCTGGCCTTGCGCATTTTCGCCGATCACGGCCTGCGGGTCGTTCCCATCCCGATGGACGCCGACGGCCTGCGCCTGGATGCGCTGGAGGCAGAATTAGCCGAGTCCCGTCCGAAATTCGTTTACACCATCCCGGCCTTTCAGAACCCCAGCGGGCGGACCCTCTCGCAGTCCCGACGCGAAAAGCTGGTCGAACTGGCCCGGCGCCATAACTTCCTGATCGTGGCTGACGAGGTGTACCAGTTCCTCCACTACCGCCAGGAGCCTCCGCAGCCTTTCGCGGCCTTTGCCGCGGACGTGGAGCAGGTCATCTCGGTCAATTCCTTTTCCAAAATCCTGGCCCCCGGCCTGCGGCTGGGATGGATCCAGGCGCACGCAAAGGTCATCGAGCGGCTGGCAGGCGGCGGCCTGCTCGACAGCGGCGGGGGGATGGCCCCGTTCACCTCTGCCGTTGTGCGCGGGATGGTCGAATCCGGCAGCCTGGCGGAGAACATCGCCCACCTGCGCCTGGAATATGCCCGCCGTCTCGAGGCCCTGGATGCAGTCCTGCGCCGCTACTTGCCGCAGGCCGAATACACCCTTCCGCAGGGCGGATTCTTCTTCTGGGTCCGCCTGCCCGGCGTGGACGCGGCTGAACTGCGCCGCGAGGCCCAGGCGTTCGAGGTCGGTATCCGTCAGGGGGCGCTGTTCTCCAGTCGAAACGGGATGCAGGATTACGTCCGGCTCGCTTTCTGTTTCTACCGGGAGGAAGAGCTGGAAGAGGGCGTCATCCGGTTGAAACGCTGTCTGGATCGAATTTGAAGAAGAATTCCGAATCTTTGCCCTGAACTCGTCGAATGTCTGTTGCTTATCGCTACAGAAATGGGTATCATGTAGGTAATTCATCCACCCTGCCAACTTGAGGAGGTCTGCAATGCAAAAAGTTACCGGTTATATTCTGATTTTCCTGGGGATCGCCTGCGTCATCCTGAGCGTGCTGGTCTGGCTGGGAGTCATCAGCCCGGCCAGCGGATTGTCGCTCGGCCAGGCCACCGGCTGGGACGTGCTGCTGCTCTTGTTCGAGAAATTGCCCTGGGTAGCCATCGTCGGCTTGCTGCTGATTTACGCCGGGCTGAAGATGGTCGGTGTGAAGCTGCCGTTCTAGGCAAGAGGGCGGCCCGGAAACCAGGTTGAGAAAAAGGAGAGCGGTTTTGGCTGCTCTCCTTTTGGTTTACTTCTTGCGTTTTATTTTCTTCTCCCGCACCGCCATTTGCGGTTGGCGCTCGCCCACGGGATCGGTAAGCGGTTGGGGCGCGGTCGCCCGCCCGACTGCGATGCCCAGCGCCACGTTGATGAACTGGTTCAGGCTGACGCCTTCGCGCTCGGCGGCTTCGGCCAACTGCGGTGCAGGGAGCGGGGGACGCGCACGACGAACTTGCCGCTGTAGTCTTCATCGGGTTTTGGCTCCGGGACGGGAATCCCGTCTTCGAGCGCCACGCTAATCCAGCCGCGCATCGCCTCGCGAATCATCTCGACGGCGCTCCCACCCTCGCGCTGTCTGTTCACTAAATACTGGTTACTGCTCACTGATTACTGAATACTGACTACTGAACACTGGCTACTGAATACTGAATACTGCTTATTTCATCCTCTCCGCCACGATCTCGGCCACATCCTTGACGGCCATCGTCCCGCCGTCGGCTTTGGAGGCGTCGTTGAGCATGGTCATGCAGAAGGGACAGCCGACCGCCAGGGTCTCCGCGCCGGTGGCTTTGGCTTCCTTGAAGCGGGTGAGGTTGACGTTGGCTGTGCCATGCTCTTCTTCCTTCCACATCTGCGCCCCGCCCGCGCCGCAGCAGAAGGATTTGTCGGCATGGCGCGGCATCTCGACCGTGACCAGCCCGGCGGCTTTCAGGTCCTGGCGCGGCGCGTCGAAGACCTGGTTGTGACGGCCCAGGTAGCACGGGTCATGGAACGTCACTGAATACTGATCACTGGACACTGATAACTGGATCTTCCCCGCCCCGACCAGTTCGTTGATCAGTTGCGTGTGGTGGACGATCTCGTAATTCCCGCCGAAGGCTGGGTATTCATTTTTGATCGTGTGGAGGCAGTGCGGGCAGGTGGTGACGATTCGCTTGGGGGCCACTTCGTTGAGCATCTCCACGTTGGCGGAGGCCAGTTCGAAGAACAGGTACTCGTTCCCGGCCCGGCGGGCGGAATCGCCGGTGCATTGCTCGTTCTGTCCCAGCACGGCGTAGTTGACGCCGGCAGCGTTCAGGATTTTGGCAAAGGCCTGGGCGGTCTTCTGCGCTCGCGCGTCAGTGGCGGGAGCGCATCCGACCCACCACAGCAGCTCGAAGTCCGGGTTGGTTTCGACGGTGGGCACGTCCAGGCCCTCGGCCCACTTCATCCGGTCGGCCTGGGAGACGTTCCACGGGTTCATGTTTCTCTCCATCCCTTTGAAGGCGTTTTCCCATTGTTTCGGGAAGTTGTTCTCCATCAGCACCAGCGAGCGGCGGATGTCGAGGATGTCACGCATCGGCTCGTTGCCCACTGGACAGATGTCCACGCAGGCGCCGCAGGAGGTACAGGCAAACACAGCTTCTTCGCTGATGGCCCATTCGGTCAGCGGCTTGCTGGACGCGCCGCCCGCGAAATCCGTGCCTTCGGCGTGGTTCAGGTAATAGCGTTTGTTGATTTCCAGCGCGGCGGGCGAGAGTACCTTGCCGGTGTTGTAAGCCGGGCAGACTTCTTGGCAGCGCATACACATGATGCAGGCGTAGCTGTCCATGATCTGCTCCCAGCCCAGGTGTTCCAGGTTGGTCGCGCCGAACTGTTCGATGCTTTCATCGTCGAAGTTGACGTAGCCCAGCTCGCCGATGGACTTGCGTTCGGGTTTGAGGGCGAAATTGATCGGGGCGAAGAACAGGTGCAGGTGTTTGGTGTAGGGGAAGTAGGGCAGGAAGGCGACGATGGAGCCGAGCGACAGCCAGAAGCCGAGATGCTCAAGCACGGTGCGCGTTCCTTCGCTCATCCCGGACCACAGGCCTGCTACCGTTGAAGCGAACGGCTGCCATGCGTCCGGGCCGGCTCCCGCCAAAAAGACCGATTCGCTCAACAGCCGGGCGCTGATGTGGATGAAGATGAAAGCGGCCACGATGGCCGAGTCGCGTTTGATGCCCATCCGGGCGCGTGGGTCGAGCAGGGTTGTCTCGCGCGTGGACAGCACAGCCGGTTTGAAGACGAAGCGGCGGATCTCCATTCCCACGATGCCCACCAGCACGGCCGCCGTGGAAATATCGGCCAGCAGGCGGTAGAGGTCGCCCAGCAGTCCTGTCCCTTCGAGGAAGCGGTAGCCCGGGATGAAGGCTTGCAGTAATTCGGCCAGGTTGACCAGCAAAAAGTAGAGGAACCCCCAGCCGATCAATCCGTGCAGCAGGCTCGGGCCGAGTCTGAAGCGGAACAGCGTGCTGAAGCTGCCGACCTTGAGGGCCACCTTCCACAGCCGCTTCCACGCCAGCGACCAGTCCGGCTTGCCCTGCCCGCGTCCGATGATCTTGATAATCCGTTTCACCCCCAGCCAGGTGAAATACAGCGAGGCGATGACGGCGATTATAAATAAGATTTTTTCGACAAGTGTCAGCATGGGGTCTCCTATGGTGAGGAATGTCCTGCAAGTTTAGCACAGGTTTGGCGAGTCGTCACAAACTTGGCGGGATTTCCTATTTTGACGGCAATGCCGTTTCTTTAACAGTGAGAATCATAAGGATTTTTGATGGATGGTTATCACTTTTCCTGAACCAGCCAATTTTTGGGAAATAAAAAGAGAAGACGATCACTCGTCTCCTCTCCTTTTGGTATTTTTTCGTTACTTCGCTACGTCATTGACGTAGTTGATCGCCCCTTCACAGACCGGGGTGAGTTTGGCTGAAACGCTGTCCCAGGTGATGGTGTCGCCGGAGCGGTAGGAATCGTTGAGAGCCATGGCCAGGCAGCCCGGCCCGGCGTTGTAGTTGATCAGGGTCAGTTTCCACATATCTTCGTAGGTGCTCACGCTGCCGGGGGCTTGCCCGCTCACGTTGCGGACCATGCGCCCGGTCTGCTCGCAGTTGGCCAGCAGGGCGTGGGCGAAGACTTCGACGCTGAAATTGGCCTTGTCCAGGTCGAGGCCGAGCGGGCACTCGTCGCAATAGGCGTTCACGCTGGAGACCAGGGCGATCCGCAGTTCCTGGCGTTCGGCATCCTTGAGTTTGAGATAGCCCCTTTTGCAGCGTTTGGCATCCAGGGCCTGGGGGCAGAATTCGTGGTAGAAAGCCGGGTTCCACATCAGGATCGTGTCGGCTCCGTCTTCGGTCAACTGGCCGAGGCCCACGTCAAGCTTGCCGGGGATGTAACCCGGCCAGAACTGGCTTTCGCGGCTGAACAGGTTCTTGAGCAGTTGGGCCGGGATTTCCGTCTCTTGTGAGATGTCGAAGATCAGCCCGTCGAACTGGTTCTGCCAGGCTTCGACGGCCGGAGCTGCGGCTTGTGATCCGCAGGGGCTGGCCCAACCGTTGCCCAGCAGGCCGCTGTCCACGCACATGCTCACATCCACGAGGCCGCGCGAGATCAGGTTGCCGGCCAGGTAGTCGTAGGGGATGTTGGTCGCCAGTTCTTCGTAGCTCTGGACCGGGGTGAGCCAGGCGGGCAGTCCCTCGGTGGGCGGGAAGGCGTCCCACGATTCGGCGCAGGAGAGCAGCGGCGCGCCGGCCCATTGCGGGCTGAGCACGTCCACGAGCCAGAGGGGGTTGTCGTCGGTCGAATCGGGGGAGGGGAGGACCCGCAGGCGGGCGCTCAGGATTTCGCTGCTGTCGCCGTAGGATGAATAGGCCCAGAAATCGAGCGGGACGCCCTCCTCGTCGGTCTCAAGGAGGGGGATGCTGCATGCGGCGGTATCGTCACAGGAGAACGGTTCGCCGTTCAATTCGCCCGCCAGGCGGATGATCTGGTATTCGGGCAGGGGTTCCATGCCGATCAGGCGCAGTCTCGGTCTTTTGCCCTTACACAGGTTGGTGGAGGTGGCTGTTGGGGTGCAGTTGGGCAGGGCCAGCCAGACTTCGGGCGGGGGGAGGGGGATGGCTACTTCTTTTTGGGAGGGTGTGGCCCTGACCTGGTAGATGTAAAATCCCTCACAGGTGATCCGGTCTTCCTGGTTGCCAGAGCCGGGACAAGGCAACTGACTGACCCACAGGTTGTAGATGTCTTTGCCGCATTGGACGTAGATTTCGTCGGGGGTGGGGACGCCTTCGTGTTCGACTTCGAGGCTGCAATGGACTTCGTCGTCTTCCCACTCGGCCAGCCACCATTCATAGAGGGTGTAATCTACGAGGGTGGCGGCGAAGCGGTCGGGGCCGGGAGGGTCAACGGGCGCGGCGACCACGCGACCGGTCCGGGCTTGAACCGCTATCGCGATGCTCGAGACGGTAAACACGATCAGGAGCAGGTATCTCGCCAGGCGTTGAGGTTGTCCCATCCAAATCCCTATATATTGTAGAGTCCTCTTTATTATAGCGGACTCTAGGGGGGCGGCAAGGTTAACCCTGGGGTGATTATTTGTCTAATTCTTCCAGGGTGTCCAGGTCACGCTGGAGGTTGCGCCAGCGCGAGACCAGGCTGATGACGTAAATGGTCATAACGGTGAAGGTGATGATGTACCCGGCGATCATGTAGCCGGTAGTGTCGGCGGGGGCGTCCTGGAATAACATGTTTGCTCCTTATTGCGAGAGTTTGAGCCGCAACTGCTCGACTTTGGCGGCCAGATTGCCCATGCGGATGCGGTTCCAGAACAGGTCAATGAAGATGACCGTGAAGGCAAACAGGGCGAAGAAGAAGGCGACTTTCATGCCGCCGGTCATGGCGAAGCCGCCCTGGGCGGCCGCGCTTTGCGTCCCGATGACGACCGGGTGGATGGTGCGGAAGAGGCGGATGGCCATGAAGGTGATGGGGACGCTGACCGCGCCGACGAGGGTGTAAACCGCCCCGAAGCGGGCGCGGCGGTCGGGGTCTTCGATGCCCTGGCGCAGCATGAAGTAGGCGATGTAGATGAGTTCGGTGATGGCGGCGGTGGTCAGGCGCGGGTCCCAGGTCCACCAGGTGTTCCAGACCGGGCGGGCCCAGATAGAACCGAGGACGATGGTGATGAAGAAGAAGACCAGGCTGATCTCGACCGCGGCGATTTCGACGATGTCCCATTTCAGGTTCTGGGTGCGCAGGTAGACGATCCCGGTCACGCCGGCCGCGACGAAGCCCAACATGCCGACCCAGGCGGTGGCCACGTGGAAGTAGAAGACGCGCTGCACGTCGCCCATGATGGCTTCGGTGGGGGCGTAGACCAGCGCCAGGTAGGTGGAGATGCCGAGCAGGATGAACGAGACGGCATCCAGCGCGAGCAGGGCTTTGGGTTTGGGTTGCATAAGACTCCTTGCTAGTAGAGAGAAGAGAGTAGGGAGTAGAGAGTAGAGAAGAGAGTAGAGAGTAGGGAGTAGGGACTAATTTCTACTCTCTGCTCTCCATTCTTCTACAACTCTCTGTTCTCTACTCCTCTACAACATAATCGAAAACCATAAAAGAGACGGCGGTAAAGATGACGTCCAGGGCGACCAGCAGGCCGAGGGCCGGTTGGATCAGGTCGAATTCGAGGTGGTTCAGGAAGCCGTTGCTGGCGTCCAGAGCGGAGAGCAGGATTGGGATGATGATCGGGAAGAGGATGATCGGCAGCAGGATATCCCGCGTCCGGGTCTGGACGGCCATGCTGGAGAGCAGGGTGCCGACCACCACGTATCCGATCGAGCCGAGCAGCATGACCAGCAGCAGTCCGGGGTTGAACAGGTTGACGTTGTAGAACAGGCCGTAGAACGGCAGCATAATGACTTCGACCAGCAGCATGAAGATCAGGGTGCTGATGACCTTGCCGAAGAAGATGGCCGTGCGGTCCACCGGGGCGAGCAGCAAGCCGTCGAGGCAGCCGCGGTCTTTTTCGACGGCCATCGAGCGGTTCAGGCCAATGGTCCCGGCGAAGACGAATGTGACCCACAGCACCCCGGCGGTGACTTTGGCGCGCACGCTCGGTTCCAGGTTGAGGGCGTAGTTGAAAATGAAAATGACCAGCAGGGCAAAGACCATCATGGACGAGAGCAGTTCGCGTGAACGATATTCGGCAGCCAGGTCTTTTTGCACGATGGCGGCAACGGCTTTGACGAAGGAGGAGCGGGCGAGGGAGGGTGAGTTCATCGAAGCGGGTTTTTCAAGGTGCGTTTTGGGTGGAGTGTTGCGTGGGGCGTGTTCCGTTATTTGTTTCGTAATCTGCGGTCGGGTTTTACGCATCGAGCGACTGCTTGTAGAAGGTCAGGACGTTGCTGCTGCCCAGGCCTTCGCGGGAGGTGGAGGCCGTGATTACGCCGTGCGAGAGGACGTCGAAGCGGGTGGCCAGGTCTTCGGCCCGGGCCAGGTCGTGAGAGGTCATCACCACCGTGCGGCCCTGGCTGGCAACCGATTTGAGGACGATGTCCAGCATGGTGGAGGCGTCCTGGTCGAGGCCGGTGTAGGGTTCGTCGAAGAGCATCACGTCTGGGTCGTGGAGCACGGCGCGGCCGATGGCCAGCCGTTGCTGCATCCCGCGTGAATAGGTGCGGACGAGGTCCTTGCGGCGGCCCTCCAACCCGACCATTTCGAGGACTTCGGCGATGCGGGGTTCCGGGTTTTGCAGGCCGTAGAGCCGGGCGTAGAAACGCAGATTCTCCTCGGCGGTCAGGTCGGCGTAGAGCAGCGGCATGTGCGAGACGACGCCCAGCCGGGCGCGCACGGCCGCGGCCTGGCCAGGGAGCCTATACCCGGCGATCTTCACTTCTCCCAGCGAGGGGCGCGCCAGCGATGACAGGATGCGCAGGAAGGTAGTCTTGCCCGCCCCGTTGGGACCAAGCAGGGCCACGAATTCGCCGGGCTGGACGTCGAAATCCAGGCCGCGCAGGACGGTTTTCAGGCCAAAGCGTTTGACGAGTTTGCGGACTTCGATCATGGCAAAGTGGAAATTACAACAATTCTTTCAGGCGCGCTTTGAGTTCGCTGCGGCGGTGTCTGTAATTTTCTTCCGAAATGGTCCCAGCCCGGAACTGGTCGTCCAGGGCGATGATGGCGTCCAGGGCGTCCTGGGCGGTTTCGATGGCGGCTTCCGACTCCTCGTCATCGTCGGTGCGGGGGCCTGCCTGCCGGTCACGCCAGAACAGGTAAACGCCGAGCAGGATCAGCGTCACGCCAAGCCCGCCGGCGCCGATCAACAGGCTGCGGCTGGTGCTGCCGGTCGCAGTACTGGTCGTCGTGGCGGCTTTGGGCATCCCCGAAACGGACATTCTGAACTCGCCACCCGCGGCAATCGCCCCGGCGTTGTAGAGCGTGAAAGCCGTGCCCTGGAAATCACGCGATTCGCCGGGAGTGAGCAAATCGCCGGTGACGAGCGTGCCTTCGGGCGACAGGACGACCACCGCGTTGGTGGGCAGGGTCATCGTCTGGGCGAAATCGAGCGATTCGTCGTAGGGCAGGCTGAAATTGACCACCACCTGGTGCTCGCCCGCGCTGGGCAGCACCGGCGTCAGGTCGCCGAAGCCGCCGTCGGTCAGGACGTAGGGGTCCCCGATCCCGCCGACTTCGAATTGCAGGTTGGCTGCGCCTTCGGGCAGGTCGAACACCACCGAAGGCTGACCGGGCGCGGCCGGCACGACAGCTTTGGTCGTCGGGTTGGAGATGATGTAGACCTCGACGACCTGGACCATGCCCTGCGTGCCGAAATCCAGGAAGATGTGTAGCCGGTCAACGCTCAGGGCCGCAGCGTCGCTGGAGGTCTCGTAGATGGTGACCGGCAGTTTGATTTCGACCGGGGCGCTGCCCGATTGGAGCAGCGTCTCGTCCACGAAGACCGGCTCGGAACTGTAATCCACCTCATAAACGTTGACCGAGGCCACGAAGGCCCGGTTGAGCAACAATTCGATATTCTCCACGGCAAACGAACCGTCCGGGTTGACGGGAATTTCCTGGGTGACGGTCTCGGAGAAATTGCCGGAGGCCATATCGGGATCGTAACCGTGCAGGGTGACGGTCAGGCCTTCGGGGAGGCTCCCACCCGAGCCATTGGTCACGGTCCCGGTCAGCGTGCCGGACTTTGCGGCCTGTTCGCCGTTTGTAGGCGTCGCCTCGGCTGTGGGTTCTTCCGTGGGCTGGCTTTCGGGCGTGGGGCTTTCGGATGGGAGGGCCGTTTCGGCTGCCGGGGTCTCTGCGGAGGTGGGAGTCCCCGTCTCACCGGGCGTGGATTCGGTGGCAGCGGTCGGGGAGGGTTCCAACGCCGCGGTAGCGGTGGCCGGCTCCGGCGTCGAGGTGGGACTCGGGGCAGCCTCCGCCACTTGTCCGCTGGCGAAAGACAGGCTGCGCACATAGGCGGCCAGCGCCCAGCGCTCCGCTTCGGCGATTTTGTCGCTGAAACCTTTCATCTTGTCGCCCACACCGGTGGTGATTGCCAGGTAAATGTCCTGGTTGGAGGCTTTGGCCATGTAGGTCTGGTCGGTCAGGGGGCCGGCTTCGCCGCCTTCGCCGTTAGCGCCGTGGCACTCGGCGCAATTTTCAGCGTAGAGCGCCGCGCCGATTTCCCTGTCGGACGGTTCGATGCTCAGATTGTAGACGTAGCCGATCACGTCCCAGCGTTCCTGTTCGGTCAGGCTGGCGAAGGGCGGCATGAAGCGCTCGATGTTGCCGCGCGTGACCACCAGGTACCACTCCGCCGGGGCCACCGCCCGGACGGTATCGGCCATGCCGATTGGCGCAACCGAGACGGGTAATTGCTGGTTCTGAGGGCCGTCGCCGAAGCCTTTTTCACCGTGACAGGGAAGGCATTTTTCGACGTAAATCGATTCGCCGACTGCCAGGTCCGGCGCAGCGGCCGGGAAGAGCGGGCCGACGGTGGGCGGCGGCGTCGGGGATCGGTAATCGGGCGGGGGGGTGACATCTTCTGCCAGGGTGAAGGTGCAGGCAGCCAGCGCCAGGCCGGTCAGTGTCAGCAAAACGAGGGTGCGGAATTTCATGAATGAAGCCTTATTTGATGGATTTGCCGCAGTTGGGGCAGAAGCGGTCGGAGCGCAGGACAGGCTTGCCGCAGTGCGGGCAGAACCCGCCGGATTTGTCCTTGCGGTCGGAGCGCCGGGAGGCGATCAGCGATTCGAGGTCGTCGTCGTTCAAGAGATCGGGATTTTCGCCGCTCACAGTCTGGACGGCTGCGTCGGCCCGTCGGGCGGCGATGGCTGCCTCGACCCGGTCTTCGGCCTCGGGCTGGTCCTTGAGGCCGCGGTGGGCATCTATCTGGCGCAACACGTCTGCGCCGTGTTTGAGCAGTTCGGCGCGCTGGGCAGGGTAATCCTCGGCGGGAATCTTGCCCAAGACGTGGTCGAAATCGAGTTCCTGCAAGGCGTTGAGCAGCCGGTCCCGCTCGGCCAGCAGGGAGGAAAGTTCGTGTTCTTCGGCTGAGGTGGCCTGCCTGCGCTGTCCGCCTGATTGCTGCATCGGTGCGGCAAGGTAGAGGAAGATCAAGATCAGGAGTGCGAGAAGCAACAAGAGTGCGCCAATGTCCATGAGCGTGGGTCCTTACGGGGCTTGCAGGAGGGTGTCAACCTGTTGGATGATCTGTTCGGTCGAGGTGAACGGCCCGACCTGCACGTGACGGAGCACGCCTTCCTGATCTATGAAGTAGGTTTCAGGCACGCCAGCGATGCGGAACATCTGCGAGATGCGGGTGCCCATGTCTGGCCCGTTGGGGTAGGTGATGTCGAATTTTTTCAGGTAGGCACGGGCTTCCGGTTCGGTGTCCACGTAATCGGCCCCGATGAAGATCACCTTGCCGCCGTCTTTGTAATAGCGCCAGGCTGCTTCCAGGTCGGCGGCTTCCTGTTCGCAGGGTTTACACCACGAGGCCCAGAAGTTGAGCACCACCACTTTGCCGCGCTGATCGGCCAGGGATATTTCGGGCTGCCCGTCGAAGGTGTAACCGCTGAAAAGGGGCATGGTGAAATTACGGACCTCATCGCCGGGGCGGATGGGCCCTTCCTTGGTGCGGATCATACCCGCCGCGACCAGTCCGAGCAGGCCCAGCAATAGGCCCCAGACCAGCACCTGGGTCCAGACGGGGACGCCGTGTTTGGTTTCTTGAATGTTTTCGGTCATGCGTATAGCTCCAGTTTGGATTTCCGCAAAATGGCCCATGGAGTTCAAAGTCTCCTGACTTTGCCCCAACGCCGGGTGACGTTGAATTCCGGTTCTCAGCTTTCCTGTCTTCGTGCCTCTCTGGATGGGGTGTTCCTAGTCTCGCTGGCGCAATTCCTCTTCCAGGCGGGCGACGTACTCGTCGTTGGAGGCTTCTTCCTTCCCGGACCCGGCATCTGCTTCCGCCAATTCGGCGTCCAGCCTGCGCCAGGAGCGGAACGCCGTGAACAAGATCAATGCCCCGATGCCGATCAGCACCGGCGGGACGATGTAAACCAGCCAGTTGAAACCGGTGCGCGGCGGCTCGGAGAGCACCCGCGCACCGTAGTTGTCCACAAAATACTGTTTGATCTGGTCCTCGGTCCAGCCCTCGGCCAGCTTCAGGCGGATGAGGTCGCGCCACTGGCGGCAGGCTTCGGTCGGGCAGACGTCGAGCGGGGTGTTCTCGCAGACCGGGCAGAAGAGCTGCTTGGCGATGGCGTTGACCTCGTCGTCGGTGGGGGTGGGACCCTGCGCCGAAACGGAAGCCGTCAAAAGTCCCGCGAGCATGAGCGCCAGCAGTAGGGCGTAGTGCGTAATGCGTAGTCCTTTGTGGGTCGTCACGTTGGCTCCTTGTTACAGTATTACCGCGCGACATTTGTACTGAACGCGCAAATCTTATCCGGCAATCGTAGCGCCAGGCTCTGCCTGGTGGGGCCGACGGCAGGTCGGCGGTACTGGCAATCGTAGCGCCAGGCTCTGCCTGGCAGGGCCGACGGCAGGTCGGCGGTACGTTTGGTTGCGGCATGAATGCCGCGTTACGAAAAACTCATGACACAATGTTTAATCTGCGGCGCTGGTCTGGGGGACGCGTTTGGCGGCGTGCACCGGGGCGAGGGCGGGGTCCTTGTCGGGCCAGGCGGCGATGATGATGCCCACGAAAAAGATCAGGCCGCCGATCCACAGCCAGTTGACCAGGGGGTTGACGTAAATTTTGAGGGTCGCGCCGGTCTGTGAAATGGGTTCCCAGTCCACCAGCAGCACGTACAAGTCATCCTTGAGAGTCGAGTACTGGCCGGGGATAGTCATGCCCTGCTGTGAGTCGTAGTAGTAATCCTTGCGCGGGGTCAGGTCGCCCAGGTATTGGCCGTTTTCGGTCACAGAGACGACGGCGCGGGTGTAGTTGACGCCTTTGGGCAGGTCGTCCCAGTTGGCGACTTCTTTGTATTCGATATTGTAATTACCGAGGGTCAACGATTGGCCGATTTCCAGGGTGCCTTGCGTTTCCATCTGGAAGATTTCGATGCCGAGGATGCCGATTGCCATCAGCATCATGCTGATGTGGATCAGGTAGCCGCCATAGCGCCGCCGGTTGCGCCCGACGAGCCGCCACAGGGCGGTGAAGAAATTCTCCTGCCGGGTGTGCTGGCGGGCGCGGGTGGCGCGCCAGAACTCGCGCAGGGTGGCCGCCAGGGTCAGCGCAATCAGGAAGAACCCGGTCAGGGCGATGATGTCGTGGGTGTAAGTGAAGGCGGCCAGGGCGGTCACCAGCGTGGCGACGACGGCCGCCTGCCAGACGGCGCGCCGGAACATGTAGATGAATCCCAGGATGATCAGGATCACTGCCAGGACGATCACGGTAATGGTCAGGCCGCCCAGGGCCGTGTTGACTTGATTCCAAAAAATACCGAACAGGACTACAGGAACAGCCAGGATGCCGCCGAGGACGGGCTTGTTGATCCGTCCCATGTTTTCAGCCGAGGTCAGTCCCCAGGCCGAGAGCGGGGCGATCCCCATCAGGAGCATCAGGATGGCGAAGAGAGGCGCGTTGGCCCTTTCGTAGAACGGCGGGCCGACGGTGATCTTTTGGCCGGTGGCCAGCTCTGAGATCAACGGGGAGATCACGCCGCTGAAGCACACGATCAGCACGCTGATGAAGAGCAGGTTGTTGAGCAGGAAGAGCGCCTCGCGCGACAGCATGGACTTCATCTCGGTCTCGGCCCGCAGCTCGCTCCAGCGCCAGAAGAGCAGCGCCATGGACGTTATGAAGGTCACGCCGATGAAGGAGAAGAACATCGGGCCGACGGCGCTCTGGGCAAAGGCGTGAACCGAGGAGAGCACGCCGGAGCGGGTCAGGAAGGTGCCGAAGATGACCAGCGAGTAGGTCAGGATGATCAGGATCATGTTCCATTGCTTCAACATGCCGCGCTTTTCCTGGATCATGACCGAGTGCAGGAAGGCCGTGCCGGTCAGCCAGGGCATGAAAGCCGCGATCTCGACCGGGTCCCAGCCCCAGTAGCCGCCCCAGCCGAGCACGTCGTAGGCCCAGCGCCCGCCGAGCAGCAGGCCGAAGGACAGGAACAGCCAGGCCCAAAGCGACCAGCGCCGGGTCAGGCGGATCCAACGGTCGTCGCTGCGCCCGGTGACGAGGGCCGCGATGGCGAAAGCAAACGGGATCACGTAGGAGACGAAGCCGAGGTAGAGCATCGGCGGGTGGATGATCATCCCCGGATGCCGCAGCAGCGGGTTCAGGCCGCGGCCGTCCGCCTGGAGCGGGACCGGGGTCCCGCCGGCGGGCAGGAACATGGCCCGGGTGAATTCGCCGGCCGAGTTCCAGAACATCCTGGCGAAGGGGTTCTCGAAGAAGACGTTCATCGAGAGGAAGAAGGCCAGCGTGACGGACGAGACGATGATCACCCAGGGCAGGAACTCGCGGTCGCGGTCCCATTTGCGCAGGGTGACGGCGGAGGTGAAAGCCGAGAGCAGCCAGCCCCAGAACAGGAGCGAACCGGGCTGCCCGCCCCACAGGGCGGTCACTTTGAGATAGAACGGCATGCTCCGGCTGGTGACCGAGTAAACGTATTCGATTTCGAAGTCGTTATTGACCAATAGGTAGATGAGAGCCAGCGCTGAAACCGTGATGAGGGGAAAGGTCAAGAGTTGGGCGCGGCGGGCGCTCTCCACGAAGGCCGGTTTTTTCCCCAGTTCGCCGTATAGCGCAGCACCCACGCTGTAAAGCGTGATCAGAAAAGTTACCACTAAAACGCCAAAACCAAAATCTGCGATCATGCGGTTCTCCTTGTGACACCAAACCTGACAGGTATCACCCGTCAGGCCAAAGCGCTAATTGCCGGCCTGGTCGGGCACGGCCTCCTCGTACTTGGTGGGACATTTGAGCAAAAGCTCCTCGGCGTAGAAGATGCCGTCCTCGCCAAGTTTGCCGGTCATAATGGCCTGGGCTTCGTCACGCAGCAGGTCGGGTTTGGGGCCCACGAAAACGACCTGGATTCGGTTGCGGTTCGGGTCAACGACCGCGTCGTGCAGGACTTTGGCCAACCCTCCCTGGGCTTCGATATCCGCATTATCGCCGGGGACGTGGGCCACTTCGAAGGTCAGGGTGAGCGACTGCGGGTCGTACTGGATCGTGTCGCCGATCACCGCGCCGGACAGTTTCAGGCTGCGTCCGACCGCGGCCGGACCTTCATCCGCCAGTTCATCTATCGTCATAAAATATTGTGCGCTGGCCGATGTAGACGTGAAAATCAAGAAGACGACCGCGACGAGGATCAGGACCCCGCCGATGAGGAATTTAGACCTTTGCATGTTAATCCTCCAGATGGTGAGATATCGTATTTCCGTTCAACCTTTGCCTTATGGGCGCAAATCTTATCTGGCAATCGTACCGCCTGGCAGGGCCGACCCTGGTCGGCCCTACGTTCGGCTGCGGCTGTATTACCATCGAAACTCTGTCGCCACCGCGAAGATTTTGTAGTGCGATAGCTATATCGCCTTTGGCTGCGGAATGCTTGCCCTGAGCAAAGCCGAAGGGAATGCCGCGCTACGCATATTTTCATGTAATTAGATTAAGAGAGACTGAAAAGCACTGTTTACAAATGTCATGTGCCAGGATGAGATTCGTCCGAGGCCCGCCTGCCTGCTATAACCACGATCAGGCCCATGCAAAAGAATGCCGGGTCGTAGAAGAAGTAGATTTGGACGATGAACGGTATGTGCATGACGCGCCCCCCTGTGCGCCAGTCGCAGGACAGACTCAGGTTCTCAAACGCGTACCGCAGGCCCGGCAGAAACGGTCGCTGGGTTGGGCGCGCGTCCCGCATTCGTGACAATAAATGCTGCCCTCGCCGGACTCATCGGCCTGAACCGGCGCGTGTCGTTTGCGGGAGGGGTCCGCCGTCTGCTGGCCCGACATGCGGAAGTAAACGATCCCGCCGACGATCAACAGCGCGCCCACGCCTCCCAAGATCCAGGGCAGGATGTTGTTCAGGTTCAGCCCGCCGGATTCGGTCGTGAGCGGGGTCGTCGGCTGGACGGGGGAACCGGTAACGGTCAGGTCATCGTTGGTCTTTTCGTATTGGATGTCGAGGCTGATGGTTTGCCCGCCCGCCAGGTTGGTGAACTGGGTCCCGTACTCGGTCAACCCCTCAGCGTTCATGATCCCGCTCCCGAGGTCCGGGTCGGTGACGGTGTTCTTGGCCCCTCGCGGCTGCAGGAAGGTCAATTGGAAGCTCAACACTTCCGCATCTCCAGCCCATTCGTAGTGATAAGTGCGTGTAGTGCCATTCTTTTTGTAGTCGTCGTAGTATTCGATGCGGTAGCCGGCCGGGTTTTCGATGGTAAACCTGACCGAGCGCCAGCCGTTGGCGACCTGGGTGGCATCGTAGGGTGTATTCAAGAAATTCCCGTTGTCCAGGTAGGCGACGGCCAGCAGGTCCGCGTTCTCCGGGATGCGGATGGAAACGTCGAACGGGAATGTCGCGGTCTGCGGCGCGATGAAATCATAGATCACCAGCACGCTGGGCCGGTCGTATTCGGGCAGGATGCTCACATCCACGCTGGAAAATGTCACCGTGTCCTGCGCCCGCACCGGGACTGCCAGGGCAGCCAGGGTCCCCATCACAATAAGAGAAAGAAGGGTGGTTGACCATTTGGGCATGGTAAGCCTCCGATAATCGGTAATTGTCCATATCTTACCATGTCTGAAAGTAAACGGCAGCCTGCCGCTGGTCACACTTTTGGCGTGACTTTTACCGCCGGGTCAGGCCGGCTGCAGCTGGCGGTTATGGACAATAGCCTGCACTAGGTGCCAGAAGACCCGGTTGACCGGGGTGGGGAGGCGGTGTTTCTCGCCGGTGCGCGTCACTGCCCCGCAGATGGCGTCTATCTCGGTCGGGGCGCCGCGCTTTACATCCTGGAACATGGACGAGTGGTTGGCAGCTGTCCGCCGAGCCACGTCTTCGGCCGCGGCCAGGGGATTGGAGAAGGACAGATGAACGCCCTCGGCCGTGGCAACTTCGGCGGTCTCACGCGCCAGGTCGCCCATCAGCGCCCGGGCCGCCGGATGCTGAAGCAGCGCGCCGTTGGGGACGCGTAACACGGCGGTGAGCGGGTTGATGGCGGCGTTGATGACCAGTTTGCTCCAGACCAGGGCGCGCGCATCCGGGACGGTCTGGACGTTGAACCCGGCCTCCCGCAGCCACGCATCCAGCGGGGACAGGCGGGCATGCGCCTCGATGGACACGTTTCCCTCGCCCCCGACGCGCACCAGTCCCGGCCCGAGCAGGGTCGCGCCGGTGGTGGTCACGCCCAGGGCTACCCGCGGCAGCCCCAGGGTCCCCGCGAGGGTCTCCCGGTTACCAAGCCCGTTCTGGAGCGTGACGGCCAGCCCGTCGGCGCCCAGGCATTCGGCCAGTTGACGGGCGGCGCGCTCCGTCTGCCAGGATTTGACCAGCACCAGGGCAAAGCGCGCCCCGGCGCAGTCGGCGGGATCGTCCGTCACCCGCACCCGGTAGGCTTGCTCGCGCCGTCCGTCGGTCATGCGCACTCCCTCGCGGCGGATGGACTCCAGGGCCGCGCGCCAGCTGCCGAGCATGGTCACCGGCGTCCCGGCCGCGCTCAGGCGCACGGCGAACAGACTGGCCAGCGCCCCGGTGCCGACGATAAGGATGGGGAGTTGATTCATGGTTGTCTCAAGGGAGGTAGGCAGGTACACACGTAGACGCGTTCCCTGTCTATCTGCCTCCGTTGCCTTTCAAGAATTCTTCCCATACCTCATCCGCCATCTCGACGGTATGCTCCGGGGCCGGGAACTGGCTGCTCTGCACCTCGGCGATGTAATCCTCGAAGGCGCGGCGCATTTCGTCGTGGAAGTTGGCATATTTCTTGACGAATTTGGGTGTGAAGCGGTCGAACAGGCCCAACAGGTCGTGAGTGACCAGCACCTGCCCGTCGCAGCCCGCGCCCGCCCCGATACCGATGGTCGGGATGCTGAGCTTGTCCGAAATGAATTCGGCCAGCCGGGCCGGGACCGATTCGAGCACCAAGCTGAAGCAGCCGGCTTCTTCGAGCAGCAGGGCGTCTTCGAGCAGGCGTTTGGCGGCGGCCAGGTCGCGGCCCTGGGGGCGGAACCCGCCGAGCTGGTTGACCGATTGCGGCGTCAGGCCCAGGTGACCCATGACCGGGATGCCCGCTCCGACGATCAGCCGGATCGCCTCGACCCGTTCGCGCCCGCCTTCGAGCTTGACCGCGTCCATCCCGGCCTCTTGCAGGAAGCGCCCGGCATTGCGGACCGCCTCTTTCGCCTCCACCTGGTACGACATGAAAGGCATATCGCCGATCAGCAGGGCGGTTTTGGCGCCGCGCGCCACTGCTTTGCAGTGATGGAGCATGTCCTCCATCGTGACCGGCAGGGTGTTGGGGTAGCCGAGCACGACCATGCCGAGCGAATCGCCCACCAAGATCGCATCCACCCCGGCCTGCTCCATCGCCAGGGCGGTGGGATAGTCGTAGGCGGTCAGCATGGTGATGACCTCGCCGCGCGCCTTCATCTGGCGCAGGGTCAGCGTGGTCACTTTCTTACGCGGCGTGACAGTGATTTCAGGGGAAATCGTGGACAAGGTATCCTCCTTCGGAAGGTAGGAGCCGTTCCGGCGTCGCCGGAGGCCACAGGGGAAAAGGGTTTTTTTACACGCCGTCAGGCTCGCATGGATACCTGCGGCAAAATTGATTATTCCACAAAAGCCCGATTGCGGCAATGCCTTTTTTAATCTATAATGGTCTTAGCCCTTCATCTCACCCATTTTCATCAGGAGAATCCCATGCGTAAAATGTTTGGCTTTTTGATTGGCACATTTGTCGGCGGCCTGGTCGGTGCAACCATCGCCCTGCTCCTGGCCCCCGAATCCGGTGAACAGTTGCGCGCCGCGCTGCGCCAGCGGGCGGCCTCTTTCACGTCCGAAGTCAAGAACGCGGCCACCACGCGCCAGATCGAACTGCGGGAGCGGTTGGAGACGCTGCGAGCGCCGAGAGAGTGATGCGTGTTGTGTGTTTCGTAGTGCGTAACTCCCCGATGGGTCCGACCAGTCGGGGAGTTTGTATAGTATTACCGCGCAACATTTGCATCGTCCGCGCAAATGTTGTAGCGCGACATTTATGTCGCCGTTTGGTTGCGGCATGCTTGCCCTGAGCAAAGCCGAAGGGAATGCCGCGTTACGTGTTGATGACTCCAAAACCTGCCCTGAGCTTGGGGAAGGGTCTCCAGGCTTTGGAGCTGCTGTCAAAAGTCAGGAGACTTTCGACTCCACTATTTTTTGATAGAACTCTGCGGCCCTGGACATGCAAGTCCCGTACTCGGCCCGTTCGGCCAGCAGGGCGGCGTTGTGACTTTGGGCCTGCTCCCGCAGTTCGGCATTTTCCAGCCCTGACAATATCGCCTCGGCCAATGCTGACGGGTCGTCCGGGTCCACCAGCAGCCCGTTGACGCCGGGGGTGATCCACTCGCGGATCGAATCCAAATCCCCGGCCACAGGGAAACAGCCGCAGGCCATGGCCTCAATCAGCGAATTGGGTGTGCCGTCGTGGGTGCTGGGCGAAACGACCACCTGCGCCGTGCGGAACAGGCCGGCCAGCTCGGGGCGGGACAGTTTGGGCAGGAGCATCACCGAATGGGCGATGCCGAGCTGGGCCAGCCATTTTTCGGCCTCGGCTTCCCCTTCCATCGCCGGGCAGGCAAATCGGGTCTCAGGCTTGCGTTCCAGCACCAGCGGGATGGCCTTGAAGAAGGTATCGTTACGCACGTAAGCCCGAAAGCCGCGCGGGTTGACGACCCACGCCGCCGCGGCCGGGTCGCGCTCAACTGGCGGGTGGAAGAGGGTCAGATCCAGGCCGCCGTTGCCGGGCAGGACGATGGCCGGCTTGCCCGGGTCGAAGTCCCAAAGCTGCGCCAGGCGGACGTCGCGCTGGCAATCGGCGTGCAGGGCGGCCGCGGTTTGCATGGCGCGCCGGGTGTAGATTCCCATCAGCGGGGTGCTGGGGGCGTGCAGGGTGAAGTCGTTGCCCCAGATGGAAACCAGCAAAGGAACGCCGCTCCCCAACCGGCGGATGGCCTCGGTGGCCAGCATCCCCTCGTAGGGCAGGCGCAGGGCATGGACGAGGTCCGGCTTCACGCGCCGGATGATCTCCGCCAGCCGCCGCGCCGAGCGGGGGAGGGTCAGCGGTCCCAGCCAGTGGCGGACGGCGGCGCGCAGGTTGATGAAGGCCGGGCGTTGGAGTGCCGGCTTCAGTCGGTTTGGGCTTTTGGCGGAATCCGCGCCGGGGGCCGACCCGGCTCCGCTGAAGGCCACTGGCACAAAGTCCAGGCCCCGCAGCGGGAGGGGTGGGGAGCAGGCGAAGGTCGAGGCCAGGTGGACCTCGTCGCCGCGTTTCGTCCAATATTCGATCCAATTCAAAGCGATCGGGGAGCGGCCGTCGGCCACAAAAAGGAGATGCATCGGGACGAATATACCAACAAAGAGGGCGGCTGCCAAGTTGCCGGGGACGGGGAGTTTGATGGTATATTAAGCCGGATTGTCGTAAACACTTATTGCATCGCATGAGGAAACTATGAAACAAATCTGTGTTGTTGGTGTCGGTTACGTTGGATTGGTGACCGGCGCCTGTTTTGCCGACCTGGGTAACCGGGTGATCGCCCTGGATGTCAACGAACAGCGCATCGAGGGGCTGAAAAAGGGCATGATGCCCATCTACGAACCCGGCCTGGAGGAACTGGTCGAGCGCAACGTGCGCGCCGGGCGGCTGACTTTCACCACCTCGTATGCCGAGGCCATGCAGGGCACCGAGTACGCTTTCATCGCTGTAGGCACGCCCTCCGGGGTCAACGGTGAAGCGGATTTGCAATACGTGGCGGCCGCGGCCCGTTCGATTGCCGAAACGATGACCGAACCGCTGATCATCATCAACAAATCCACCGTGCCGGTCGGGACGGGGGACTGGGTGGCCGATATCGTGAGGAAGGCCCAGCCCAAGCCGGTGGACTTTTCGGTCGTCTCGTGTCCTGAATTCCTGCGCGAGGGTTCGGCCATTGCGGATTTCATGAATCCGCACCGCACGGTGCTCGGCTCGCTCGATCACGAAGCCGCCGAGAAGGTGGCCCGGCTGCACCTGCCGCTGCGCGCCCCGATCATCATCACCGACCTGCGCACGGCGGAAATGATCAAGTACGCCTCCAACGCCTTCCTGGCGACCAAGATCTCGTTCATGAACGAAGTGGCCCAGATCTGCGAGGCTCTCGGCGCGGATGTGAAAGAGGTGGCCGTCGGCATGGGCCAGGACAAGCGCATCGGCCCGATGTTCCTGGATGCGGGTCTCGGCTGGGGTGGGTCGTGCTTCCCCAAAGACGTGCTGGCGCTGGCCTATATGGCCGAGGAACACGGGTTGGAACCGCGCATCCTGAACGCGGTCATGGGCGTCAACTACGACCAGCGCAAGTCTGCGGTGGATAACGTGGAGGCGATGGTCGGCGGCTTGAAAGGCAAGACGATTGGCCTGCTGGGTCTGGCTTTCAAGCCCAACACCGACGACATGCGTGACGCCCCCTCGATTGAGATTGCCCAATCCCTGACCGCAGCCGGGGCGACCGTCCGCGCTTACGACCCGATTGCGATGGAGGTGGCGCGCGGCATCCTCCCGGCGGTGCAGATGTTCGAGGACGCGTACACGATGGCCGAAGGCTGCGACGCGCTGATGGTGATCACCGAGTGGAACGAGTTCAAGCAGCTCGACTTGACGAAGATCAAAGAGGCGCTCAAGACCCCGGTCATCTTCGACGGGCGCAACATCTACGATCCTGCAACGATGAAGGGCCTGGGCTTCAACTATCGCGGTGTCGGTCGCGGATACGAAGTAGATTAGCCCGGTCGTCGCGTGGCCCGGTGGCCAACAGACTACGTGACTAAGTGACTAAGACTACGCGACCACCCGACCGATAGACCAGATGACTACTCCTCCCGTTTGCGATTACGAAGGCTCCGATTACCAGGCCGTGTTCTGGGATCGGGGCGAGCGCGAGTACGAAGACCGCGTCGAAGCGATTGCGCTCAAGCGCCTGCTGCCGCCCGGCGGCCAGTTGATGCTCGAATTGGGCGCTGGCGCCGGCCGCAACACCCCGCGTTACAACGGCTTCGAGCGCGTTGTGCTGCTCGACTATTCCACCACGCAACTGGCCCAGGCCCGGCAGCGGTTGGGCGATTCGGAGAAGTACATCTACGTCGCCGCGGACATCTACCGCCTGCCCTTCGTGGACGGCCTGTTCGACGGCGCGACCATGATCCGCACCCTGCACCACATGGCCGACGCGCCCAGGGCGCTGGCACAGGTGCGCAATGTGCTGCGGTTCGGGGCGGTTTTCGTCCTGGAATTTGCCAACAAGCAGAACTTGAAAGCCATCCTGCGCTGGCTGCTGCACCGTCAGGGCTGGAATCCGTTCGCGCCCGAGCCGGTCGAATTCGTTGAGTTGAATTTCGACTTCCATCCCGGAACGGTGCGAAACTGGTTGACGGAGATCGGCTTCCGAGTCGAGAAGACGTTGACCGTCTCCCATTTCCGCATGGGGCTGTTCAAGCGCCTGGTCCCGACCCCGATCCTGGTCTTCTTCGATTCGCTCGCCCAGTGGACCGGAGAACTGTGGCAGTTGACCCCCAGCGTTTTCCTGAGCGCCCGCGCGGCCGGGAAGGCCGTCCAGGCCGTGGAAGGCGCATTCTTCAAATGCCCGGATTGCGGTCACGCCGGGCTGGATGAAAAGGCTGACCATCTTCGGTGCGGCGGCTGCGGCAAAAAATGGGCCATCCGGGAGGGGATCTACGACTTCCGCTACCCGCTGCCCGACCGCTAAACTTCCTGAAATAAAAATTCGCCGCCCGGTTCAAACGAACCAGGCGGCGTGTTATTTGTGCGCCAGGGCAGGGATGTTATGGGGTCAGGGTGAGAGTGTGTCTTTGCAGCCTTCGAAGATGAAGTCCCAGTCCACCACTTGCTGCCCCAGGGATTGGTAATAAGTCCTGTCGTAGGCCTTCATCTTGCCTGCTACATCGGGGCCGTTCCCAAAAGGAGGGTAGTCGTACGGGTATTCCCAATTATCGACCGTTCCGTTGGCCAGGGTGACGCGGCCGATGGCATAGAAGATCTCGCTCCCGTTGCAGTAGAAGCCAGTGTCGGGGATGGTGATGTAAAAGCCGAAATCACTGAAGCGGGCGACCGCGCCCTTGCCGGCGAACATCTTGAGCTTGTCGGGGGCCACACAACCCAGCACGGTGTTGTCGGTGTTGTCTTTGTAGTAACAGTTCATCTGGTAGGATTTTTCACCATAGACGTAAATGCTGCCTTTCAACTCGCCAGTGCTGAAATTGCCGCTCACGTTGAAGGTCAGCACCAGCCCCTTTCCCTGGATGAATTGTGCTCCCGCATAGGTGGCGGTTTTGGCCGGGGCCGCGGCAGATGCGAATGTCATCGCAAGAATGGACAGGATGGCGAGTGCAAAAAAGACTTTTTTATTCATGCTTTCTCCTCTTATAAAAACTTATCGGTTCTGCAAGAAAATCCGGAAAATTCCGCGCCGGCCTCCGCAGAACCACCTTTACGGAAATCATCCGCATTCGATTATACGTCTTATTATAGTGTCTCTTTAGGACGGGTTCAAGATTAAAGGGGTATTAATACCCCTCGAAAAAGTACGATGTTTGGGTTAATTTGCCCCGTCAGACCTTCTCGACCACCCAAAAATGTGATAATCCAAAAATTTCGAGCGGGGTTCTCTCCAAAAATTGCAATCCTCCTCGCAGCCCGCGTCCCAAAATCCCGAAACGAGCGATGAGATTGTCGTAAGCGCCAAAGACGATCTTGCGCTCGACAATTCTGACCGGCAGGCCTGCGAACAAGTCGTCCAGGTCAGGCCTCGAATAGACGCGCACGTGCGGAGCCAGCCGGTTCCGCCAGCGGCGCGGCAGGTAATTGACCAGCGGAATGTTGCCGAAGCGGTATTTCCCGCGCCAGTAGATGCCATGCGTCTCGAACGGGTAGCCCCGGTTGGGGACGAAGACCACCGCCCGCCCGCCAGGACGCAGCACGCGCACCATCTCCTGCACGGCCTGGGCGTCGTCCTGGACGTGTTCGAGGACTTCGTGACTCAGGATCAGGTCGAACGTCCCGGATGGGAACGGGAGGGATTCGCCCGCGGCGTTGAGAATGCGCGGCGAACGGGACCCGGCCTCTGCGGCGCGTTCCCAGTCATATTCCATGCCGACGATTTCCCCGCCAAAAGGCGCCAGATGTTCCACGTACATGCCCACGCCGCAGCCGTTTTCGAGGATGCGCCCCCGGATGCGTTCCCCCGCGGCGCGCAGGATCATTTCGAGGCGGCGCTCCTGCCCGGCTCGCCAAACGTAAGACGGTTCGCCGCGCAGGGCGGCCTTGTCCATGTCCCTCCCGATCATTTCTCTCCCCAATGGATGGCGATGGTGCCGAACATCAGCCGTTTGAAGCCAATCTTCTTGAACCCGGCCGCGGCCATGCGGGCAGCCAGCTCTTCGGCCCGCAGGAAGCCCTCGGTAGAATCGGGCAGGTAGGTATAAGCTTCGGGCGCGCCGGCGATCAGGCGTCCCAGCAGGGGGATGATGAGGTGCAGGTGGACCCAGATGAAGGGCGAGAGCAGGTTCTTTTGGGGGCGGGTGGTGTCGAGGATAACGATCCGGCCGCCGGGCTTGAGGGTGCGGTATTGCTCCTTGAGCGCCTGCTGTACGTCGGTGACGTTGCGCATCAGGAAGCCGGAGACAGCCGCGTCGAAGGTCGCGGAGGGGAAGGGCAAGTTGAACGCATCCGCAGCGGCCCAGTTGAGCTGGCCGCGCTTCTGCCCGACGCGCATCATCTCGAGGGTGAAATCGGCCGCGGCCGGGCGGGTTGACGGGACCTGCCGCAGGGCCTCGAAGGTCAAATCACCGGTGCCCGCCCCCAGGTCCAGCAGGCGGGCGCCGGGGGTGAGCCTGGCGCGTTGGATTACGTCCCGCCGCCAGCGGATGTCCTGTCCGGCGGTCATGATCCGGTTCATCAAGTCGTAACGGTGGGCGATACGGGTAAACAGCCCCTGCACTTTGCTGGCGCGTTCCGCACCGGAGAATTCGAGAGGGTTCGACATAGGGCGCAATTATATCTGTAAATTCCCTTGCCGCAGTAAAAGTTCTATGCTAGAATCACGCTCAGACCAATACGGAAAGCATCGAAAAGTGGGCAACCCCCACTTTTCTGCTTGTAACTGCATAACAGGATAGGTAAAAGGATGTCAAAGAACGAGTTTGTCCTGGCGTTCAACGAAGTGCTGGAAGAAAAACAATTGCCCAAGGATATTATCCTGAGTGCGATCGAGTCGGCTATGGTGTCGGCTTACCGGCGGGCGGTGAATGCCTCGTCTGCCCAGCACGTGGAAGCCAAAGTTGACCCTGATACGGGCAAGGTGAACATCTTCGTCGAGAAAGAAGTGGTGGAGGATGTCCAAAACCCGGAGACGGAGGTGCTGTTGGAGGTAGCCCGCAAGGTTGACCCGGATTGCCAGCTCAGCGACATGGTGGTCGTCGAGTCGACCCCTGAAGATTTCGGGCGCGTGGCCGCCCAAACGGCGCGCCAGGTGATCCAGCAGCGCATCCGCGAGGCGGAGCGCAACATGCAGTTGGAGTATTTCCAGCGCCAGATCGGTGAGATCGTCAGCGGCGTGGTGCAGGCGGTCAATAACCAGGGCGTGACCATCGGCCTGGATATGAAGGCCGAGGGCGTGATGCCCAACAACCAGAAGATCGCCAACGAACGCTTCCGCGTCCACGACCGGGTGCGGGCGATCATCATGGAAGTGAAAGACGCGCCGCGCGGCCCGCAGATCATCCTTTCGCGGGCGCACCGTAATTTCCTGCGCCGCCTGCTCGAAAACGAAGTACCCGAAATCTATCACGGGATCGTCGAGGTCCGGGCGATTGCGCGTGAACCGGGGCACCGCGCCAAAGTGGCTGTCTCGGCCACCCAGGCGGGCGTGGACCCGGTGGGAGCCTGCGTGGGGATCAAGGGCGTGCGCATCCAGGCCATCGTCAAGGAATTGCACGATGAGAAGATTGACATCATCGAATGGAATCCCGACCCGGTGATTTACATCTCCAAGGCGATCAGCCCGGCGCGCGTCTCCGGCGTCTACCTGTCGGATGCCGGGGAGAACGGCAAGACCGCCACGGTGGTGGTGACCGAAGACCAATTGTCGCTGGCGATTGGGCGGGACGGGCAGAACGCGCGCCTGGCCGCCAAACTGACCGGTTGGCGGATCGACATCAAGAGCCTGGCCGAAGCGGCCGGAGACGCGCTCAACAAATTGCAGACCGACAGCGAACTGGCCGCGATGATCCCCGGCGTGGTCGAAACTGCCCCGGATATCGAGGCCATCCTGGCTAAGAAAGCCGAGGGCCGGGCCATCAGCCCCGAAGAATATTCGGCCATGCTCCAGTTCGTGGACCGCGTCGAGCGGCGCACGATCCAAAGGCAGGAAGACGAACAGCGCCAGGAAGAAGAACGCCTGGCGGGCATCCGAGCCGAGGTTCCGGCGGCGGCTTTCGAAACTTCGATGTACGACCTGCCGCTCAAGGAACATCTAATCAACATTATCACCGAAGCCGAAATCACGACGGTTGGCGACCTGATGTTGACGATGAAGCTCGCCCCCGACAAGGTTTTAGGATTGCCGGGTGTCGGCCCCAAGTCGCTCACGGCCATCGAAGAAGCCCTGGCCCAATTGACCTTCCCCGAACCGGAACCTGAGCCGGTCGCGGAAGTCGAGACGGCCATTCCCGCCGCTGTAACGGAAGAGGCGACCGCCGTGCCGGCCGCGGTCGAAGCCGAGGCGGAGGTCCCCGCCGGGGAAGCGGAAGCCCAGCCCGAGGTCCAGAAAGAAGCGCCGATGAAAGTCCGGGACGGGACCGAAGAGGAACCGGAACGCGACCTGTCGCTCGAAGAAATGTTTGCTGTCGTCCAAACCGAAGCTGCCCAGCCGGCCAGTGAAGATGAAGAAGAGGACGAAGCCGGCAAGAAGAAGAGCAAGAAGAAGAAGAAGAACGTTGAGTTGGAATATGATCCCGATCTCGATGAAGTTATCTCGCGCAAGAAACGCAAGCGTGGTAGCGGCGATGATTGGGAAGAATGGTAATTTTCCGCCCCAAGTGATTCAGGTGTCTGCCAAACCTGCCAAACGCGTGAAACACATCCCTCAGCGGACCTGCGTGGGCTGCCGCACAGTGCTTCCCAAGCGCGCCTTGACGCGTGTAGTGCGCCAGCCGGATGGCGTGCAGATTGACCCGACGGGAAAACTGCCGGGACGGGGGGCTTATCTGCACAATGTCCGTTCCTGTTGGGAGCGCGCCCTCAAGGGCGGGCTGGCGAACGCCCTCAAAGTAACCCTGTCAGAGGCCGACCGGCAGTTGCTGTCCGATTTCATGGCAACCCTGCCCGAAGAAGCTGCTGAAGAGGCATGAGCATGATGTGATCTTTTGACCGCAATCGCTCAGAGGGCAGGCATCTCATCGCTTAGGGAAGCGTCACTTTCAATGTAGGAGGTCCATATGAGCGAAAACGGACATAAAAAGCTGGAAATCCCAGGCAGCATTTCGGTGCGCGACCTGGCGCAACGCATGGAAGCCAGCCCGATCAACGTCATCAAAATCCTGATGAGCAATGGGGTCATAGCCAGCATCAACCAGGTGATTGATTTCGATGCGGCGGCCATTGTCGCCTCCGACCTGGGCTACGAGGCCATTCCCGAAACGATCCCGGAAGCCGAAGGACAAGAGACCGGCGAGATCCCGCTCTGGCGGCGGATGATCGCCGGCGAGGCCGACGCCGAACTCAAGAGCCGCCCGCCGGTGGTGACCATCCTCGGCCACGTGGACCACGGCAAGACCAGCCTGCTGGACGCCATCCGCCAGGCCAACGTGGCTGCCGGCGAAGCCGGCGGGATCACCCAGCACATCGGCGCCTACCAGATCGAACACAAGAACCGCATCATCACCTTTTTGGATACGCCCGGCCATGCCGCGTTTACGGCCATGCGCGCCCGCGGCGCCCAGGGAGCCGACATCGTGGTGCTGGTCGTCGCCGCCGATGACGGCGTGATGCCCCAGACGAAAGAAGCGATTGCCCACGCCAAGGCAGCCCGCGTCCCGATCATTGTGGCTCTCAACAAAATGGACAAGGCCAACGCCAACCCCGACCGGGTCAAGCAGCAACTGGCCGAACAGGAACTCGTCCCGGACGACTGGGGCGGGAACATCATGGTCATCCCGGTCTCGGCCAGGCAGAAAATGGGCGTGGACGACCTGCTCGAAGCCATCCTGCTGGTGGCAGATAACACCGACATCCGCGCCAACCCAAACGGCAAGGTGGTCGGCACGGTCGTCGAGGGTGAGCTGGACAAAGCCAAAGGCGTGATCGCCACCCTGCTGGTCCAGAACGGGACGCTCAAGGCCGGCGACACGGTCGTGGTCGGCAATTCGCACGGACGCCTGCGGGCCATGTTCGACTATCGCGGCAAACTGGTCAAAAAAGCCGGGCCGTCCATGCCCGTCTCGGTGATGGGACTCAACGAAGTCCCGCCGGTGGGCGAGTTGTTCCAGGTGGTCGAGTCGGAGCGGGAAGCCCGGGCTATCGTCGCCGCCCGCCAGGAAGCCAAACAGCGCCAGGCCAATATCCAGAAGAAGGCCTCGCTCGAAGAGCTGTTCGCCAAATACCAGGCCGGCGAGACCAAGGAACTGCGCCTGATCCTGAAAGCCGACGTGCAGGGTTCGCTCGAACCGGTCGTGAACGAGTTGAACAACCTGGGCAAGGGCGAGATCGCCATCAATGTGCTTTATGCCGAAACCGGCAACATCGGCGAGAACGACGTGATGCTGGCCTCCGCCTCGAAGGCCATCGTCCTCGGCTTCAATGTCCAGGCCGACGTGAACGCCCGCCGCCTGGCCGAAGCTGAAGGCATTTCGATCCGCCTGTACGACATCATCTACCGCCTGACCGAAGACATCGAAAAAGCCCTCAAGGGCATGCTCGAACCCGAAACCGTCACCAAGACGCTTGGCCGGGCCAACATCCTGGCGGTCTTCAACATTTCGAAAGGTAAGATCGCCGGCTGCCGGGTCATCGAAGGGGAGGTCCGCCGGAACTCCAAAATCCGCATCTGGCGTGGCGAAGACCTGCTCTTCGAGGGTGAACTGGCCTCGCTCAAGCACGAGAAGGACGATGTCCGGGAAGTGCGCCAGGGCTTCGAATGCGGCATGGGATTCAAGAACTTCCACGATTTCGAGGTCGGCGACCAGGTCGAATGTTACGTTTTGGAGAAAACGGGTTGACTGATGGGGCGTTCGGACGCCCCATTCCAATAACACTATGCCTTCACAAGTACGATTACAACGCATTGGCGACCGAATCCGCCAGGAACTCTCGGAGATGCTGATCCGCGAGATCAGCGACCCGCGCCTGAACCAGGTCTATGTGACCGACGTGCGCGTGGACCGGGAACTGGCGTTCGCCAACATCTACGTTTCTGCCGTCGAAGGGGCGGAACGCTCCGAGGAGATCCTCGCCGGGTTGGAGAGCGCCAGCGGATTCATCCGCCGGACCTTGGCCGGCCGCGTGGACCTGCGGGTCTTCCCCCGCCTGCGCTTCCACTGGGACCCCACCCCAGAAAACGCCGACCACATCGAGAAGCTGCTGGCTTCCATCCGCGACGAGGAACAAAAGAAATAGGTTCATTGGGAATTAGCGTGATGCACCTCCAGATGTAGGTCACGCTTCAAGCGTGACCTACGGGACGCTAATAACTTTTTAGTGCATCCTTCGTGAGTGGGCCGTCACCAAAAAAAACGATTCACGGATATAATGTGACCCTGTTTGGTAAGACCGGGCAGCCCGCCCGAAACAATGCCAAAATTATATTTATAAATGAACACCCAGATAAGCGAAGCGATCAAGCAGCGACTCGAAAAGTCAGATAAAGTCCTTATCACCTCCCACGTCCGCCCGGACGGGGACGCGATCGGGTCATTGCTGGGATTCGGCCTGGCGCTCGAAAATGCGGGCAAATCCGTCCAGATGGTGCTGGTGGACGGTATGCCGCCGTCCTTCATGCACCTGCCCGGCAGCGACAGGGTCCGCACGCGGCCCGCAGGCGAATTCGACACCTTCATCACGGTGGACAGCGCCGACCTGAAACGCCTCGGCGATGCCATGCAGCCGTTCGGGAAACCGCACATCAACGTGGACCACCACGTCACCAACGAACTTTTCGCCGAACTGAACCTGGTCGAGCCGGCCTCCGTGGCCACCTGCGCCATGCTCACCGATCACTTGCCCGCCTGGGGCTACGCGCTCACCCCTCCGGTCGCGGCTGCGCTGGCGACCGGCATCATCACCGATACGCTCGGCTTCCGCACCTCCAACATGCAGCCTGAGACCATGCGCCAGATGGCCGTCTTGATGGAGACCGGGATTGACATGCCCGCCCTGTACCGCCGCGCCCTGGTCAGCCGCACCTTCGAAGCCGCCCGTTACTGGGGGGCCGGACTCTCCAGCCTCTACCGCTCGGACGGGATCGTCTGGGGCACGCTGCGGCTCTCGGACCGGCGTGCCAGCGGGTATCCCCGCAGCGATGACGCGGACCTGATCAACGTCATCTCTTCGATAGATTGCTGCACGGTCGGCATGGTTTTCGTCGAGCAGGAGGGCGGCAGCGTCAAGGTCTCGTGGCGCGCCCTCGACTCCGGGGTGGACGTCTCCCAGGTGGCGAGTCATTTTGGCGGCGGAGGCCACCGGGCCGCGGCCGGAGCGGACATTCCCGGCAAGCTGGAAGAGATCCAGCCTTTGGTCTTGCGAACGACCCAGAACATGCTCAAGTTGGGTTAAGATTATGAAAGTAGTGGCTGCAAATCTCCAAAATTTCCGAGGAGGAATTTAACAAATGAGTAGTCAAGATATCAAGAATGCAATTTCGGGGGTATTGGTCATAGACAAGCCTGTCGGTATGACTTCCCACGATGTCGTCCAGGCGGTTCGTATCGGGACCGGTATCCGCCGCGCCGGCCATACCGGGACCCTCGACCCGCGCGCCTCGGGCGTGCTGGTCATCCTGATTGGGCCTGCGGTGCGCTTGAGCGAGTACGTTTCGGCCTCCGACAAGCGCTACCAGGCAATCATCCGCCTGGGCGGTTCGACGGACACCTACGACGCCGAAGGAAGTTTCACCCGCTCGGACGAGCCAGTCAACGTGACCGAGGAAGAATTCGAGAAGGTGCTGAAGACCTTCGAAGGCCAGATCGAACAGGTCCCGCCGCCGTATTCGGCGGTCAAAGTCAAGGGACGCAAAGCCTACGAAATGGCCCGCCAGGGCGAGGAAGTAGAACTCGAACCGCGCATCATTGACGTGTACCACCTCGAAGTGCTCGAATGGGCGCCTCCCGAGGTGGTCGTGGATGTGCATTGCTCGTCCGGCACATACGTCCGCTCGCTGGCCAACGACCTGGGCAACCAGTTGGGCTGCGGCGCGTACCTGGTCGGCTTGCGCCGCACCAAGAGCGGGCGCTTCACCCTGCGGGATGCCGTCCCGCTGAGGAGACTCCAGGATGCGTTCCGCGCCGGGAACTGGTATCAGTACCTTATCCCGGCTGCCGAGGCGCTCGGCGATTGGCCCGCGGTGGAACTGAATCCCGACGAGGTCGAGGAAGTCCGTCACGGGCACCGGGCCAAGGCCGATCCGGCCACCAAATCCGGCGACCTGGTGCGCGGCGTCAGCATGGCCGGTGAACTGGTGGCCCTGATGCAGCGGGTCGAGAACGAAGAAGACGGCAGCCCGGAGTGGCAGCCCAGGAAAGTGTTCTTCACGTCCGATTAGGGCTGAATGTTCCCCCATTACCGATCCCTCGAAGCCATCCAGATCGAAAATTCCTGGCTGACGATCGGCGTCTTCGACGGCGTCCATCGGGGGCACCAGGAGATCATCCAATTGCTCGTGGCAGGTGCGCGGCAGGCCGGTGCGCCTGCTGTTGTGCTTTCCTTCCACCCGCACCCGGCTGAAGTGCTGGGGCGCAGGGAAATCCGCTGCCTGACCACCCCCGACGAGCGGGCCGAACTGCTCGTCGCCCTGGGCGTGGACGTGGTCATCACCGAGACCTTCACCCGCTCCCTGGCCGAAACCCGCGCCGCCGACTTCATGAAATATCTCAAAGAACGGCTGGGGCTGCGCCACCTGCTGGTCGGCTACGATTTCGCCCTCGGCCACAACCGTGAAGGCGACTATTACCGCCTGAGCGCGCTGGGCAAGGAATTGGACTACGAAGTCCGCGCCCTCCCGGCCGTTTCCGGCCAAAAAGGGATCATCTCCTCCAGCTTCATCCGCCAACGGCTCATGGCGGGACAAGTGGGCGAGGCCGCCGAAGCCCTGGGCCGGTTCTACGCTGTCAGCGGACCCGTCGTTCACGGCGATGGGCGCGGCAAGAAGATCAACATCCCGACCGCCAACATTGCCTTCCCGGAGCGCAAGGTCGTCCCGGCCAACGGGGTCTATGCCTGCTGGGCCTGGGTCGGCGACGAGCGCCACCCGGCCGTGACCAACATCGGCATCCGCCCGACCTTCACCCCCGACCAGGAGACGCCCAACATCGAGACTCACCTGCTCGATTTTAGCCAGGAACTTTACGACCGTGAGATCAAACTCGAATTCGTCGCCCGTCTGAGGGATGAGATGCGATTCAGCTCCGTCGGCCTGCTGATCGCCCAGATCCAGGATGACATCCTCGAAGCCCGCAGCCTGCTGAAAGCCTGAAAGCCGCTGCGAAGGGCCGAAGCCTTCACAGTTTTTGTAACCGCTCCCAACGCATACGCACCGTCCCGAAGGCTTCCTGTAACCATTCAGCCATCGTTTGAATCTGCTAATTTTCTTTGCGCCTTAGCGTCTTTGCGTTAAAAGCGACTTTTTGCGGTGGAGTTATTTGTGGTAAAAAAAAGAGATGGAGACCGCCGGCATGCCCTCCCGTGAAGTGTATTTGCTTTCCCCCAAATCCCTCAGCCCCGAAACCATCGCCGTCGCTTTCGCCAAGACCTCCCGCTTCCCGGATTCATTCCGCGACATCGCGGCCGAACTGAGCGACGAGAAAAGCGCTCAGTTCCACGAGAAGTGGGTGGTCGGCTATGGACATGCTTCCGTGGCCGAACACGCCGTCCTGCATCTCGCCATCGAAAACGCCTCCCGGATCGCCATGGAAGCCATCGAGGGCAACCGCCTGGCCTCCTACACTGAAAAATCCACCCGCTACCAGAAATGGGGGCCGGACGATTTCACCCTCCCGCCCGAACTGGACGGCCACCCGCTCAAGGACGAGTTCGTCCGCACGGTGCAGAGGCTCTTCCAGGCTTACGCCGAGTCGCTGGCTCCGGTGCGGGCGCTGATCGAGTCACAGGTGCCGCGCCGCCCCAACGAAAGCGACGCAGCCTGGGACCGCCGCGTTCGCTCGCAGTACGTAGATTCGTGCCGCTTCCTCCTGCCTGCGGCGGCCAACGCCAACGTCGGCATGACGGCCAACGCCCGGGTGCTGGAAAATGCCATCCGCAAGATGCTCTCGCACCCGCTGGCCGAGATCCGCCAGATCGGCGCGGAGATCAAGCGCGAGGCCCAAAACGAGGTGCCGACCCTGGTCAAGTACGCCGAGGCGATGGAGTATCTGGTTGAAACGGGGAAAACCCTTATCCACGAAGGACACGAAGGACACGAAGGAAAAGCCCTTATCCACGAAGGACACGAAGGACACGAAGGAAAAACCCTTATCCACGAAGGACACGAAGGAAAAACTCTTATCCACGAAGGACACGAAGGACACGAAGGAAAAGCCCTTATCCACGAAGGACACGAAGGACACGAAGGAAAAGCCCTTATCCACGAAGGACACGAAGGAAAAACTCTTATCCACGAAGGACACGAAGG
>DYLB01000001.1:0-1567 GCA_020722305.1 Anaerolinea thermophila | reverse complement strand
AGGACACGAAGGAAAAACTCTTATCCACGAAGGACACGAAGGACACGAAGGAAAAACCAAGGGTGATTGGTGTACCCTGGTGGCTTATGATGCCAATGGCGAAGATAAGGTTCTGGCGGCGGCGCTGTATCGCTTTGGCGAGATGACTTATCAGGCCGCATTGGAGCGGGTGAAATCGGCAACCGAAGCGGAGCGCGCCGGGTTGGCTGAAGCCCTTTTAGGCAAATTGGGCCGCTACGACGTCCCGCTGCGAGAGCTGGAATACTGCGCCTACACCTTCGACCTGGTCATGGATCAGGGGGCTTACGCCGAGTTCAAACGTCACCGCATGATGACCCAGACGCCACAATTGCTCACCACCCGCCTCGGGTACGCGACCCCGCGTCTTATAGCGGAAGCCGGCTTCGAGGTCCAGTACCGCTCGGCGATGGAGGCGGCCGCCGAAATGTTCGAGAAGCTGTACGAGTTCGATCCGCATGTGGCCCAGTACATCGTCCCCAACGGCTATAACCGCCGGGTGCTGGCCCAGTTCAATCTCAGGGAAGCGTATCACTTCTGCCAGTTGCGGGCCGCCGCCAACGCCCATTACTCGATCCGCCGGGTGGCTCAGCGCATCTACGCGGAGCTGGCCCGCATCCACCCGCTGCTGACGAAGTACCTGCGCCTGCCGGACGAGACCTGGAAATCGGTGGAAGAGAATCATTTCAGCGGGGTGTAACAGTGATTCCCATCCTCTATCAAGACGACCATCTCCTTGTGGTGGACAAGCCCGCCGGGCTGCCCGTGCTGCCCGATGGCTGGACGCCGGAAGCGCCCTGCCTGCGCCGGATGCTCGAAGCCGAGTTCGGTTCGATATTTGTCGTCCACCGCCTGGATAAAGTGACCAGCGGGGTGATGGTCTTCGCCCGCGACGCCGAGACCCACCGTCACCTGAACGGCCAGTTCGAGCAGCACACCGCCCGCAAGATCTACCATGCCATCGTGGAAGGACGCCCCGACTGGCAGGTGCATAGCGCTGCCCACAAGCTGCGGATGAATGTTGGCAAGAAACACCGCACGGTAGTGGACCACGGCCGGGGAAAACCCGCCTCGACCATGTTCCAGGTCCTCGAGCGGGGGCAAGATCACAGCCTGATTGCCGCCGCGCCGGTCAGCGGGCGGACTCATCAAGTCCGCGTCCACGCCGCAGCCCTCGGCCATCCCTTGCTGGCGGACGTGCTTTACGGCGCCTCCCCCAGCCGCCTGATCGCCCGTCCCGCCCTGCACGCGGCCGAACTGTCTTTCGTCCATCCGGCCACCGGCGAGAGACCCCTCTTCGCCGCCCCCTACCCAGACGATTTCGTCCGCGCCCTGGAAGCCCTGGGCATCAACAATGAGTCCACTGCAAAAACTCCAAAAACTTAACGCGAAGCCGCCAAGGCGCAAAGAAAATCAAGATTTATGACGAAAAAGCAAATTTGTCACTGAAACATTTCAAGAAAAGCAAGAAAAATGCAAAAATCTTGGCGGCTAAGTCCCCAGAATGGGGATTGCGCCTTTGCGTTGAAAAATACCTTTTTGCAGTGGA
>DYLB01000072.1:5028-9628 GCA_020722305.1 Anaerolinea thermophila | reverse complement strand
GCGCGGTGCGGGAACTTGGTCGAGGTCCAGGTGCAGGCCAGGGCGCGGCGTCCCTCGCGGCGGGGGATGA
Source organism: Anaerolinea thermophila (assembly GCA_020722305.1). GTDB lineage: Bacteria > Chloroflexota > Anaerolineae > Anaerolineales > Villigracilaceae > UBA5796. The sequence goes on along the minus strand of DYLB01000072.1, from coordinate 9,558 downwards.
CGTAGCCGTAGCCGTCCAGCGGGCGGGGCAGGTCACCCTGACGATAGGCCAGGGTGACGGTGGCGGTCGAGGCGTAGGGGATGCTTTGTAAAACGGCAGCCAGCTCCGGGTCGAACGATCCGAGCAATTTCCCGCTGACGGGGGCGGGGGTGGCCAGGATAACGGCATCCGCTTCGAGGGCCTCACCCGTCCCAAGTGTCACGTTCCAGGTCCCACGTTCCGGGTCGCGGGCAACAGATGCGACGCGGGTGTCGAGACGCAGGTTTGCGTTGTTCGCCGTGAGATGTTCGACGAGTTTTTCGACGATCTCGGCCAGGCCGGTGGTGGGGGTGAGGAAGGCGGAGCGGGAGCCGGGCGCGGCGGGCATCTTCTTGCGCATTTCGAGCGCGCCGCGGGCCAGCGAGCCGTATTTGGCTTCGAGGTCGTGCAGGTAGGGGAAGGTGGCGCGGAGCGAAAGCCGGTCGCCGTCGCCGGCGTAGATGCCGGACATGAGCGGCTCGATCAGGTTTTCGTAGGCTTCGCGGCCCAGGCGGCGGGAGACGAAGTGACCGAGGCTTTCGTCGTGATGGCCGTTGTGGGCCGGGAGCAGGAAGTCCAGCCCCATGCGGACCTTGCCGGGCCAGGAGACCAGCCGGGATTTCAGAATGGAGGGGATATTGGTGGGGATCATCAGCGCCAGGCCGTCGGGCAGGGGCCGGAGACGGTTTTTGTGCAGGACATAAGTGTTCCTGGCTTTGGGGTTCGTGCCGTGCAGACGGTCGGCGAGACCGAGTTCCTTGCAGAGAGACACCGCCCAGGGTTTGGCAGCCAGGAAGGTGTCTGGACCGCCCTCGATGATGAAGTCGCCGCCGTCGAAGGGGACGCGCTTGGTGGCAATCTTGCCGCCCCAGCGGGAGGATGACTCAAGGACGGTGATTGTTTCGTAATGCGCGGTGCGTGTTGCGTAATATGCGGCGGAGAGACCGGCGATGCCGCCGCCGATGATGATTAGTCTCATAGTCGAATCGTCTTGTGGTCGGGTAGTCTCGTAGTCGGGTGGTCGGGCTATCTGATCGTCAACCGACTAAAGGTGCGGCGCTTTCCATTTTTTGATAATTTCTTCAAACGGCGGGCGGATCTTCTTCCCGTTGAAGGAATACCAGCCCAATTCGGCGCGGACGGCCTGCTCCTTGAGTTCGGTGCTGCCCCAGACGAAGGTTCCGCCCAGCACGCCCACAATCGCAGACAGCCAATCGTTAGCGATGAACAGGGAGGCCGCGATGATGAAGAAACCAAGCCCCATCATGTAAGGCCACCACAGATAGCCGAAATATCTTTCGCCATGAATGACCAGGGGAAACCCCAGGCCAATGATGAAAAGGGTGACAATGCCGATGATCAGCCCAAAAGTATTCATGCCTACCTGTCTACCTTCTACCTTCTACCTTCTACCTGTTTACCCGGTTCGCGCTTGAGCAAATCAATCGTGGTAGCGAACGGGTATTCAGCCAAAATCGTATTATGACGGGGATTGGACGGGTTGGCCGGAGCGTGTCCCTTTTTGACCCGTTTTTCCTGGCGGACGAATTCGAGCGCGTCCCAGAGGAAGGTGATGCCGAGGATGCCCAATCCAGTATTCAGTAACCCGTGATCAGTGAGCAGTGACCAGATTTCGAGGCTAAGGCCCAGCACAATCGCAATGGAGATTGGCTGCCAAAGCGTTTTGGCGTTACGCTCGATGATCCGCACGGAGACGTGTCCGAGCCAGATGCCGAGGAAGGCGCTGATTGCTGCGGTTAATCCGGTAAAGTTGAGTTCCATAGCTAAATGAGAGAGCAGATAATTAGAGAGTGGAGAGTAGTCACTGCTCTCTATTCTCTATTCTCCATTCTCTGTTTTCCACTCATGCACAATTTCCACCGCGACCCGCACGTTCTTTTCCGGGGTATGCTGCAAGATGCCGTGGCCGACGTTGAAGATGTGACCGGGACGGCCTTCGGCGCGGCGCAGGACGTCGTGGATGCGTTTCTTCAGTTCGGGGATGGGGGCCAGCAGCGCCACCGGGTCGAGATTCCCTTGCACGGCCCGGTCGTGACCGATGGCCTGCCAGCCGTTATCGAGGGGGACGCGCCAATCCAGGCCGATCACGTCGCCGCCGGCCTGGCGCATGAGCGGGAGCAGGGTGGCCGTCCCGGTGCCGAAGTGGATGACCGGCACGCCGGTGGACTGGGCCGCCTCCAGCACTTTTTTCGAGTAAGGCAGGACGAAGGTTTCGTAGTCCATCGGGCTGAGGGCGCCGACCCACGAGTCGAACAGTTGGATGGCCTGCGCCCCGGCCCGCACCTGGGCGGTGACGTATTCCGCCAGGGCTGTGGAGAGCCTGTCCATCAGGGCCTGCCAGGTTTCGGGGGCGGCGTACATCATCAGCTTGGTGGTCTTGTAATCCCGCGAGGCGCCGCCTTCGATCATGTACGAGGCGACCGTGAACGGCGCGCCGGAGAAGCCGATCAGCGGGGTGGGGCCGAGTTCGGCCCGGAGCAGGCGGATGGCCTGCATAACGGGAGCAAGCGTCTCTTCCGGTTCGAGCGGGCGGAGGGCATACACGTCAGCGAGGGTGCGGATCGGGTTGTGAATCACCGGTCCCTCGCCGCGCGCGAACTCGAAATCCAGGCCCATCGGCTGGAGCGGGAGCAGGATGTCGGCGAACAGGATGGCCGCGTCCACGCCGAAGGCGCGTACCGGCTGGAGGGTCACTTCGGCGGCCAGCTCGGGCTGCCGGACGATTTCGAGCAGGCCGTATTTTTCGCGGATGGCGCGGTATTCGGCCATGTAGCGCCCGGCCTGGCGCATGAACCAGACGGGGGTGGCGTCGGTGGGCAGGCGGTAGCAGGCGGAAAGGAAACGGGAATTGAAAGGTTGGGTCATTTGCTGGCTATGCTATAATTCGATTGCGGAGGTTGTCATGAAACTTACAGCGGTATTCGAAAAAGTCGGCGATTGGTGGCTCGGTTACGTGGAAGAACTTCCAGGAGCAAATACGCAGGGAAAAACGATTGATGAAGTCCGTGAGAACCTGCGCGAGGCCGTGCAATTGGTCATCGAGGCCAATCGTGAGTTGTTGTCACAGCAAATCGAAGGGCATGAGATCATCCGTGAACCATTGACGGTTTAGCCATGAAGCGGCGAGAGTTCATCCGTTATTTGGAGAGAAATGGCTGCCACTTCCTACGAGAGGGAAGCCGTCACAGTGTTTACTACAATCCAGAGACGAACAAAACGTCCACGATACCTCGACACAACGAAATCGTCGACCAGTTAGCAAAAAAGATTTGTAAAGACCTGGGTATCAAGTCCATCAAATAGGAGCGCAACAGCGCTCTTATTTTTTTGCCACCAGCACGCACGCCGGGTCGCTTGCCATGTAATCGCCAGTGATGCCGTAGGCGCGCCCGCGCTGCCCGCCGCACACCTCACGGTATTCGCAGACGCCGCATTTGCCCTTGAGCCTGGAGTAATCGCGCAAATCCTTGAAGATCGGGTGGTTGCGGTAAACGTCCACCACGTCATCTTCGCGCACCATCCCAGCCGTAAGGGGCAAGAATCCGCTGGGCTGGATCTCGCCGATGTGCGAGATGAAGAGGAAGCCGTTGCCGTCGTTGACGCCCCGGGTCGGGCGGTTCAGGCCGTCGGCGTACTGGAAGCCCGCCCCCTGGAACGTGACCGACCCGCCGCCCGCTTCGGCCTTCTTGCGCTGGATGGCAACCCGGCGGTACATCGGGGCAGCCGTGGCTTTGATGTCGAACGGGGCGTTCTGCGACAGGTCGTACAGCCAGTTGAAGACTTTTTCGTGCTGTTCGGCGGAGATCATCTGCTCGCGCATGGCGCGCCCCGTTGGCACCAGGAAAAACACCGACCATTGCACCGCGCCGACCTCCTGGATGAACGGGACCATTTCGTGCAGGATGTCCACATTGTGTTTGGCGACGGTGGTATTGACCTGGACGCTCAGCCCGACCTCCTGGGCGCGGCGCAGGATGTCCATCGTCCGCTGCCAGGAGCCGGAAACCTTGCGGAAAGCGTCATGGACCTCGGGCCTGGGCGCGTCGAGCGAGAGCGCCACGCGGCGGATGCCGGCCTGGCGCGCCTTTTCCAGCCGTTCCCGGGTTGGCAGAGCGGTGGCGGTGGGGGTGAGCGAACAGCGCAGCCCCTTTTGGGTGGCATAGGCGATCAGCTCGAACAAGTCGGGGCGCATCATCGGGTCGCCGCCGGTGAAGATCAAAATAGGCGCGTTGCCGAAGTCCGCCAGGCGGTCGATCAGGGTAAAGGCCTCCTGCGTGGACAGTTCACGCGGGTCACGCTGGTGCTGGGCATCCGCCCGGCAGTGGACGCAGGCGTAGGCGCAGGCCCGGGTCACTTCCCAGGCGATGGTAAAGGGGGCCTGGTCGAAGTCGGCGTGAACCATGCGGTTATTCTGATATTGCCGCTCGGCGGCGGCGCGTTCGCTCAAGTTGGTTGATGTCATTAAAGTCTCCTAAAAAGCGATATTCGATA
>DYLB01000072.1:0-4928 GCA_020722305.1 Anaerolinea thermophila | reverse complement strand
GATATTCGATATTGGATACTCGAACTTCGAATAACGAGTATCGAATATCGAGTATCGAATATCGAATAACGTTATTTCAACCACCTCGCCGCGTCCAGCGCATGGTAGGTGATGAGCAGCTCCGCGCCGGCGCGCTTGATGGCGGTCAGGGTTTCGAGCGTGACCTTCGCCTCGTCAATCCAGCCGTTCTGTGCGGCCGCCTTGACCATCGCATATTCCCCGCTGACGTTGTAGGCCGCTAACGGCAGTTCGGGATATGCGTCCTTCACCACGCGGATCACGTCGAGGTAGGCCAGGGCCGGTTTGACCATCAGCATGTCCGCGCCCTCCTCCACGTCCAGGGCGGCTTCTTTGAGCGCCTCGCGCACGTTGGCCGGGTCCATCTGGTGGGATTTTCTATCGCCGAACTTGGGCGCGCCTTCGGCCGCATCCCGGAACGGGCCGTAGAACGATGAAGCATATTTCACGGCATAAGACAGGATCGGCACGTTTTCGAAACCGGTCTCATCGAGCGATTCCCGGATGGCGGCCACCATCCCGTCCATCATCCCGGAGGGAGCGACGATGTCCGCGCCGGCTTCGGCGTGCGAGACGGCCACCCGGCCAAGCACGTCCAGGGTCGGGTCGTTGAGTACGTAGCCTTCGGGCAGGTGGGGGTGCGGACGGGTTGCCAACCCGCCGCCACCGGTGTTCAAAATCCCGCAATGGCCGTGGTCGGTGTACTCGCACAGGCAGACGTCCGTCACCACCACCATTTCGGGGATTTCGCGCTTGATGGCCCGGATGGCTTGCTGGACGATCCCGTCGGGGGCGAAATTCTCCAGCCCAACCGGGTCCTTCTCTGCCGGGATGCCGAACAGGATCACCGCCGGGACGCCCAATTTTGCCGCGCCTTCGGCCTCGCGCACGGCCTCGTCCACCGAAAGTTGGGCGATGCCCGGCATGGAGGCGATCGGCGTGCGTCCCTGCCCGTGACGGACGAAGAGCGGGTAGATCAGGTCGCGGGCGTTCAGTTCGGTCTCGCGTACCATCGAGCGCAGGGCCTCGGTCTGGCGCAGGCGACGTGGTCGGGCAGTAAATGGTAATTGGTGAGTGGTAAGTTCTTGCTCTTTGAACATGGTTTCTCCAATTTCCGAATATCGAGTTTCGTTATTCGATATTCGACACCTGCAATAATTCAACCAAACCTTCAACCGTGTATTCCTTTGCCACAATCACATCCACAAAACCCGCTTCTTCGGCGGCTTTCCGGGTGATGGGACCGATGCAGGCGATCCTGGGATTCCCCGGCAAACGCAGCGGATCGAGCGCCGCGCGGCGGACGATCTCGACGAAATTCGCCACCGTAGACGGGCTGGTGAATGTCACCGCCCCCACCCCAGACTTCAAGGCTGCCAGCCCGTCCGGGTCGGGTTCTGCCGGGACAGTGCGATACACGGCGATCTCATGCGCAATACCGCCTGCCTGGGCAATGGCCTCTGGCAGGGCTTTGCGGGCAATTTCGGCGCGTGGCAGCAGCGCCCAGCGTCCGCGCAGGTCGCCCAGGCCGGGCAGGATGGCCTCGGCTACATACTCGCCGGGGACGAAATTGGGCGTCACGCCGCGGGCTTGGAGGGCGACGGCGGTCTTGGGGCCAATGGCGGCCACTTTGGGATGAATGTCGTTCCCCAAAGGGGACGCTGTGCCAGCCAAAGGCGCTGGCCCAGAGCGGAGCGTCGGGGAAGCAATCCCCTGAGAAACCAGGAGACTGCTTCGCTTCGCTCGCAGTGACATCACTGCTTCGCCTCGCTCCCTCGCGATGACATCGAAAAACGCCTCCACCCCGTTCACCGAGGTGAAAACCACCCAGTCATAGCAGCTTAATTTTTCGATAGCCCGCTGCAGGGCCGTGTTTTCCTCGAATGGGCGAATTTGGATGACCGGGAAGAAGAGCGGCTCGAAACCGGCCGCGGCGAGAGCCTCGGCAAAGGAATCGGCCTGGGAGCGGGGACGGGTGATGAGGACTTTCATGGTGTTCAGTAATCAGTAATCAGTGTTCAGTAATCAGTGTTCAGTAGTTGCAGAATTTCGCCTGCGCCTTGTGACAGAGCTTGTTGGGCCAGTCTTTTTCCGAGTTCGACCGGATCAGCGCCCTCGCCATTGACCTTGACCAGCCGTTTTCCATCGGTCGAAGCCACCAGACCTGTCAGGCTGATCACTGCTGATGGGTCACCGATCACTGAACCATACGCCGCCACCGGCACGGCGCAGCCGCCGCCCAACCCCAGCAAGAACTGACGTTCAGCGGAGACGGCGGCGCGGGTGGGCGCGTCTTCGAGGGCGGATAAAAGTGAGAGGGCTTCCTCGTCGCCAATCCGGCATTGGACGGCCAGCGCGCCCTGTCCTGGCGCGGGGAGCATGACCTCCAACGGCAGCCATTGGGTGACGTGGCTGTCCAGCCCCAGGCGGGTCAGGCCGGCGCCGGCCAGGATGACGGCGTCGTACTGGCCCTCCAGCGCCTTGCGCAGGCGGGTATCCACGTTGCCGCGCAGGGAGGCAATGGCCAGGTCCGGGCGGGCGGACAAGACCTGGGCCGCGCGGCGCAGGCTCGAGGTCCCGACCAGCGCACCGGGGGGTAAAGTCTCCAGGGTGTAACCGTTTTTCGAGATGAGCGCGTCCCGCACTTCGGCGCGTGCGGGAACGCATCCAATCGTCAATCCGGCAGGGTTTTCGACCGGCAAGTCCTTGAGCGAATGCACCGCGCAATCCGCCGCGCCGGAGAACAGTGCGCTTTCGAGTTCCTGAGTGAACAGGCCTTTGCCGCCGATCTCGGGCAGGGGCTTGTCGAGGATTCGGTCGCCCTGGGTGGTGATGACCTTTTCCTCGCAGACTAGGCCAGGATGGGCGGCCTGCAAAGCGGCCATGACCCATTGGGTTTGCCAGCGGGCGAGGGCGGAGGGGCGGGTAGCGAAGGTTAGTTTCATCAGTGATCAGTTTTCAGCAATCAGTCGCCAGTAGGGAGGTCGAAGAGTGTGCGGGCCAGGCTGGCATATTCGGGGGCGGAGGGGGTGTTGGCCTGGGCGCGCAGGCGGGTGGTAGGGGCCTCGAGCAGTTTCTTGACCAGGGCCTGGCTCAAGGCTTCGATGCGGGCGCGTTCGGCCTCGCTCAGATGCGGCAGGCGGCGCAGAGTCTTGTTCAACTCGGCCTGGCGGATGGCCTCGGCCTGCTTACGCAGGTCGGCGATCAACGGGAGCATATCCAACGAGTTGAAAAATTCCATAAATTTACCGGCCTCCTGGCTCAAGATCGCCTCCACCTGCGGCACTTCGGCTTCGCGCTCGGCCAGAGAATGTTCGAGGCGGGCGTTCAGGCCGTCCATGTCGAACACGGTCACGCCGGGGATGGCGTTGCAGGCGGGGTCAACGTCACGCGGCACGGCGATGTCAATCATCACCAGCGGGCGGGACGGTCGCCCATTCATGATGCGCCCAACCATGCCGGGATTGATGATGGTGTGCGGCGCGCCGGTGGACGAGACCAGCACGTCGGCGGCGGACAGGGCCTCCTCCATCCGCTCGAACGTGGACGCCTGGGCCTGCCACCGTTTCGCCAGCGTTTCGGCCCGGTCGAGGGTGCGGTTGAGCACCAGCACCTGGGCGGCGCCGCGTTTGCGCAGGGCTTCGACGGCCAGTTCGGCCATCTCGCCCGCGCCGAGGATGACCACCTGCGCCTGGACCAGGTTGTGAACGGACTTCTCGGCCAGCGAAGCCGCCAGCGACGAGACCGAAGCCGGGTTGCGGGCGATGTGCGTCTCCGCCCGAGCCCGCTTCCCGGCGTGGATGGCACTCTGAAAGAGACGCGAGAGCAGCGGCCCGACGGAACCCGCGCCGCGGGCCTGCTCGAGGGCGTCCGTGACCTGGCCCAAGATCTGCGGTTCGCCCAAGACGAGCGAATCCAGGCCGGAGGCCACCCGCAGCAGGTGGCGCACGGCGTCTTCGTCGCAGAAGTGATAGGTGTGGGGGCGGAACGCGTCCACCGGCACCCCGCGCGTCTCGGACAGGAACAGGCTCAAATCGTCCGGGGTGAGGCGGGAGGAAACCGCGTAGAGTTCGATCCGGTTACAGGTGGAGAGAATGACCAGTTCGCTGAGCGCGTCCCCAATCATCCCGCATCCCAAACGAGACAGGGCGGCGCGAGCGGCATCCGGGTTGAAACCCAGCCGCTCGCGCAGGCTGACCGAGGCAGTGGTGTGGTTGATCCCGAGGCAGTGGATGTGCATGGTTGGTCCGTTTTACGGTATCGCTCCAACGATAGCCGCCGCCGGGGGAAGTTACAACGGAAGATTATGAAGTTTTTTATGAGCAACCTGTGAGAGTTTTCCCCTAAATGTAGATTTCTGACGAATGTCAGTTAGCTTTGTGACAAATTGCGCACATCCGCGAGCGCGTCGCGCTCCCTGCGCGCTCGCCCGCCGGGATGGGGCCGATATTTCACCCAGCAGCGGCTGGACGACTCCGCCGGTTGGCGCGCCGAGGGTGAGGGTCGGGCCGCTGATTTCGTTTGTTTGGGTTGCGGCAGGTGGAATGGTCGCCCCGTTGCAGGCCGAGACCAGCAAAGCGAATACAAGCACGAAGAAAATGATTCGTCGGTTCATGGCAATCTCCTTTGTGGCAGGATAAACGCCATGAGGCAAGAAAGGATTCAGGAGTTGTTACGCGGGTGTAACGCGTGGAGCGGGGTGCACCCCGCTCCACGCGTTACTTCAACACCTTGACCACATTCCGTCCCGCCGCGCCGCTGACCCCTCCTCCGCCGTGGACACCGCTTCCGCACAGGTACAGGTTGTCAACCGGCGTCTTGTGGTTGGACCAGCCGGGGATCGGGCGCATGAACAGGAACTGGTCGAGCATCAATTGTCCGTGATTCAAACCGCCTTCCGTTAAACCATG
>DYLB01000071.1 GCA_020722305.1 Anaerolinea thermophila | reverse complement strand
GCGGCGCTCGAAGACTTCCTTCTCGAACAGGAAGCGCGAGTAGATGTCCACGATCACCTGGGCATCGCCGATCAGCCGGGTCTCCAGGATGGCGAGTTCCTCCTGCGGGTCAGTGGCCTGGGCCAGCACGGCCTCCATGACGATGGTCTCGCACATGATCGAAGCCGTCTCGGCCAGGGTCATGGGCGTATCCTGCTGGATCTCGGTCTTCCCGGCCTGGTAAGCGCACTCGTTATGGAAGGCGTGGCCCAGCTCGTGGGCGATGGTGCTGACCTGGTCGAGAGTCCCGTCGAAGTTGCACAGGACGCGGCTCTCCTTGACGCCCGGTACGCCCATGCAGAACGCCCCGCCGCGCTTGCCCTCGCGCTGTTCGCCGTCAATCCAGAGGTTGTCGAAGGCCCGTTTGGCGAAGGCTTCCAGTTCGGGCGAGAACTTGCCGAAGTTCTCCAGGATGAAAGCCCGGGCTTCCTCCCAGGAATACTCCTTGTTGGCGTTCCCGGACGGAGCAAAGACGTCCCACCAGGCCAGTTTCTCCTTGCCGAAGCGTTTGGCCTTGGCCTTGAAATACTTGCGGAACATCGGGAAGGAGGCTTCCATCGCGCCCATCATAGCTTCCAAGGTCGGGCGGTCAATGCGGGCCATGTCTATCGGGGCGTGCAGGGCGTCCTCGCGGCCGCGGCGCTTGTTGAGCGTGTTGGCCGTTCCCTTGATGCCGTTCATGGCGGCGGTTAGCGGCTCCTCGACCGATTTCCAGGCAGCCATCTCGGCCTCGTAGGCCCGGCGGCGCACCGATTCATCCGGGTGGGAGTGCAGGTTGATCAGGGCCGGCATGGGCAGTTTCTTGACCTCGCCGTCCAGTTCGAAGTCCACGGTCAGTTGCGAGGTGACGGTTCCCTGGAGTTTGTTCCAGGCGGACGCGCCGCTCAGCCCGAGTTCGGCGGCCAGGGCTTCCTCGTTTTCCGCCATCATGTATTTGGACTGTTCGGCGGCGTCTTTTAGGGCGAAGGCGTGGGCTTTGGCGGTTTCGTTCGCGGCGATGATCCCGTCCAAAACGGGAGCCAGCTTGCCGATCCAGGCCTGGAACTGCACGGCCAGGTTCTGCATCCGCACGCCGACCATTTGGAACTCGGACATTTTCTTCATCGCCAGGGTGTCCCGTGAATCCGTAGCGACGAAAGAATGGATGAAGGCATTCACCGTGCCGGACAGTTCGTACATCTCGTTGAAGCGGTTCAGGCTCTCGCCGACCAGCCCTGCCAGTTCCGGGAGCGGGGTGCCGGCGTCCGTTTTGGAGACTTTTTCGGCGAACAGGCTCTCCAGCTCGCCGACCTGGGTTTTCACCTGCTCGACGGCGGCTTCGAACTCTTTGGATTCAAGGCTCGGGTAGACATTGGTCAAATCCCAATGAGGAATGGTGGAAACAGACATCTTTTCTCCTGAATAAGTTGTAGGGTGTGAAACGAACCGACCGGGCAAGTATACTCCACTCTGGTGCTTGCCTTTTCCCATGAAAAACTATACAATGCTGATACCATGAACGCTGATACGGTGCGGCTCATTTTGCTCGGTTTCCTGATCGCCATGTTCCTCCTGGCAGTGATGTTCCTGCGGCAGCGGCGATTACCGATGTGGGCCTACGCGCTATGGGGGCTGTTCGCCCTGCTCGTCCCGGCGGTTGGGCCTTTCCTGGTCATCCTATCCCGGCCCGGCAAACCCCGCCATCCGCAGCGTAAAAAGCTTTCCCTGCACCCTTGATTCCCTACAGGTGAAAAGGTGAAAATATGAAACAAGACCGTTTTCTCATCGGCATCCTGGCGGCCATTGGGGTTCTGATCGTCGCGGCGGTGGTGATATTCCTGGTTCGCGGCAATGACCAGGCCTATCTGCCGGAGGATACGCCCGAGGGCGTGGTCCACAATTTCGTGCTGGCCATCCAACAGCGCGACGTGGAACGCGCCTACGGCTACCTGGCGGATAAAGACTACAAACCGACTTACGACGAGGTGCGCCGGGCGATCCTGGTTGAAAATATTGGGGATACCAACAACGGGGTCGAGATCATCGGATCGGACATCAAGGGGGATGAAGCCACGGTTGACGTGAGCATCATCTTCTCCGGCGGCGGGCCTTTCCGTGAAACCTACAGCACCAGCGGAACAGCCCTGCTCATCCGGCAAAACGGGGCCTGGAAGATCGAGTCGATGTCTTACCCGTTCTGGTCCTGGAACTGGTATTCGGAGCCGCCCAAGCCATAATCCGTAGCGCGGAATTCATTCCGCAACCAAAGGCGATATCAATATCGCGCTACAAAATCTTCGCGATTGTGACAGATTTTCGATGGTAATACTATAGAACGATTTGCCAAATCGTTCCCACCATAAGGAGTTCAGCATGAGTACCATCCGTCGCTTGTACGTCTATGCCGTTACCGTGGTCAGCATGGAAGTGGTGCTTTGGGGGTTGATCGGGCTGGCGCGTGAGACTTTTTCGCCCGACGTGATCGGCAGCGGTGCCGAACGCCTGGCGCAGGCGCTCTCGCTAATCCTGGTGGGTGTGCCGGTCTTCGTGGGCCACTGGTGGGGGGCGCAGCGCAGCGCCCAAAAGGACATGGATGAGCGCGCCTCCGCTGTGCGCGCCCTGGCATTGTACGGAATATTGATCGGCACGCTGGTGCCGGTGGTGCAGAACGGCCTGGCGCTGGTCAACCGCCTGCTCCTGTCCGTTTTCGATCTGCCCGTGAGCAATGCACTCATCGGCGGAAGCCAAACAATAACCGATAACCTGATCGGGATGGCGATGAATGCCATCCTGGCCGCCTATTTCATCTACATCCTGCGGGAAGACTGGAAGGTGGTCCAACCCATCGAAACCTACGCGGACGTGCGGCGGCTGTACCGTTACCTGTGGCTGATCTACGGCCTGATCATGGTCGTGGGCGGCCTGCACCAGGTGATCACCTTCGTCCTGACAACCTCCGAGGTGGATACATCCTTCGCACGGAACAGCCTGCCGAACGGCCTGGCCCTGCTCGTGATCGGCCTGCCGTTATGGGTGATGGTCTGGAAGACCGCCCAGGACGCGCTGGCCGAACCGGGCGAACGCGCCTCGGTGCTGCGGCTGGGCATCCTGTATGTGTTGTCACTGGCGGGGGTCGTCACCGTGCTGGCCTCCGCCGGGGTGACCGTCAACGTCATCCTGCGCTGGATTTTGGGCGAAAGGCTTACTTTTTCACAATTCATCAACGACGTGCGCGGGGCGCTGGCGATCGGCATCCCACTGGCCGGGGTTTGGGCCTATTATGGACACTGGCTGGCAAAGGATATGTCCCAGGTGACGGAAGCGCCGCGCCAGGCCGGGATGCGGCGGCTGTATTTCTACATCCTGTCACTGGTCGGACTGGTCGCCACTTTTATCGGGATTGGATCGCTGCTGGCCTTCGTGATCCATTCTCTGCTTGGCACCTATTCCTGGACCGATCTCTTGCGCGGCAACCTGGCCGGTTCGCTGGCGACGCTGCTGGTCAGCCTGCCGCTGTGGTTGATGACCTGGCGTCCGATGCAGGCCGAGGCCCTGGGCATGGACGACGCCGGGGACCACGCCCGCCGTTCGGTGGTACGCCGGGTCTACCTGTATCTGGTGCTGTTCGCCACCGTCATCGGCGGGATGGCCAGCGCGGGAGGAATGCTGTACCTCCTGCTGTCGGCGCTGTTGGGCAGCCGCCCGGTCAATTTTGTGCGCGACTTGCTGGACGCGCTGCAACTGTTCGTACTGTTCGCCCTGTTCCTGGCCTATCACTTCCAGGTGCTGCGCCGGGACGGGTCGCAGGCGGAACGGGCCCTGGCGGCCAAACACGCGGCTTTTCCAGTGCTGGTGTTCGACTCCGGCGTGAACGGGTTGTCGCAGGCCATCCTTGAGGCGATCCAGAAGGAGACGCCCAAGCTCCCCGTGGCGCGCCAGAGCATCGAGAACGGGTTGACCGCCGAGGCACTCAAGACGACCAAAGCGGTGGTCCTTCCGGGCGACTTGGCGGTTGCGCCGCCGGAAGCGCTGCGGGTGTGGCTGGGTCAGTTCAACGGGAGCCGGCTGCTGGTCCCGCGTGAGACGCCGGGCTGGGTCTGGCCGGGCTGGCCGCGCCGTTCGGAAGGGGATACCGCCCGGCAGGCCGCCAACGCCATCCGTCTCCTGGCAGAGGGGCAGGAAATCCGTTCGGCGGGAGTCTCGTCCGGCTGGATGGTGGTGGTTTACATCATGGCCGCCCTGTTCGGGATCCAGATAGTCTTTGCCTTGCTGGCCCTGGCGCTTTCGACGATTTTTGGGTGAATTTTTGACTTTTTGACTTTCTCAGGATATACTTTTTCGCACCCCACACAGTAGAAAAGAGGACGAGGCGATGAAGGTCACCATTCTGCAAGAGAACCTGGCTCACGGTTTGAGCATCGTATCCCGGGCGGTTTCGCCGCGCAGCACCCTGCCGGTGCTGGCGAATGTGCTGGTCGCCACCGACGAGGGACGGTTGCGCCTGTCGGCCACCAACCTGGAACTGGGAATCAGCTGCTGGCTCGGCGCCAGGATCGACGAAGAAGGCTCGACCACCGTCCCGGCGCGCACGATCACCGACCTGGTGAACACCCTGCCCGGCGAACAGGTGAACCTGTCGCTGGACACCAATACCCAAACGTTGAACGTACGCAGCGGCGCCTCGAACACCGACATCAAGTGCATTGATGCCCAGGAGTTTCCGCCCCTGCCCGTGCCCAACCTGGACGAGGCTCTGCACATCAACGTGTCCGATTTCAAGGAGATGATCCAGCAGGTGGCTTTCGCGGCCTCAACGGACGAAGCCCGCCCGGTGCTGATGGGCGTGCTGGTGACGTTGGACAAGGACAAGATCACCATGGCGGCCGCGGACGGTTTCCGCCTGTCGGTGCGCAAGGCCAGGATTTCGTCCGCCGTGCAGCAGCCGGTAAGCGCCATCATCCCGGCCCGCGCCCTGAACGAGCTGGCCCGCGTCGCCGCCGACGGGAACGAAACGATTGCCATGGTCATTCCCCAGGGGCGCGGACAGGTCATCTTCCGGGTCAAGGACGTGGAGGTCGTCTCGCAGTTGATTGACGGGACCTTCCCGGATTACGAGCAGATCATCCCGCGCTCGTACAAATCCCGCACCCTGGTCTCGACCGCCTCCCTGCTCAAGGCCTGCAAACAGGCCGAGATCTTCGCCCGCGAGGGATCGAATGTGGCCCGCCTGGACATCAAAGCCGGCGGCGACCTGGGATCGAGCGAGATCGAAATCTCGGCCACCTCCGAGGAGACCGGCTCGAACGAGACCATCGTCGAGGCGACCGTGGACGGCATCGGGCTGTTGATCGCCTTCAACGTCAAGTTCTTGCGCGAAGTGCTGGAAGTCATCAAGTCGCCGAACGTGGCCATCGAAACCAGCGCCCCGAACGCGCCGGGCGTGATTAAGACCGTCGGCGATGACGATTTCATCCACGTCATTATGCCGATGCACCTGGGGTAGAGCCAGAGTTCAGTATTCAGTATTCAGTATTCAGTGAGCGGCAGTTTTCGAATTCTGCCGCTTTTTGATTTAGAATTATCCCCATGACCCTGCCCACTCCCTCATCCGATTCGGTCCTCAATATCTACCTGACCCTGACCCAGTACCCGATCCTGAGCGGGCGCATCCGTTCGCACATGCGGCACGAGTTGTTCTCGCGCGGCATCATCAGCCAGGAGGATTTCGAAGCCGAGGCGCGGCAGAAGGCCATCGACTCGCAAGGGCGCGAGGGCCTGTACGACCCTTACGCCGAGGAAAGCTCGGAAGTCTGGGAGCTGCGCCTGGGGCGCATCCGCGACGCGCTGACGGATTTCTATTTCGCCTACAACCTGCCCTACCAGGATTTCCAGTCCATCGTGCAGAAGATCTTGACCGAGCGCGGCAGCCTCGAATCCGATTTCGTCTGGTTCAACCCGGAGCTGGCCCCCCACGACATGCTCTTCGAACAGGCGCGCTTAATCGCCCGGATGCCGGAGGAGGAACGCGCCAAATATCGCGCCCGCCTGCAAGAGATCAAGGTGGTGCTCATCCGCACCATGGTCAGCGACCAGTTGCAGTACATCAAGCTGGCCCGCAAATGGCTCAAAGTGGCAGACTTGGAAGAAATCCGCCGGCGCAAAATCGGCATGGGCAAGGTCGGCGGGAAAGCCGCCGGGATGCTGCTCGCCATGCGCATCCTCAAGGAGACCGCCCCGCCCGAAATCCGGGACAGCTTCCGCACGCCGGAGTCGTTCTATATCGGCTCGGACGTTTTCTACAACTTCATGTCGCAGAACGGGCTGATGCACTGGAACGACCAGAAATTCAAATCCGAAGAAGAGATTCGCGCCGATTATCCCCTGATCCGGGCCGAGTTCTCGAAAGGCCAGTTTTCGCCGGAAATCGTCAAACGGCTAGAAGAAGTGGTCAGCGAGGCGGGCAACCGCCCGTTGATCGTGCGCTCGTCGAGCCTGCTGGAAGACAGTTTCGGCACCTCTTTTGCAGGCAAATACGAAAGCATCTTTTGTCCCAACCAGGGCACACCCGAAGAGAACCTGTTCGCCCTGACCAACGCCATCACCCGCATCTACAGCAGCGGACTGCATCCCGACGTGCTGCTCTACCGCCATCACAAAGGACTGGCCGAATACGACGAGCGGATCGCCATCCTGATCCAGTTCGTGGAGGGGGAACGCTTTGGCCGCTATTACCTGCCGCACGGGGCAGGCGTGGCTTTCAGCCGCAACCTGTACCGCTGGTCGCCGCAAATCCTCAAGGAAGACGGCTTCGTGCGCCTGGTCTGGGGCCTGGGGACGCGGGCCGTTGACCAGACCGGCAACGACTATCCCCGTCTGGTGGCGCTTTCGCACCCGCTGCTCCACCCCGCCGCCGACGTCAAATCCATCAAACGCTACTCCCAGCAATACGTGGACCTGATTGACCTCGAAGCCAACGCCTTCAGGAGCCTGCCGGTCAAAGAGGTGCTCTCTGCCCGTTACCCGGTCATGCGTTACGTGGCCCAGATAGACCAGGACGGCTACCTGACCGCCCCGCGCACCAACCTGATGGACGTGAACAAGCTGGTCGTCACTTTCGACGAACTGCTGCGCCGCACCCCTTTCGCCAGGCGGATGCGCGAAGCCCTGAACCTGCTCGAAAAACATTACAACTCGCCGGTGGATACCGAGTTCACGGTCGAAGTCCTCAACCCCGGCGAGATCAGGCCCGAGGTCCGCATCACGCTGCTGCAATGCCGCCCGCAGAGTCACATGGACAACGGCGGGAATGTCCAGCTGCCGCAAAACCTGGCGGAGGCCGACATCATCTTCTCCACCCACCGCATGGTGCCGCGCGGCGTGGTCGAAGAGATCCGTTATGTGCTCTTCGTCTCGCCCGAAGGCTATTTCAGCCTCGAAACCCCGGCCGAGCGCAACAAACTGGAGCGCACCATCGGCGAACTCAACGCCGCCCTGGCCGACGAGCGCTTCATCGCCATCGGCCCGGGGCGCTGGGGCACAGCCAGCCCCGACCTCGGCGTCCACATCGGCTACGCCGACATCTACAACACCCTGGCGCTGGTCGAACTCTCCGGTGAGGGCATTGCCAACGCGCCAGAACCCTCCTTCGGCACGCACTTTTTCCAGGATTTGATGGAAGCCCACATCTACCCGCTGGGGATTTACCTGGACGACCCCGACGTGATCTTCAACCGAGACTTTTTCTACGAGACCCCCAACCGCCTGGACCGCTGGCTGGATGCCGATAAAGCGGCCAAAACCTGCCTGCGGCTTATTGCCGTCGAAGACTACCGCCCCGGCCACTGCCTGTCCCTGGTGATGGACGACGACCTGGGGAAAGCGGTCGCGTTCTTGAAGAAAGACGAAGCGTAAGCTCTCTTTTACATCCCCCGCCACTGCTTTGCGAAACGCAAAATCCGCCCCCGGATGTAAAAAGCCTCCGGGTTGGCGACCTTTCGCCGCTGTTTGATCAGGTCCAGCGCGGCTTCGGGGGCGTATCCCTGGGCAATCAGCACCGCCGCGCCCATCGCCGGGCCGCGGTGACGCCCGTAGGCGCAATGGGCCAGCACCTTGCCGCCTGACCTGATCGTCTCCAGCGCGGCTTGCGCCCCCTCCGTCAGCTTGCGGATCGGGATCGGGAAGAACGGGCTGTCAATCGTCCGCAGCCAGAGGAACTCCAGCGGCAGGTCGAACGGGTTGGGCGCCGGGCCCTTGTCGAAACGCATGTTGATGATCAGCCGCACGCCCAGGTCGAACAGCAGTCGGTAATCCTCCACCCCGGGCGTAGTGCCGACAAACAAATCCTCGGTGATTTTAGAGAAATTCATGGGGGCTATCTTATCACAGTGGCCGATACAAGTGACAGTCACCTGTTACAATAACCCATCACCCCCAACCGGAGCTTGCTATGAATTCTTATAGTGGACTTCTCGCCCGTTACGGACATCTGCTCGACCTGCCCGCTCACACCCAACGCGTCACCCTGCTCGAAGGCGATACGCCTCTCATCCCGACCCCCGGCCTGGCGCGCCTGATGGGTGGCGGGTTCGAACTCTGGGTCAAATACGAGGGCCTCAACCCGACCGGTTCTTTCAAAGACCGGGGCATGACTGCCGCCGTCAGCGAGGCCGTCGGGCGCGGGGCCAAAACCGTCATCTGCGCCTCGACGGGTAACACGGCCGCCTCGGCCGCGGCCTACGCCGCCCGGGCCGGGATGAAGTCCATCGTGCTCATCCCGCAGGGCAAGGTCGCGGCTGGAAAACTGGCCGGGGCGGCCGCCTATGGAGCGCAGGTGATCCAGATTGACGGCTCCTTCGACGACGCCCTGGCGATGGTCGTCGCCATCACGAACAAACACCCCATTGCCCTGGTCAACTCGATCAACCCGCACCGCATCGAAGGCCAGAAGACCGCCGCCTTCGAGATCTGCGACGACCTCGGCTCCGCCCCCAACTGGCTCTGTCTGCCGGTCGGCAACGCCGGGAACATCACCGCTTATTGGGCCGGCTTCAAGCAATATGACGAGTTGAGATCCACCGGGCGGCCGCGGGTGCTGGGCGTCCAGGCCGCCGGGGCCGCGCCCCTGGTGCTGGGACATCCGGTCGAGGCCCCGGAAACGGTCGCCACCGCCATCCGCATCGGCAAACCGGCCCGCGGCGAACAGGCCCTGCAAGCCGCCGAAGACTCGGGCGGGCGGATCATCGCCGCCAGCGACGCCCAAATCTTGGAGATGCAGAAGCTGCTCGCCAGCGAAGAGGGCCTGTGGGTCGAACCGGCCTCCGCAGCCGGGTTGGCCGGGCTGGCCCTCGAAATCGCCAGCGGACGGCTGGAGCCGCGCGGCAAGCGCATCGTCGCCGTCTGCACCGGGCATGGCATGAAAGACCCGGACATCATCACGAAGTCCATGCCCAAACCGCAAATCGTCGCCCCCGAATTGTCTGCGCTGGAAGAAATCATTATTGACTCCGCTGCAAAAACCTTTTCTAACCACTAAGGACACGAAGGTCACGAATTTTTTTGAAATCATCTTGCGCCGAATTTCAAGATTTTGAATTTCACCTTTCAGAATTCCTTGGTGTACTTCGTGTCCTTTGTGGATAAAGACCTTTTTGCAGTAGACTCATTATTG
>DYLB01000070.1:6699-9895 GCA_020722305.1 Anaerolinea thermophila | reverse complement strand
GAGCATCGTGCAAAATCTTCGCGGTTGCGATAGATTTCCGAGAGTAATACTATAAAATTTACCCGGAGATTTCTCTCATGGACTTTGAACAACTCGTAAAACGCCTGGAATGGCTGGAGGGGGAACGCCGAAAAGACAAAACCATCATCGCCACCCTCGAAGAACGGATGGTCAGTTACGAAGGCACCATTGACCGCCTGACCCGGCAGATCAAGGATGTCGAAAAGCGCATATCGGAACTGTCCAGCACGACTGCGCGCATCAACCAGTTCGACGAGAATTTAGCCAACTACCGCGCCGAAGTATCCAAGCTGTTCGACGATTCCGAAAAGCGCACCCAGCGCCGCGATCGGGAACGCGCCAAACAGCACCGCGAAGAACTCGAACCGATCACCGCCGCCATCACCGAATTGCGCCAGTCGCTCGAACAATTCGACGAACTGCGCAAAAGCCTCCACACCCGGGCCGAAGAAGACATCCGCCTGAGCCGCGAGATCGCCGAACTATCACGCAGCCTGACCGAGAAGACCGAGCCGATTGACGACATCCAGCGCGTCCAGCGCGTCCACGATGAGAACCGCCGCCTCGACGTCAAACGCGTCGCCGACCTGCAAGGCGAGATCGCCGCCGTCCGCAAGCGGATTGACGACCACCGCGAAAAAACCGACCTGACCGCCGACACCCTGCGCCAGCTCGACAGCCGTATCACCGAACTGATGGCCTCCGAAAGCGAACGCCGTCAGGCCCAACTGACCTTCATCGAAGCCCAAAACCGCGCCCACCTGGAACGCGAAAAAGCCTTCAAGGAATGGAGCACCCGCTACGGCGATTTCATCAAGCAGACCGCCAACCTCGACGCCCAGCTCCAGGCGCTCGATAGCACCCACCGGGCCGTCAAGCGCGCCCAGGAGACCCACGAAGAACTCAACCAGCGCCTCGAACGGCGCATCAACGAGATCACCGAGATCCAGCGCCTGGCCGAAGACCGGATGCGCCAGGAATGGGTCACATTCAAAGCCGACGACCAGAAACGCTGGACCAGTTACAGCCTGTCGGCGGACGAACACACCAAGGACCTTCGCGAAAACATCAAAAGGCTCGGCGAACAGATCACCGACCTGCGCGACCTGATCCAGACCCAGCAAGACCAGCTCCAGCAGACCACCGAGGTGACCGAACAGCAATTGCAGGAACTGATGAACTGGGCCCACGAATGGCTCACCGGCTACGAGCAAATCATGGGCCGCAGCCGCAAACCCGTCAAATAGCCATGCACGTTATCGGCACCGCCGGCCACGTCGACCACGGCAAATCCACCCTTATCGCTGCCCTCACCGGCGTCCATCCCGACCGCCTGAAGGAAGAACAAGCGCGTGAGATGACCATCGAACTCGGATTCGGCTGGATGACCCTGCCCGACGGCGAGGAGATCGGCATCGTGGACGTGCCCGGCCACCGCGATTTCATCGAAAACATGCTCTCCGGCATCGGCGGGATAGATGCCGCCCTGCTGGTCATCGCCGCGGACGAGGGGGTCATGCCGCAGACGAAGGAACACCTCGCCATCCTAGACCTGCTCCAGATCCCGGCCGGGATCATCGTCCTGACCAAGACCGATCTCGCCCCGGACCCCGACTGGCTGGACCTCGTCGAAACCGACATCCGCGCCGCTGTAGCCGGGACCGTGCTGCAAGACGCCCCGCTGGTGCGCGTCTCGGCCAAATCCAGAACAGGTCTCGATACCCTGATTACCAATCTCCAATTACTCCTTCAACAGAAACCCACCCGCCTCGACCTGGGACGCCCGCGCCTGCCGATAGACCGGGTCTTCAGCATGAGCGGCTTCGGCACAGTCGTCACCGGCACCCTCAGCGACGGGCATCTTGCGCTCGGCGACGAAGTGGTCATCCTGCCCTCCGGCCAAAAGGGACGGGTGCGCGGCCTGCAAACCCACAAGAAAAAAGAAGAGACCGCCGTCCCCGGCTCGCGCACCGCGGTCAACCTCTCGGGCGTGGCGGCCGAGGATGTGCGCCGCGGCGAGGTGCTGGCCCATCCCGGACAGTACCAGCCCACCCGCCGCCTGGACGCCCGCCTGCGCCTGCTAAAAGATGTTTCCGCGCCGCTCAAGCATGCCAGCGAAGTCAAGTTCTTCGTCGGGGCGAGCGAGACGATGGCGACCCTGCGTCTGCTGGGCGTCGAAACCCTCGAACCGGGACAGGAGGGCTGGATCCAACTCGAACTGCGCGACCCGGTCGTGGCGGTGCGCGGCGACCGCTACATTTTGCGGCGTCCCTCGCCCGGCGAAACCCTCGGCGGCGGCGTGATCGTGGACCACCAGCCGAGGGGCCGTCACAAACGTTTCGACGGGAAGGTGATCCAATCGCTGGAGTCGCTGGCGCAAGGCTCCCCGACAGATGTGTTGTTCGAGGCCGCCCTGGCCCTGGGCGCCGCCCCGCTCAAGGAGGTCATCGCCCGCTCGCGGCTGGAGGCTGAATCGGCCCAGGCGGCGGTGGAGGCCTTGTTGTCCGATGGCCGATTGATCGCTCTGGACGGTGGACGGTGGACGGTGGACAGTCTGGTGATTCCCGCCCCGCATTGGGCTGCGCTCAACGATAAAGCCCTGCAAATGGTCGAAGCCTACCACAAATCGTATCCGCTGCGGCGCGGGATGCCCAGGGAAGAGTTGAAGAGCAAACTCAAGATTGCGGCGCGTATCTTTAACGTCCTGGTCACGTTCAACATTGAACGTTCAACGTTACACGAAGTGGGCAATGTCCTTGCCCTCCCCTCGCACGAGATCCGCTTCGATAACGCGCAACAGGCCAAAGTCCAGGCCTTGATGCGGCAGTTCGCGGCCAACCCGTTCGGTCCGCCCTCGGTCAAGGAATCCCAGGCTGCGGTCGGGGAAGATGTCTTCGAGGCCCTGGTCGAGCTGGGACAGTTAGTGGTGGTCGGGCAGGAGGTGGTCTTCCGCCGCGAGGATTACGAGCGGATGGTGGCAATGGTGCGCGGCCAGATCGAGAAGACCGGCCAGATCACGGTGGCCGAGGCGCGGGATATGTTCAACTCCAGCCGTAAGTACATCCTGGGCCTGCTGGAGCACCTGGACGCGATTGGCGTGACTGTGCGAGATGGGGATTTCAGGAGATTGAGGAAGTGAGCGATTCAGCGAATCAACGAATCAGCGATTCAGCGA
>DYLB01000070.1:0-6599 GCA_020722305.1 Anaerolinea thermophila | reverse complement strand
AGCGATTCAGCGAATCAACGAATCAGCGATTCAGCGAATCAACGACTCGCCGAATCGTTGACTCGCTGAATCAAAGAATCGAGGAACCATGTGTGGACGATTTACTTTAACGGTCGACCCTGCTGAATTGCAGGACAATTTTACCGGTTACACCTTTCCAATACAGTTTGCGCCGCGCTTCAACATCGCCCCGACCCAGCCGGTGCTGGCCATCCCCAATGACGGGCAGAGGCGCGGCGATTTCTTCGTCTGGGGGCTGATCCCCTCCTGGGCGAAAGACCCGACGATGGGCAGCCGCCTAATCAACGCCCGGGCCGAGACTCTCGGCGAAAAGCCGTCGTTCCGGGCCGCCTACAAGTACCGCCGCTGCCTGATCCCCGCCGATGGATTCTACGAGTGGAAAGCCGTGCCGGGGCAGAAAACCAAAATCCCGTATTTCATCCATTTGAAATCGCGCCAGCCCTTCGCCTTCGCCGGGCTATGGGAAGAGTGGCATTCGCCAGATGGCTCGCAAATCCGCTCCTGCACGATCATCACCACCGAACCTAACGAGCTGATGGCTACGCTCCACAACCGGATGCCGGTCATCCTGCCGCCCGCCGCCTACGCCGAATGGCTCGATACAGCTATCCGCACCCCCGAAAGCATGGGGACGCTGCTCAGGCCCTACCCCGCCGACGAGATGGCCGCCTACCCCGTTTCGACCCTGGTCAACAGCCCCCAGAACGATCGCGCTGAATTGATCGTGCCTGCATAATTCGGACGCGGAAAACGCAGATTTACGCGGATTGACACGGAAGTTTTTTATCCGCGTCCTCCGTGCTCGTCCGCGTCACGCCACCTGATACATTGCACCTGAAACCTAGAACTTGAAACTCACCTCCCGTTTCCCCGCGTTGGCTTCGCGGGAATTCCGCGTCTTCTGGATCGGACAATTCGTCTCGCTGATTGGCTCGTGGATGCAGAACACGACCCAGCCGCTGCTGGCCTACCGCATCTCCGGGCGTCCCTTCGACTTGGGACTGATCGGCTTTGCCGCAACGTTACCCACCCTGCTGCTGGCCCTCCCCGGCGGGGTGCTGGTCGAACACCTGGACAAGCGCAAAACCGTGATCGCCATGCAATCCCTGATGATGTTGCAGGCCCTCACCCTGGCTTTCCTGACCCTGACCGGCGTGGTGCAGATCTGGCACATCCTCATCCTGGCCCTGGTGCTGGGGACAGCCACCTCGATTGAGATCACCGCCCGCCAGGCCATGCTGATCGAACTGGTCGGGCGCGAGGCCCTGCCGAACGCCATCGCCCTGCAAACGACCATCTTCAACGCTGCCCGCGTCCTGGGACCGATGATGATCGCCCCGTTCCTGCTGCTCATCGGCGGACAGGGCGAAGGCTGGGCATTTTTAGCCAACGGGATCAGTTACCTGGTCATCATCATCGGGCTGATGACCGTCCGGCCGCGCTTCAAGGCCGAGGTCAAAAAGCTGAGAGCGCCCTGGGTAGCAGAACTGCGCGAGGGCCAGAGATACATCCTGCAAACCCGTTCGGTCGGGTTGATCATCCTGATGGCGACCCTGGTCGGGTTCTTCGGATTCCCGCTCATGCAGCAGATCCCGGTCTTCGCCAGCGAAGTCCTCAAACAAGCCGGCGATACGGCGGCGACGGTCGCCGCCCGCAACAGCAGCCTGTACGCTTTTATGGGAATCGGCGCGCTGGTGGCGGCCTTGTACGCGGCCTCGTTCAGCCATTTGCGGCGGAAAGGCCGCCTGATGACCGTCGGCCAGTTCACGTTCATTGCCGGCATGATCGCGATGGGCTTGGTCCGCCTCCCGGCGCTGGCGATGGCCGTCATCCTGTTCATGGGCTGGGGCATGGTTTCGCAACTGGCGATGATGAACACCCTGATCCAGGTCCAGGTGCCGGATGAATTGCGCGGGCGAGTCTTCAGCACCTACCTGTGGGCGCTGCAAGGTGTGGCCCCGTTCGGCAGCCTGTTCATCGGCTGGATGGCGCAAAACTGGAGCGTGCCAGTTGCAGCGATAGTTGCCGGCTGTGTGTGCCTGCTGGGAGTTGGGATCATCCACCTGATCAATCCCGACCTCCGTGACCTGGTTACATAAGCTGACATAATTTGGCTTATTTTTTGTCGTTTTCGGCAATCAAGAATTGCTAAGACTGCCGAATCTCCGTATAATTGGGAAAATTATCACCTAAAGAGAGGAGCCTATCCATGCCTTACGGATACAACGGAAACATCCTGCACGTTGACTTGACCAACGGCAAACTGGAAGTCGAAAATCCGCCCGAAGCGTTCTACCGCAAATACATGGGCGGTTCTGCGATGGGAGTGTATTACATCCTGCGGGAGATGCCCCGAGGAGCCGACCCGCTCGGCCCGGACAACGTCTTGACCCTGTTTGTGGGCGTGACCACCGGCGCGGCCATCTCCGGTCAGAGCCGGGTCAACGCCAACGCCAAGTCCCCGCTCAGCGGCGGAATCGGAGATGCCCAAGGCGGCGGTTTCTTCCCGGCGGAGCTCAAATTTGCCGGGTTCGACGGGATTGTGATCAAGGGGAAAAGCCCAAAGCCGGTATACCTCTTCATCAACGAGGGCCGGCCCGAACTCCGGGACGCTTCGCATCTGATGGGCAAAGTCACCGGCGAGGTAGACGCCATCCTGAAAGAGGAACTCGGCGACAAGAAGATCGAAATCCTGCAACACGGGCCAGGCGCGGAGAACGGCGTGCTGTTCTCGTCGCTGGTCAGCATGTCCAACCGCCACGCCGGGCGCACCGGTATGGGCGCGGTCATGGCCAGTAAAAATCTCAAGGCGGTCGTGGTACGCGGCACCAAGAAGCCGGCGATCTACGATAGCAAGGCCCTGGCGGCCCTCAACCGCACCGGCCCGGCGGGCGTTAAAAACAACCCCGACATGGACGGCTTGGCAACCCACGGGACGGCGGTCGTGTCGCTGTTCAACAATTCCATCGGCTGCCTGCCGACCCGCAACTACAGCGAAGGACAGTTCGAGGGGGCCGAGGGCATCAGCGGCGAGTTGATGTCCGAGACCATCCTGAAAGAACGGGATACCTGCTACGCCTGCGTGGTACGCTGCAAGCGGGTGGTCGAAGTGACCGAAGGCCCGCGCAAGGTGGAGCCGACCTACGGCGGCCCGGAATACGAAACCCTGTCCACCTTCGGCTCTTACTGCGGCGTGGACGACCTCAAGGCAGTGGCCTATGCCAACCAGGTCTGCAACCAGTACGGGATTGATACCATCGCCTGCGGGGCGACGATCGCTTTTGCGATGGAGTGTTACGAAAACGGTGTCATCACCAAGGAGCAAACCGGCGGCCTCGAACTCAAGTTCGGCGACGCCGAGGCCATGCTGGCCGCCCTCGACGCCATCGTCCACAATCAAGGACCGCTGGGCAAAGTGCTTTCGCAAGGTTCCGAAAAAGCGGCCGCCATCTGGGGCAACGGCGCGGACGAGTTCCTGATCACCAGCAAGGGCGGCGAGGCCCCGGCCCACATGCCGCAGGCCAAACGCTCGCTGGGGCTGATCTACGCCGTCAACCCCTTCGGCGCCGACCACCAGTCCAGCGAGCACGACCCTTACTACGAAGAAGGCGTCCCCGATTTCAACCTCGACCGCCTGAAGCTCATCGGCCTGAGCCAGCCGCAGCCCGCCTACAGCCTGACCCCTGAAAAAGTGAAATTCGCCTACAACAGCCAGTTATTCTTCAGCCTGTGCGACTCGGCCGAGCTGTGCCAGTTCGTCTACGGCCCGGCCTGGACGCTCTACGGCCCGAAAGAGACCGCCGAAATGATCAACGCCGTCACCGGCTGGGGTGTCACTGTGGACGAACTCCAGGAGATCGGCGCCCGCCGCCTGAACCTGTTCCGGGTCTTCAACGCCCGTGAAGGATTCGGACGGGCGGACGACAAACTGCCCAAGAAGTTCTTCAAAGCCTTGAAAGGCACCGGCCCGACGAGCGGCTTCGCCCTGACTCAAGACGAGCTGGATACCGCCATAGACGAATACTACCGCCTGGCAGGCTGGACCGATAACGGCGTGCCGACACCCGCAACGCTCAAGCAGCACGACATCGAGTGGGCGGCGGAATACCTGCCTGGGTAGGTGTTTTGGTGTCAGGTTGCCCAGTGCCAGGTTGCCATGAAATGATGATGGTGGAAGATGACTTTGATAAAGAAATTCGAAGAGATTGTTGCCTGGCAGGAGGCGCGGAAACTGGTTGCAAGCATTTACAAATTAACAAATAGCGGAGCCCTCGCAAAAGACTACGGCTTGCGCGACCAACTTCAGCGTGCCGCGGTATCTGCTATGACAAACATAGCCGAGGGCTTCGATTGTGATTCGAAGGCGGAATTTTCGCGCTTCCTAGGCATTGCGCGCCGCTCGGCAGTAGAAGTCCAATCCCTGCTATACGCGGCACTCGATGTTGGCTACATCAACCAGGACATCTTCAATATCGAATATCAACAAGCTGAAAAGACAAAAGCCCTTATTGGGGGGGCTTAAACATTCTCTCAAACCCAAAAACACCTGACACCGATCCACTTGACACCGATCCACTTGACACTGAAACACCTGACACCGATCCACTTGACACCGATCCACTTGACACTGAAACACCTGACACCGATCCACCTGACACAGGAACACTTGACACCGAAACACTTGACACAGGAACACTTACCCCATGAACACCCTCTACTCCGAAAACTTCCCCCACATGTCCCCGGTTTGGACGCGCATCTTCCCGATCGAGGCTGAGCGCGCCGAAGGCTCGTACATCTATGCCGCCGACGGGACGAAATATCTCGATTTCACCTGCGGCATCGGCGTGACCAACACCGGTCACTGCCACCCAAAGGTCGTCGAAGCCATCCGGGAGCAGGCCGGGTTGTTCTTGCACGCCCAGGCCAATATCGTTGTCCACCAGCCGATGCTGCAACTGATCGAGGAACTGCGAAAAATCGTCCCGGCCTCGATTGACGGTTTCTTCTTCTCCAACTCCGGGGCAGAAGCGGTCGAAGGCGCGCTCAAGCTGGCCCGGGCCGCCACCAGACGCCAGGCCGTGATCGTCTTCACCGGCTCGTTCCACGGGCGCACTGCCGGGACGATGGCCCTGACCACCTCCAAGACGGCTTACAAGGGCGTGGCCCAACTGCTGCCCTCCGGCGTTTACGTCGCGCCTTACCCTTACGCCTACCACCTCGGCCTGGACGAAGAAGCCGCCAGCCAGTATGCCCTGGCCGCGCTCGAAGAATTGCTCGTCACGCAGATCGCCCCGGCCGACGTGGCTGCGGTCCTGATCGAGCCGGTGCTGGGCGAGGGCGGATACGTCCCGCCGCCGGCATCCTTTATGAGGGGACTGCGCCAGATTTGCGACCAGCACGGCATCCTGCTCATCTTCGATGAAGTCCAATCGGGCTTTGGCCGCACCGGGAAATGGTTCGCGCTGGAACATTTCGGCGTCGTGCCAGACATCCTCACCGCCGCCAAAGGGATCGCTTCCGGGCTGCCGCTTTCGGGTGTGTTCAGCCGCCTCGATCTGATGAAGAAATGGCCGGTCGGCTCGCACGGCGGCACCTACGGCGGGAACCCGGTCGCCATGGCCGCAGCCGTCGCCACCGTCCGGGCGATGCGGGAGGAGGGGATGCTCGAAAACGCGGCCCGGCGCGGGGTCCAGCTGCAGACCGGGCTGAGGAAACTCCAGGAGGAGTATCCGCAGATCGGCGACGTGCGCGGCCTGGGGCTGATGATCGGCTCCGAGTTCGAAGTAGATGGCAGTTACAAAAAATCCAAAGCCCTGGTCAAGGACGTGGTCGCCGCGGCCGAAAAGCG
Source organism: Anaerolinea thermophila (assembly GCA_020722305.1). Taxonomy (GTDB): domain Bacteria; phylum Chloroflexota; class Anaerolineae; order Anaerolineales; family Villigracilaceae; genus UBA5796. The sequence continues at coordinate 727 of DYLB01000070.1, read as the reverse complement.
CGGCCTGCTGCTGCTCACCTGCGGCACCTACGACAGCACCATCCGCTGGATCCCGCCGTTGAACGTGACGGAGGAGCAGATCAATGACGGGTTGCAGGCTTTCGAGTCCGCGTTGAAGGCAGTGGTAAAGTGAGTCTGAAGGACAAATTGCCAATTTGTTCAACTGGTGTGATGTATAATCTTGTTGCTGATGAAAATACGCCTTCACCCTCACGCACTCGAACGTATCGAAGAACGCGGCGCATCGGAGGATGAAGTTCGCTCCACGGTTGAATCGGGCGAGAATTTCCCTGCCAAGTTTGGACGCGTTGGTTTCCGCCGAAACTTTCCATTTGATAGGCAATGGCGCGGGCGTTCATTTTCAACTAAGCAGGTTGAAGTTTTCGCTGTTGAGGAAGCGCCGCAGGATTGGCTGGTCATTACTGTCATTACCCGCTATTTTTAGGAGAGCCGCCATGAGATTTACTTTTGACCCGCGTTACAACATCGCCTACATCCGCTTTCAGGAAAAAGGTGCGCAAGTTGAAGCCATTCGCCTTAGCGATGAATTGGTCGTTGACATCGCGCCCGACGGCACGATTTACGGAATCGAACTGTTGAACGCCAATGAACAGGTGGGACGGGAGGACGCGGGCGGGCTGATTGTCATCAACGAAGCAACGGGAAGGCGTTCCGAACTTTCGCTGGTGTAACCAGACATGAAACTGAATCAGCAAATCCAAAATTG
>DYLB01000069.1 GCA_020722305.1 Anaerolinea thermophila | reverse complement strand
TTTGGTTGCGGAATGCTTGCCCTGAGCAAAGCCGAAGGGAATTCCGCGCTACGGAGTCCGGGTAACATCTCATGGCCTCGGCGTGCGGGTGGGGATGCCGCCCAACGGGGTCGGGGTCTGCGTCACGCCAATGGACGATTCCCACCAGTACAGGCTTTGCGGTTGGCCGTAGAAATAGATTTCCATGATGCGCTTGAAGATCGGCGCGGCGTAATCGGAACCTTCGCCCTGGTTCTCGACCAGCACAATCACCGCCAGGTCCGATTTGCCCTGGCAGATCGGCAGTTCCTGGCCCAGGCCGGAACAATCCGTGAAGCCGCCGAACCAGGCGTGCGGCAGCCCCGAGCCGGATTCGGCGGTGCCGGTCTTGCCATAGACCGGGACGGCCAGCCCGCGCAAGCGGAAGTTGGCCGTGCCGCGCGGGTTGACCACCACCTCGCGCATCGCGCCGCGCACCACATCTAAAATCTCCTGGCTGATGGGCAGCACGCCGCGAGCTTCAGGTTTGAAGACCAGGGTCGGATCGCCATCCACCGGGTCTATCCGCTCGACGATCTGCGGACGGTAGAGCGTGCCGCCGTTGCCGACCGCGGCGATGAAAGTCGCCACCTGGAGCGGCGTCACCGTATTATCGCCCTGGCCGATGGCCTGGTTGACGGCCTGGATGCCGTCGGTGGGATCGACAATCGTCCCGGTCGATTCGGCCACTTGCTCGATACCGGTCGCCTGTCCCAGGCCGAAGCCGCGGGCCATGTTGGCGATTTCGGTCGTCTTGTTTTTACTGTACAGGTCCAGGCCAATGTGCCAGAACCAGGGATTGCACGAGCGCATCAGGCCTTCCGGCAGGGTCAGGATGCCGCTGGGCTGGGTCTTGCATTCGCCCGTATCACGCAGTTCGTTCTGGCAATGGTCCCAGGTCCAGTCGTAGAGGGTGCGGTCGAGCAATTCGGTAAATTCGTACTGGCAGTCATAGGTGGATTCTGGCGTAAACTCGCCGCTGTCGAGGGCAGCCGAGATGGTGATGATTTTGAAGACGGAACCGAGCGGGTAGGTGCTTTGGGCGGCGCGGTTGACCAGTCCGTCATTATTGCTGAAAGCGCCAAAGTTGCGGTTGTTCGGGTCGAACAGGTTCGGGTCGAACCCCGGCGAGGAGACCATCGCCAGCACCCGCCCGGTATCCCGTTCCAGCACCACGATCGCCCCGTTGAAAGCGCCCATGGCCGCCTGGGCCTGGAGCTGCAAATCCTTGTCAATCGTCAACGTGATGGACTGGGCCGGCTGCGGGTCGCTGCGGGCCAGCATGGTGACGATGTTCCCGGCGGGGTCCACGACGTACAACGAACCGCCGTGCTTGCCGGCCAGGTACGGTTCGCCCCACTTTTCAATCCCCGCGGCGCCGACCCGTTCGCTGCCGCTGTAGCCCAGGCGCTGGTAGGCGGGGAGTTCTTCTTCCGAAATGAACAGGGTGTAGCCGACAGCCTGCGGAGCGATCCCGCCGTTGGGATAGTAGCGCGAGGTGTAATACGAAAAAGCCAGTCCGCCCAGGCTGGCGTAGGCGTCGTAACGCTGGTTGAACTCATCGGCGGAGACCTCGCCGACCGGCACGTACCAATCCGGGGCGGCGAATTCGTAGGAAGCCCGCAGCGTGTCTGGGCGGATGCCGGTCAGCAGGAACAGGTTGGTCAGCAGGCCCTCTTCGTTGTCAATCTGGCCGGGGACGATGCCGAGGGCCACCGCGTCGGCCTGGGCGGCGATGGCCTCCCCGTTCCGGTCGTAGATGTTGCCCCGGGCCGGGATCTTGTAATCCATCGCCAGGCGGTTGCCGCCCTTGAGTTCCGGCAGGATCAGGGCCTCCTCCCATTGGACGCGCCAGTTGCCGTCTTCGAGACTGAGCCGGGCCACCATGTCACGGGTCAAATCCCCGACCAGGTTGGTCCGGTAGGTGACGCGGAAGGCCACCTCGGCCGTGTACGGGTTGGTCAACGTCGAAAGGATTTCGTAATCCAGTTTGGCCAGGGCCATGGTGTTCATCGCCTCGCTGTAACGCTTGGCGAAATCCTCGGCAGAGATAGCGTCCCGGCTGGTCTTGGTCAGCATGGAATACATCGTGGCGTAATCGTCGGCGGCCCAGGCATCCAGGAAGGCGCCGACCGCGGCCCGGGCGTCGGGCGCGGCGACAACGGTAACGCTGGGTCCCGCCAGGGTGGGCGTCGCCGCCCCGCTCCCGGACCCGTTGCCGGGCGCGCAGGAAATCAGGATGAGCGCGGCGATCAGGGCCGGGAGGATCCACTTGAATTGTTTCATTTTTCACCTGAATGTTAGCCGAGTTGTTCGCCGCGCAGGATGGCGCGGGAGACAGGGCAGGGATATTGCAATGCGGTCTGGCAGGCGACCGGAAGGTTGACGGATGGATAAACACCCAGTTTTGCCATGGCCCGCACCAGGTGGCACAGGGGCAGGCCCATCACACTGGCAAAGCAGCCGTGGAAGTGTTCCACCGGGTTGAAACCGGCATGTTGGATGGCATACGCGCCGGCCTTGTCGAGCGGGTCGCCGCTCAGCACGTAGGATTCGATCTCCGCCTCGCTGTACTGGCGCATGGGCACGTCGGTGATGCACAGGTCGGTCAATAGTTGGCCGTCGCTCATCCGCAACACGGCGATCCCGCTATGGACCTGATGCACCCGCCCGCGCAGCTGCCTGAGCATGGAAGCCGCCTCGGTTATGTCTGCCGGTTTACCCAGGATGCTCTCGCCGTCCACCACGGCCGTATCCGCCGCCACGATGATATTGTTCGGGCGGGCGAGGCCGACCACCGCCCGGGCCTTCGCTTCGGCCAGGCGTCGGACGTAAGCTGCGGGTTTTTCGCCCGGCATGGGCGTCTCATCCACGTCTGCGACGATCACGTTGAACATCCAGTTGCTCAGCGCCAGCAGTTGCCGGCGGCGGGGAGAGTTCGACGCCAGGATCAGTACGGTCTTTCCGGTCACGGGGCGATTCTAACACAGGAGTGACCTACCCCTTTCCGCCTGCCCGTTGTAAAATCAGGCATCTCATGGTCTAGTCAAATTGGAGGTGACATGCAAGCACTCAAAGAGCGCATCCAGCGCGACGGCAAGAATCTCGGCAACGGCATCCTGAAAGTGGACGGGTTCGTCAATCACCAGGTGGATCCCGTGCTGATGAACGAATGCGGCAAAGAGTTTGCCCGCATCTTTGCCGACGTGAAAGCTACAAAAATCCTGACGGCTGAAATTTCGGGCATCGCCCCCGCCGTCACGACCGGCATCCACCTGGGACTGCCGGTGGTTTATGCCCGCAAGCACAAGCCGATCACCATGCCCGACCAGGTCTTCCTGACCCTGGCCCCCTCGCACACCAAGGGCCGCATGGTGGAGCTGATCATCTCGCCCGAATATTTATCCGGCGGGGAGCGGGTGCTCATCATTGACGATTTCCTCGCCAGCGGCGCGACCATCATGGGACTGGTGCGCCTGGCCCAGACCGCCGGGGCCGAGGTGGTCGGTGTGGGGGCTTTGATCGAGAAAACCTTCGAGGGCGGGCGCGACCTGCTGGCCCCGCTGGGCATCCCGGTCAAGTCGCTGGCTTGCATTACCGCGATGGATGGCGATCAGATCGTGTTCGGTGACCAGTAATCAGTATTCAGTGACCAGTGTTCAGTGACCAGTGTTCAGTAATCAGTATTCAGTGACCAGTATTCAGTGACCAGACTTTCGAAAAGTTTGTTGCGCGTCCTTGCCGGATGGGTGTTTGCTCACATGAGTTTTGCCCTGCCCGTCCAACGCCTGCGCGAGACCCCCAACCTGATCGCCTTCAAGCATCCCAAACCGGCTTACGCCTTCCACGCGCTGATCGTGCCGAAGAAGGCGGTCGCTTCGCTGGCCGAACTCGATCCGGCGGATACCGCCTTTTTGACCGATCTCTACGCCACCGCCCAAAGCCTGGTGCAGGAATTCCAGCTCCCCGCCTTCCGGCTGATCGTCAACGGTGGGGAGTACCAAGATTTTCCGCAGTTGCATTTCCATTTGATTTCAGATGCCAAACCCCGCGAGCGCGTCGCACCTGACCTTGAGACCAAATCCGCTTAATATGAAAAATTCCATCGCCATCCTCGACTTCGGCTCGCAGTACGCCCAGCTCATCGCCCGGCGGGTGCGCGAGGCCCACGTCTACTGCGAACTCTTCCCCTGGGACGCGGCCCCCGAAGTGGTCCTCGCCATCCAGCCCAAGGGCTTCATCCTTTCGGGCGGGCCGAACTCGGTTTACGAACCGGGCGCGCCTTACATTCAACAGTTCATTTTGGATTCGGGATTGCCGATCCTGGGCATCTGCTACGGGATGCAGGCCCTGACCCACGCCCTGGGCGGGCAGGTGGACCCGTCGGCCCAGCGCGAGTATGGGCCGGCCGACATTCAGCCACTCATCTCTACGCCTCTACTCTCTAATCTCTCTCGTGTCTGGATGTCACACGGCGACCGGATCACGCGTATGCCGGAGGGCTTCACCGCCCTGGCTCGCAGCGGGAACAGTCCCTACGCGGCCATGGGCGACATGCGGCGCAAATACTTCGGCGTACAGTTCCATCCCGAAGTCCATCATACGCCCAACGGCTCGGAATTGCTCAGGCATTTCGCGGTGGACATCTGTGAGGCGGCCCCGACCTGGACGCCGGAGTCCATTATCGAAGAAGCCGTGACCCGCATCCGCGACCGGGTGGGGACGGAACGCGTCCTGGCGGCGGTCTCCGGCGGGGTGGATTCGACCGTCGCCGCGGCCCTGGTCCACAAGGCCGTCGGCGATCAGTTGGCGGCGGTCTACGTGGACACCGGCCTGATGCGCCAGGACGAGTCCGGGCAGGTGGTGGCGGCTTTCCGCGAAAATATGGGCGCGGAGCTGATCGTGGTGGACGCGGCCGAGGCGTATTTCGCGGCCCTGGCCGGTGTCACCGACCCGGAGCAAAAGCGCAGGATTGTCGGCGAGAAGTTCATCCGCATTTTCGAGGCGCAGGCCAAAGCCCTGGGTATGCCTAAATTCCTGATGCAAGGCACGATTTATCCCGACGTGGTCGAATCGGCCGCGCCCGACCGGGACAAGGCGGCCAAGATCAAGACCCATCACAACGTCGGCGGTCTGCCCGAAGATATGCAGTTCGAACTGGTCGAGCCGCTGCGGTATTTGTTCAAGGACGAGGTGCGGGCGGTCGGCGAGGCGCTCGGGCTGCCGGAAAAGATGGTTTGGCGGCAGCCGTTCCCGGGTCCCGGATTGACCGTGCGCTGTTTAGGCGAGGTCACGCCCGAGCGGGTGGAAAAACTCCGTTTGGCGGACGCCATCCTGCTCGAAGAGTTATCCAACGCAGGGCTGATCGGCAAAGGCGCGGAGACGTCCCAGGCGTTTGCGGTGTTGCTGCCGGTACGCTCGGTGGGTGTGATGGGCGACCAGCGGACGTACCAGGAGGCCTGCGCCATCCGGGCTGTGGTCACGGACGATTTCATGACCGCCGATTGGGCCCGCATCCCGCAGGAGGTGCTGGCGAAAATATCCAACCGGATTGTCAACGAAGTACACGGAATCAACCGGGTGGTGTATGATATTACCAGCAAGCCCCCGGCGACGATTGAATGGGAGTAGTTCAATTTACGATTGACGGTTTGCGATTGGAGTGAGGATGGATTACGGCGAGATTCTGAGCAGCACCTGGAAAACAATTTGGAAACATAAGGCCATTTTTGGCTTTGGCCTGCTGGGGATGGCGGTCCCGGCTTTGATGGTTTTCCTGATGGGCGGTTATTTTGCTTTTTCGACCCCGCAGGGGCTTGAAAATATTTTCGACTTCTTTTACCGGAGCAATTTTTTCACAGTCATCTTCATCGGTATCATCCTGCTGTTGAACCTGGTTTCGCTGGTTTTTACTGCCCTGAGCCACGCCGGCGTTTTCAAAGGCATGCTGCAAGCCGAAAGCGGAGCCGACCGGTTGTCTTTCAACGACCTTTGGGAGGCCAGTTGGCCTTTCGTGGCCCGCATTATCGGGTTGTTTTTATTGGTCGGCTTGGGAAGTTTCATCGCCTTCTTCATCCCGGCCTTGCTGGGGATCGTGAGTGCCGGGGTGTTCTTCCTGTGCCTCTTGCCTTTATTCATTATCTTGACCCCGTTGAGCATTCTGTTGTATTTCTTCGTGCCGATGAGCATGGCCGCCATCGTCGGCGATAACCTGGGCTTGTTTGCGGCTTTCTCAAGGGTCTGGGGACTGCTCAAAGGCAAGTTCTGGCCGCTGGTGGTGATGAACTTGATCCTGTACCTGGTGCAGATGCTGGCCAGCATGATCATGGTCTTGCCTATGTTTTTCATCCAGGCCCTGATGGTGATCCCACTGGCCTCCGGGAATGTCGACGAAACGCTCATCTTCCGGGGCTTCGGGATCCTGATGGCGGTTTTCCTGCCGTTCGCCTTCCTGGTCCAGGGTTTGTCGTTGGCGTTCATCAATTCCGCCTGGATGGTGACCTACCTGCGCCTGACCCGCGGGCCAGCCGGGGCCGTTGTTGAACCCCCAACCCAGCCTGAAACCGTTTGATTTGGAGACACCTATGTCCGAAGAAATCCGCCGCCCTGTCCCGCCGCCGCCGTTCCACCCATTGTCCGCTTTCGTGACCATCGTGCTGGACGGCTTCTTTGCCATTTTCGAAGTGCTCGACCCGCTGCTGATGTTCGTGACCAGCGGCGTGATCGGGCTGCTCGGCTTTATCGCGGTGACGATGGTCCAGCGCCACATCGCCAAAGATGAATGGGGGGCGGCCATTGCCAAGGGGATTGTAATGGGAATCGTGGCGGGCGTGCCTTACCCGGTCGTCGGGACGGCGGTCGGCACGCCGCTGCTGGTCTGGTCTGGGCTGCACCAGTGGATCAAACTGCCCCCGCCCAAAGTGCAGGACAAATTGCCTCCACCGGAAGGGTAGGTCGCGTTTGAAACGTGACCTGCGCCAACCAGAAAAGGCAAGATATTCGAGTATGCGTAAACTGACCGCACTTTTCCTTGGGGCCTTGCTGGTTATTGCCGCGACATTTCCCGCCTCGGCCCAGGACGCCCCGGCGGCGCGCCTCAGCCTCTCGTCGGTCCAAACCGAAACATTCCCGCAGGTCAGCCTGGCCTTCGAAGCCTACACCCCCGAAGGCGCGTTCATCTCCGGGCTGACGCCCGGACAGGTGATCGTCTTGGAAGACGGCCAGCCGCGCCCGGTCGACTCGCTCGAAGAGCAGACCCGCCCGGTGCAGTGGGTGGTGGCGGTCAACCCCGGCCTGCCGCTGGCCTTCCAGGATGCCAACGGGGTCTCGCGTTACAGCCGGGTCCAGCAGACCTTACAGGACTGGGCGGTCATCCATCCGGCGGACCTGGCCGACGACATGAGCCTGTCCAACGCCGACGGGGTTGTCTTCTCGCACGGCCCGGTCGCGGACTGGGTGACGGCCTTCCTGGGCATGGAAATCAACCTGCGCAACAACGCCCAGCCGACCCTGCAAACCCTGTCCTTCGCCCTCGACCTGGTCCAGGACGCGCCCCCCCATCCGGAGATGAAACGCGCCGTTCTATTCGTCACCCCGCACATGGAACAGGACCAGCTCGGCTCGCTCGACAACCTGCTGGCCCGCGCCCTGCAAAGCGACATCAGCATCTCGGTCTGGATGGTCGATTCAGCCGCCTATTTCGCCCATTCCAGCGCCACCACTTTCCAAAACCTGGCTGTGCAGACCGGCGGGAACTTCTACCCCTTCGACGGCGAGGGCGCCCTGCCCAACCCGGAAGAGTTCCTCGACAAGCTGCGTCACGTTTATGCCCTGACCTACACCTCCAGGCTGAACACGCCGGGCGACCACACCCTCGCAGTGCAGATCACCGCAGGCGAGATAAGGGCCGAATCGCCGTCCCAGGCTTTCAGCCTCGACATCCAGCCACCCAACCCGGTTCTGGTCTCGCCGCCGGCCCAGATCCTCCGCCAGACCCCCGAGGACGACAAATATAACCTCAAAGCCATGTCCCCGGCCGCGCAGCCGCTGGAGATGCTCATCGAATTCCCCGACGGCCACAACCGGCGCATCGTCCGCACCGCCCTGTACGTGGACGGACAACTCGCCGCCGAAAACACCGCCGCACCCTTCGAGACCTTCACCTGGGATTTGAGCGGCTATGCCGAAAGCGGCGATCACACCTTGCAGGTGGAAGCCGAAGACGAACTCGGCCTGAGCCGCATCAGCATGGGCGTGCCGGTCCAGGTGACGGTGATCCAGCCGCCGGGTGGCCTGCGGGCCTTGCTCGACCGGTACAGCCAGTACCTGGCCTTCGGCGCGGCCGTGCTGGCGGGGTTGGTGCTGCTCCTGATCCTGACTTCCAGCCGCCGAAGCAGGCTGGCCCTGGCCCGGCGGCGCAATGAACGCGCCCTCTACAGCGACCCCGTCACCCAGCCGGTAGTGGTCGTGCAGGATGGACGCAAACAGCCCGGACGCCTGCCCTGGTCCCGCCGCCCAAAGCTGGCCGACGCCCCGGCCTATCTCGTGCGCCTCGGCCCAGACCTGGAACCGGCTACCGGTAACCCGATCCCGCTCAACCTCCGGGAATTGACCCTGGGGACCGATCCGGTCCAGTCGCTGCACGTCCTCGACCATCCCTCGATTGCCCCGCTCCACGCCCGCATCCGCCAGAACGACGAAGGCGACTTCATCATCTCGGACCAGGACACGGTTGCCGGGACGTGGGTCAACTACGAGCCAATCACCCGTGAGGGCTACCGTCTTCAGCATGGGGATGTGATACACTTTGGACAACTGGTTTATCGTTTCAACCTGCGAAAAGCGCCCTCGAAAGCCGAACCGCGCATTACCTACCTCAACCGCGACGGATGATCCGCACAGACCACGCCCACCTGTATGTTTCAGCCCTCACCCATCCGGGCATGACGGGCAAAAACAATGAGGATAGTTACGGCGTATCGTCCTTCATCACCAGCCTCGACGATACCACCCCCTCCCTGCTCGCCGTCGTCGCCGATGGGATTGGGGGACACCGGGCCGGGGAGATCGCCGCCGAAATCGCGGTGGATACGATCAGCAAATACGTCTCCGAGAGCAACGGGAGGAAACCGCTCGAGGTGCTCAAATCGGCGGTGCAGGCCGCCAGCCAGACCATCCTGACACAAGCCGAAAAAGACAAAGATCGTCTGGGCATGGGCGCTACCTGCGCCGTAGCCTGGGTGATCGAAGACCGCCTGTACACCGCCTCGGTGGGCGATTCACGCATCTACCTGGTGCGCGGCCGGCGCATCCAGCAGGTCACGGTGGACCACAGCTGGGTACAGGAGGCCATTGACAAGGGCCTGCTCACCCCGCATGACGCCCGCAACCATCCCAACGTTCACGTCATCCGCCGTTACCTCGGCTCGACCAAACCGCCCGAGGTGGACTTCCGCCTGCGCCTGGACGGGAATGAGAAGGACGCCAAAATGCGCGCCAACCAGGGATTGCTTCTCCTGCCGGGAGACGTGGTGCTGCTCTGCTCCGACGGCCTGACCGACCTGGTGGCCGACGAGGAGATCCTGAGCATCGTCCGGGCCTCAAGCGACCTGGACACGGCGGCCCGGGTGCTGGTCACCCAGGCCAATGCCCGGGGCGGGCGCGACAACATCACTGTGGTGCTGATGGGTTTCCCGCAAAAATGGGTTCACCTTCAGAAGAAACGTTCCTGCCTGCCCTGGCTGGTGGGCGGGATGCTGGCGTTGCTGGTCATGGCTGCGCTGGCCTTTGCCGCCGTCTGGTACTATCTCCAGCCGGGCTGGTTGCCGCGCTTTCCCTGGCCCGCCGCCACTGACACGCCCCCGGCCCTGGCCGTCACCGGCACACCCGAACCTGCTCCCACGATCACGCCGCTGGTCCTGCCCACCCCGATCAAGATTGGCACACCGACACCGTAGTGCGACTTTTAAGTCGCAATCCAGGGCGGCATGAATGCCGCGTTACAGAATCTGCGCGTCTTCGCGGTGAAAAACCAATCATGCGTAAAGTGGTGGGAGAAGGCAGGGGAATGGTTTGCACAGAACCCAACGGGACAAAG
>DYLB01000068.1 GCA_020722305.1 Anaerolinea thermophila | reverse complement strand
ACCACCATGATCTACACCTTTATCCTGAGCGAAGTCGAAGGGCACGTCCTCCAGCGCGGCGGAATGGCCGTCAAAAGCCCGCTCGACTCCTAATTACTTATTTCGTCCTGAGCGCAGCGTTGCCCTGAGCCGCCGGGTCGAGTTCATCGAGACCCTGTCGAAGGGCATGTGCTCAATCGCGGACCGAAAGCCGTACGCAGCCCCCTCGACCAATAGACTGATAAGAGAGCGTTCGGAAACTTGAGATTTAATCAGAGATGAACGGAGATAAACGTAACGCGGCATTCCCTTCGGCTTTGCTCAGGGCAAGCATGCCGCAACCAAACGGCGACATAAATGTCGCGCTACAACATTTGCGCGTTCGATGCAAATGTTGCACGGAAATACTATTTAACCCTTCGTCACCAATAAACACGCCGCCTGATGCCCGTCCTTCACCGCCACGAAGGGCGGGTCTTCGGTGTTACAGCGTTCCATTGCCGCCGGGCAGCGGGGGTGGAAGCGGCAGCCGGAGGGGATGTTGATCGGGTTGGGCGTCTCGCCTTGCAGGATCGTGCGCGGCCGCCGCAGACGCGGGTTCGGCACCGGCACGACCGACAGCAGCGCCTTCGTATACGGGTGCTGCGGATTGCCCAGCACCTCCGCCGTCGGGCCGATCTCGACCACCCGCCCCAGGTACATCACCGCCAGCCGGTCCGCCAGCGCGCCGACCGTCCCCAGGTCGTGGGTGATGAAGATCAGGCTGATATTCCGCTCCTTGCGCAGGGCGTTGAGCAAGTTCAGGATTTCGGCCCGGATGGAGACGTCCAGCATCGAGACGGGCTCGTCGGCCAGGATCAGTTCGGGATCCAGGACCATGGCCGAGGCGATGACCACCCGTTGGCGCTGCCCGCCGGAGAGTTCGTGGGGATAGCGCAGGAAGTAATCCCGCGCGGGACGCAGGCCGGCTTCCGTTAGGGCGCGTTCGACGCGGCTGACGCGTTCCTCCGGGTCTGGCACAAGCCCATGCACCACCAGCGGCTCGGCGACCGTATCGAAGATCGTGGCGCGCGGGTTGAGCGACTCATACGGGTCCTGGAAGATAATCTGGGCCTTCTGGCGCAGGTCTTTCAGCTTGAGCTGCGGGCTGCCGACCGGCTGCCCGTGAAAGCGGATCTCCCCGCCCGTCGGCGTTTCCAATCCAATTAAAGTTCGGGCGATGGTGGTCTTGCCGCAGCCCGATTCGCCCACCAGGGCCAACACCTCACCGCGTGCCAATGTGAATGAGATATCGTCCACGGCTTTGACCACTTTCGGCGGCTGGCGGCGCAGCATTTCCAGCAGCGAGGGGCGCACTTCGAAGTGCTTGACCAGATGCTCGACTTCGAGGATGGGTGCGGCGCTCATTGATGGGCCTCGGCTTTTTCGAGCAGGTGACAGGCGGCAGTGTGGCCCCCGCCCAGGTCGGTTTCGGCAGGCGCTTCGACGCGGCAGCGTTCGAAAGCTTTGTGGCAACGCGGCGCAAAGCGGCACCCCGGCGGCAGGGCGTTCAGGCGCGGCGGCGTCCCTGGGATGACGGCCAGGGAGCCGGCGGGCCGGTTCAGGTCCGGGAAGGCTTCGAGCAGGCGTTGGGTGTAGGGGTGCTGGGGGGCGTTGTAAACTTCGTCCACCGGGCCGTTCTCGGCCACTTTCCCGCCATACATCACCACGACCGTGTCGCACACTTCGGCCACCACGCCCAGGTCGTGCGTGACCAGCACAACCGCCAGCCCCAGCAGCCTTTGGATCTTTTGCAGCAGTTCCAAAATTTGGGCCTGGACCATCACGTCCAGAGCGGTGGTGGGTTCATCGGCGAAGAGCAGGCAGGGCTGGCAGGCCAGGGCCATGGCGATCATCGCCCGCTGGCGCATCCCGCCCGAATACTCGTGGGGGTACTGGTCGCGGCGGGAGGGGGCGATGCCAACCATGTCGAGCAGCTCGTTCACCCGGCGGTTGGCGTGGGTTTTGTCCATCAGGTCGTGCAGGATGATCGCTTCGCGGATCTGCTCGCCAATGGTCATAACCGGGTTGAGGGCGTTCATCGCCCCCTGGAAGACGATGGAAAGCTCCTTCCAGCGGTAGCGGCGCATGTCGGTTTCGCTCAAGGCAAGCAAATCTTTTCCGTTGAACAGCACCTGCCCGGAGGTGATCCGGGCTGTGACCGGCAGCAGGCGCATGATCGAGAGCAGGGTGGTGGTCTTGCCGCAGCCGGATTCGCCCACCAGCCCGACCGTCTGACCCGGATGCACGTCGAAGGAGACGTCTTCGAGGGCGCGGGCGACCGTCCCATCGGTGGTGCTGAACTCGGTGCTGAGGTGGCGGAGGCTGAGGAGGGGTTCAGTGGAGGTCATGGCTGGGTCACGATACTTTGCTCGCCTTCCAGGTGGTGGGAAGCCAGGCGGGGATTGAGCATTTCTTCCAACACGTTGCCGAGCAGCACGCAGCCGAGGGTGGCCCAGATGATTGCCAATCCCGGCGGGAGGTAGAACCACCAGGCTCCGTTCGAGACGGCATTGCGGTCGAAGGCGAAGTTGAGCATCGTGCCCCAGGACGGCTGGGTTGGGTCGCCCAGGCCGAGGAAGGCCAACCCCGACTCGATCAGGATGGCGGTGGACAGGATCAACACCGTGTTGGCGACGATCAGCGGCATGATCTGGGGCAGGATGTGTTTGCGGACGATGTGCCAGTTGCCGGCCCCGATGGCGCGGGCCCGGTAAACGTATTGGCGCTCCTTGATGGTCAGCACCTGCGAGCGGATCAGGCGGGCGGTGCTGGTCCAGTAGAGCAGGCCGATGACCAGGATCAGGATCACCAGCGGCGAGACCTTCAGTTCCAGTTGGCGGACGGTGGCGACCAGGACGAGGATGAGCGGCAGGTCGGGGATGACCAGCAGCACGTCAGTGAGGCGCATCAGCAGGTTGTCCACCCAGCCGCCGAAGTACCCGGCGGTGATGCCGAACAGGCTGCCGATGAACATGGCGATGAAACCGGCCAGGAATCCCACCGTCAGCGAGATACGCGCCCCGTAAACGAGCTGCGTCCACACGTCCCGGCCCGCATCGTCGGTGCCGAGCGGGGCGTGGACCGAGGGCGGGGCAAAGGTTAGGGCGCGGCCCTCGGCGTCCCGCATCGTCTCGGTCGGGGTGTAAGGCGTCAGCAGTGGGGCGAAGACCGCCGCCAGGATGGCCGTCAGCACCAGGAACGCGCCGGCCAGTCCCATGCGGTTGCGGCGGAAGGTTTTCCAGAAATCGAGCAGGTTGCGTTTGAGGAGAAGCCAGCGCGGGTTCATAAATCCAATTGTGTAGTAACGACTTAAGTCGTTACTACGAGGCCTTTACGCGAGGGTCAAGATACGTGTACAAAATGTCTGCCAGAAAATTGGCGAGAATGACGCTGACCGCCAGCAGCAGGAACGCGCCTTGCAGCAGGGGATAATCCTGCTTGACCAGGGCGGTTTGGAACATCTTGCCCAGGCCGTCGTAGGAGAAGACCGTTTCGACGTAGATCGCGCCGGAGACGGTGAATCCCAAATTGATGGCGATCAGGGTGACGATGGGCAGCATGGCATTTTTGAGGGCGTGTTTGCGCAGCACCTGCCAGTGGCTCATGCCTTTGGCTTTGGCGGTCAGGATGTAGTCCTCGCCGAGCACTTCCATGATGGACGAGCGCATGATGAGCATGTATTCGCCCATGTAGAGGATGGTCAGGGTCAGGGTGGGCAGGATCAGGTGGTGGGTCACGTCCGGCAGGACGGTGTAGAGCGGCTTGCCGACGTTCGAGGGGCTGACGATGCCGCCGGTGGGCAGGCCGAGCCAGGTGCTGCCTGCGGCCAGCAGGATGATCCCCAGCCAGAAGGTCGGGATGGCCCAGGCGATGAGCGAAAAGGTCAGCGCGCCGACGTCAACGGCGGTTTTACGCTTCCAGCCGGCTAGTAATCCGAGCGCCACGCCCAGGATGATGGATAGGATTTGCCCCAGCCCGATTAGCAGGAGGGTGTTGCCCAGCTTGGCGAGCAGCACCTCGCTGACGGGTTTGCGCAGCGACCACGAGACGCCGAGGTTGCCGCGGGCCCATTGGCCGAGCGCGGTCAGGAACTGGTCTGGGAAGACCGGCCGGTCGAGGCCGAACTGCTCGCGCAGGGCCTGCTGCGTGTCTGCCGAGATGCGCACGTTGCGACCGATCACCGCCCGCACCGGGTCGCCCGGCAGGACGCGGAATAGGAGGAAGTTCAGCACCACGACGACTGCCAGGGTGACCAGGGAGAAGAAGATCTTACGCAGCAGGTAATCGCGTCGGTTCATCTTGACGTTCTCAAACCTGGCAGGTTTCGAAAATCGGCCTCGGACGAATTGCTTTTGTTACGCCAGCGTTTCGAACCCAATGGGCTTGATGAAACCTGTCAGGTTTCATAGTATTACTCTCGGAAAGCTATCGCAACCGCGAAGATTTTGCACGATGCTCATCGTACCGCCAGGCTCCGCCTGGCAAGGCCGACCGTAGGTCGGCGGTACATGATGATATGTTACTGTACCGGTTCCACCTGGAGCATGGAGTGGTGGATTTCGATCCCCAGCGGGGATTCGATGAACCCGGTAAAGCGGTCGGAGCGATAGGCCCGCAGCAGGTCTTCGTACCAGAGGACGATGTAAGGCCGGTCGTTGAAGACCATTTCTTGCATTTTCCAGATAATGGCCTGGCGGGCAGCCTTATCAACCGTCACCTGCTGGTCGAGATAGAGCTGATCGTATTCGGGATTCATGTAGCCGCTGTCGGACCAGCCGCCGTCCACGAACTGGTCGGAGGTCATCACGCTCAAGATGAAGTCCGGGTCGGGGTCGGGTCCCCAGCCCCAGATCACCAGGTCGTAGTTCCCGGCGGGCGTCATCTGGCTGTACAGGCTGTCGGGGTCCACCGATTCGGGTGTGGTCTTGATCCCAGCTTCTTTGAACCAGGCGGTCAGCATGTCGGCGACGCGAGGATAGAGCGGGTTGTCTGACGGGAATTGCAGGCGGAATTCCAGGCGCACGCCGTCCTTTTCGCGCACGCCGTCTGCGCCCATCACGTAACCGGCCTGTTCGAGTACCGCGTTGGCTTTGGACAGGTCGAAGGGAATATCCTGGATGTTGGGGTTGTGCCAGAATCCGCCGCCGAGCTGGGGCGGGACGATGGTATCGCCCACCACGCCCAGGTTTTGCAGCACCGCGTCCACCAGGTCTTGCTTGTTGATGGCATGGGCTATCGCCAGGCGGACCTGCGGGTCGTCGAGGGCGGGATTCTTGTTGGGGGCCGGGTCGAAGTCTTCCGGTACGGAGTTGATGATCAACTCGGAGAAATAGCTGCCCGCCGTTTTGACGGCTTTGACGTTCTCGAAGCCTTCCACGGTGGCGAAGGCGCTCTGCGGCACGTCAATCACCATGTCAATGTCGCCGACCTTGAGGGCCTGGATCATGGCGTCCGAGTTGTCGAAGGTCTGGAAGGTAATCTGGTCAATCTTGGCCGCTCCGTCGAAGTAGTCGGCGTAGGCGTCCATAACGATCACACCCAGGTCCTTGTCGAAGCTCGTGACTTTGAACGGCCCGGTGCCGGTGGGCGTGTCATTGGTGAAATTTTGCAGGTCTTCCGGCGTGGTGAAGACTTCGAAATCTGGCGGGTAGACGATGTAGATCCAGGACAGGCGGTATTCCATGTTCCCGACCGGCGTGTCGAGGGTGATGACTACCGTCTTGTCATCCGGGGCGGCGGCTTCGACGAAGTTGGCCGTGTAGTTCGAGACCGCTGCCCAGCCGTCCGGGTCGGCGATGATGGCGTTGATCGTCCAGGCCACGTCTGAAGCGGTGAAGGGTTCGCCGTTGTGCCAGGTGATATTGTCCTTGAGCGTGAAGGTCCAGGTCAGGCCGTCGTCGCTGTGGGTCCATTCCTTGGCCAGGCTGCCGACGTATTCGCCGCTGACGGCCTGGGTGGTCAGGGCTGAGTAGGTCAGGTCGAAGATCGTGAAGGATTCGGTCAGGAAGGCGTAAGCCGGGTTGAGCGTATCCGGCGCGCCGGTCCAGCCGACCTTCAAAACGACCGGTTCCTGGCTGCCGCCTCCGGCCTGCCCGCAGGCAGAGAGCAATACAGCAGCAATCAGGATCACTTGAACGAGCCACTTGCGAGATTTCATCACTTCCTCCTTTAGATGGTTGAGAGCCTGAGGCGCACCGTTCTCCCGATGAATTGGGCGCTATTCAGTTACTTTGTAAGTATACTTATTTTTTCAGTCTGTACAACCGTTTTGGGGGACTAATTTTCGATGAATTCCCGGACGAGTATTCCGACTTTTTCGACCAGTCCTGGCTCCGAGGCCTGGAACCAGTGGATGGCCGGGTCGCCAGCCTTGAACCAGTTAGCCTGGCGGCGGACGAAAACCCGCGTCAGGCGTTTCATCTGGATTTTGGCCTCGTCCAGGGTCAATTCGCCGCGCAGCACAGCCACGCTCTCGCGGTAGCCGATGGCCGACATGGACGGCAGGTCCGGCGAATAGCCTCGTTCCAGCAGGCCGCGCACCTCGTCCAGCAAGCCGTCGCTGAACATGGCCTCGATCCGTTCGTCAATGCGGGCGTAGAGTTCGGGGCGAGGACGTGTCAGTCCGATCGTCAGCAGGCGGTAGGGCGATTCGCCCTGGCCGCGCTGGGCCGAGAAGCGTTTACCGGTCGAAAGGATCACCTCTAGCGCCCGGATGGTGCGGCGCAGGTTGCGCGGGTCTATCTTCCCGGCAGCCTCGGGGTCAAGAGTGTTTAGACCGTCGTGTAGCCAATTAATACTACGCGTCCTGGCTAATTCTTCCAGGACAAGCCGCAGGCGTGGGTCGGGTTTGACTTCCGGGGGCAGCCAGCCCCGGGTCACGGCCGCGACGTATTGGCCGGTGCCGCCGACCAGGAACGGGATGCGGCCCCGGGCGTGGATATCGGCCAGGGCCTCCCGCGCCGCCCGCTGGAACACGGCCAATGACCAGGTTTCGTCTGGGTTGGCCACGTCCACCAGGTGGTGGGGGACCCGTTTGCGTTCCTCCAAAGTTGGTTTGGCGGTGCCGATGTCCAGGCCGCGGTAGAACAGGCGCGAATCGGCCGAGACGATTTCTCCGCCCACTTTTTCGGCCAATTCCAGAGAAAAGGCGGTTTTCCCGACCGCGGTCGGGCCGAGGATGACGACCAGGGGAGGTTTCTTATCCAAGCGCGTTCTCGAAATGGTGCAGGGTATGGCTCTGGCCGGGCCGGCCGGTGATGGCGATCACGTCAATTTGCCAGTGGTCAATCTCGTGCTGCTGGGCGTAGTATTCCGCCGAGGCCAGCATGTGGGCCTGTTTGCGGGCATTGACCGAGGCTTCGGGGTCGCCGAAAGCCCCCGAGGTGCGGGTTTTGACCTCGACGAAGATGGTGATGCCGCCCTGCTCGGCCACCAGGTCTATTTCCCCGTAAGGCGTGCGGACGTTCCGCTCGAGCACGCGGCAGCCTTTCCCTTCCAGGTAAGCCAGGGCCACCGTTTCGCCCCATTGTCCGATGCGCTGGTTGTGGGTCATTGGCGCATACGCTCCATCATCCCGCGCAGGCGGACGCGCCAGCCGCGTTTGCGCGGCCTGGAATCGTAGACCAGTTTGTCGTAGATATCGGTCATCAATTGGGTGGTGCGCTCGATGGCGTATTGGGTGGATTCGCGGCGGGCGCTGGCCCCCATTTCCGCCCGTAATTCGGACTGGAGGCACAGCCGGGTCAATTTGGCGGCGAATGCCGCCGGGTCGGGCGTGGACAGGAAGCCGGTCCGGCCTTCGACGACCGTATCCCCCACCCCAACGGATTGGACGCCCATCACCGGCAATCCCGCGCCCATGGCTTCGATCACCGACAGGGGGTGGACTTCGGTCTTCGAAGCCGTGACGAAGATATCGCACATGGTCAGGTAGCCGGGAAGCTGGTCATAGGGCACCATCCCGGCGAAACGGATGCGCTGGCGGCAGGCCAACTCGCCGGCCATCTTTTCGAGTTCCTCGCGGGAGGGGCCGTCGCCCAGCAGGAGCAGATGCACGTTGTCGAGGGCCTCGGCCACCGCGGAAAAGGCTTGCAGCAGGAATTCCAGGTTCTTCTCCGGGCCGAGCCGTCCGACGTAGATGAGCAGCAGGTCATCGGGAGCATACCCAAAGTCGGCGCGGGAGAGGGGCGGGGCGTCGAAGTAACGCTGCAACTCCACCCCGTTGGGCACGACTTCGATCGGGCTCTCCACGCCCAGTTCGCGCAAGACGCGGGCCATCCCCTCCGAGGGCGAGATGACCTTGTCCACTGCGCCGCAAAAGTTGGGCATGTAGGCTTCTAGCAGGGTATCGCTGATCTCTTCGGGCAACATGGGCAGGTAGGCCTGGGCGTACAGGTCGTAGCGGGTGTGGTTGGTGAAAACGATGGGGATCTGGAGCGGGTGGCAATAGCGCAGCGCCAGGCGTCCGCTCAGGAACGGGTGGTGGACGTGGACCACGTCCATGGTCTGGAGCAGGCTTTTGGCTTCTGGGCTGTAGCGAAAGCTGAGGAAGTAGCCGGTATCCACCAGTGGGAGGCCGGGCGAGCGGATGATGCGGGTCTCGTCGTCGGCGTGATCCATATCCCCGAAGGTGAAGACGAAGACGTCGTGCCCGGCGCGTTCGAGGTAACGCTTGTTCAACGCGATGTAGTTGGTGATCCCGCTGATGTGCGGTTTGTAGGTGTCTGCCATCATGCCGATACGCATATTGACCTTCCGTTTCAGTTTTAAGGTTGCGGCAAGAACGAGCTTATAATATACTTACAATGATTTTTAACCCAAGGAGGGTACGTTGAACAACGACAATCATCAAGTGGCTGTTTTCATTGACTATGATAACATCGAAATCAGTTACGAAAGCCATAAACACGACAAGACTGCCGAGGTCGAATGGTCGCGCATTCTGGAAGAGGCGGCCCAGATCGGGCGGGTGGTCTATCGCCGGGCCTACGCCGACTGGTCAATCTACCCCGACCGGCAGCGCGAACTGCTCGGCCTGGGCATTGACTTGATCCACGTTTCCAGCCGCCGGGGCAAGAATGCCGCCGACATCCGCATCGTGATTGATGCGCTCGAACTCCTGCACAGCAATACGGCCAACTTGACCCACGTTTTGCTGGTTTCGGGCGACGGGGATTTCACCGAACTGGTCCACCGCCTGCGCCGCAGCGGGTTGACCGTGATCGGGATGGGCATCAGCGGCACGACCGCCGAGTACCTGGTCAATGCCTGCGACGAGTTCATGTTCTACGACCGGCTGGTCAACAGCGAGAGTACGCCCGCCAAGGGGGACCCGGCCAGTGAGACGGTTTCGGTCTCCTTCGAGTTAAGCGAAGCCCGCCAGTTGATGCGCCGGGTCTTGCAAACCCGTGAAAGCGACTGGATGCTGGCCGCCGAACTGAAGAACGCCATGCTGCGCCTCGACCCGGCCTTCAACGAGCGCAATTACGGCTACTCCAGTTTCAAGGATTTCCTGAACGCCCAGAAGGACATGGTCCAGGTCAAGTCGCAGGAGAACCAGATCTCAGTCATGTTGATTTTCAAGCCGGCGGAAAAGAATGGCAGTCAGGCTCCCGAAGCCCTGCTGGATAAATACCTGGAACTGCTGGCAAAAGACAAGATCCGCATGACGCCCAACGAGTACCGCCCGCGGATCATCTTCAAATTCTTCGAACTTTGCCGGGCGCATCCCGAATACAGCCTGACCCAGTTGAAGGAGCAGGTCCACGCCTATTTCGAAGAGACAGCTCCGCTGGTCAAATGGCAGTATATCCATGAGACCGCCCACCAGCTCTTCCACACCTATTGCTTCGACTTCGACAAATCCGCTCAGGACGACGTGCGCCTGTGGGACCGGCGGGTTTCGCTGGCGGAGGGGATCAAGCGCCGCGACGACATGCTCGATAAATGCGACCGCAGCCTGCTGCAAAAATTAGCCAAGCCGCTGGGCGGCATTGATAAGGTTGACCAGGGCGTGGCCGCCCGTTTGCTGTACGGCAGCGTCAAGGGCCAGAAGATGCTCGAACACATCAAGCAATTGGTCGAGAGCTTGAAATAAAAACTTCGGAAGTAGCAGGTCACGCTGCAAACGTGACCTACGCCTTCATGAACGGTGTCATTGCGAAGGCGCGC
>DYLB01000067.1 GCA_020722305.1 Anaerolinea thermophila | reverse complement strand
CGGATTGGTAATCCGCCAAATCTCTCGCACCAGGAGCAAGCGGGATACCATCCCGTTCCACAGCTATCCTGAGCTATCGTGGGGCGGATTGGTAATCCGCCAAATCTCTCGCACCAGGAGCAAGCGGGATACCATCCCGCTCCACAAACCAATGAGCAATCTTCGGTTTCGAGAATACTATCGCAGGCGGTTACCGCATATTCAAATTGCGGGTTCAACATATTTCGTCACATTTCGCCTGATAAATTCACTCCCCAAATGTGTTCTTGCTGAGTTAGGCGAAGAAACTGCGAGAATTAGGAAACTGCCAGAAAGTGAAGCTGACACTGAGCATCGTCGTTGGTTTGGAAGATTCGATGCTTACCTTGATCGGGTCCTGTGCGGAGAGCCATTCCTCTAAAACGAACAAATAGCGGATCTGGTAGCCGAATCAATCCTTTATCGGGATGGAAAAGTATATGACCTGGATGCGTTTTGTATTATGCCCAACCACGCTCATGCCGTATTTACGCCATTGGAAAAAAGCAAAGACGTTTTCTATAGCCTGACCGAAATTCTCCAATCGCTCAAACGGCATACCGCTCGACAATCAAATCTGATATTGGGAAGAACCGGCGTTTTTTGGCAGGATGAAAGTTATGATCACGTCGTCCGAGATCCGGCTGAACTGGAACGGATCATCAAGTACGTCCTCCACAACCCCGTCAAGGCCGGACTGGTTGATGATTGGAAGCAATGGAAATGGTCATATTGCCAATTTGCGCGACGATGGTAAGATTGGGAGCCTGAGAGAATGTCTAATCGAAGGAAAAATTTCCCGCCTGGAGTTTCAATGAACCGCTCGATCCTCATCATTGGTCTCATTTCCATCCTGCTCACCGCCTGCGGCGGCAGCACCTCCCCGGCGGCGACGGCGGTGGAAGGCTACTTGCAAGCCCTGTCCGCCAGGGACGAGGCGCTGATGCTTTCCTACGTCTGCCCAGATTACGAGACGGAGGCCCTGCTCGAATTCGACTCCTTTGCCCTGGTGCAGACCACCCTCGAAGGCCTGGCCTGCGAAGAGGTCGGCGTAATCGGGGAGGAGACACTGGTGGTCTGCGCCGGCAGCATCGAAGCGACCTATGGCAGCGAACTGCGCAGTTTCGATCTTTCGGAGCGGGAATACCGGGTCGTGAATGATGGAGGCAACTGGCTGGTATGCGGCTACAACTACATCAAATAAGACTCGGCCCCAGCCCTTCGACTCCGCTCAGGGCAAGACTTTGGGCCGTGCTCGCGTTAGCGGTCATTCTCAGCGCCTGCGGCCTGACTCCGCCAACTTCTGCGCCGACGGCCGTCCCGGCGACCGGAATTCCACCCAGGGCCACCGACCCGCCGCCCACGCCGACGCAGGCCACAGGTCCCGCGCCGCTTTCGACGGAACCCGCTGCCAGCCCCGTCCCCGGCCCGACGGCGGAGTCCCTGCCCGCCGAGACCGGCCTCGATCCCGCCGCCTGGATGGATTGGCCAGTCATCCCAGTTGTAACCCAAAACGTGCGCGAAATCTATGCCCGAGGCCTGTTGCTGGGCAACGACCCGCGCGCTTTTTCGATCCTGGGCGACTGCCAAAGCACGCCGGATACCTTCCTGGGCCTGTACGTGGTGGATGCCGAAGAGTATGCCGCCCTTTCTCCCGACCTGCAAGAGACGGTTGATTTTTTTAGCAGTTCGTTCAACCGCGAAAGCCCGACCGCCAAGAGCGGGACGACTTCGGGGGCGCTGCTGTGGGCCGAGTGGCACGAGGGCAAGTTCGGCTGTGAGGCGAGTGAGTCTCCGCTGGATTGCGAGTTGCGCCTGCACAAGCCCTCGTTCGCGCTGATCACGGTCGGCACGCATTGGGAGGCCCGCAACGAGATGTACATGCGCAAGATCATCGAGCGGCTGCTGGCCCAGGGCGTGGTGCCGATCCTTTCGACCAAGGCCGACAACCGCGAAGGCGATCACCGCCTCAACCTCGAAACCGCCATGCTGGCCGACGAGTACAACCTGCCGCTGTGGAATTTCTGGCCCGTGACCGACGACCTGCCCAACCGCGGCCTGTACACCAAAAAAGGCGACGAGCACCTGGGCGACATCTACCTGACCGATGAAGCCCTGGCCCGTCACCGTTTCTCGGCCCTCGAAGCGTTGGATGCGGTCTGGCGGGCGGCTGTGGGGAAATAAAGTTTCGAACCACGAAGGACACGAAGGGGCACGAAGGAAAAACAATGATTGATCTCATCCATCCTACCCCGCCAGCTTGGCCACCGTCACACCGGCGCCGCCTTCCTTCTCGCCGCCCTCCTCGAACGAAGCCACATTTGGGTGGCCGCGCAGCATCTCGCGCACGGCCTGGCGCAGTTTGCCCGTCCCCTTGCCGTGGATGATGCGCACGAACGGCATCCCGGTCAGGAAGGCCTGTTCGAGATAACGGTCGAGCTTGTCGAGGGCGTCTTCCGACATCTGGCCGCGCAGGTCGAGTTCCATGCCGGGGCCAGATTGGATGACCGGGCCGGATGACCGCGAACCGGTTGGAACGGGGCTTGTCCCTGTCTCGCTCTCCGGCTGATCGCTGACTGTTGAAAGCTCTTCGGCCTTCCGCTGCAAATCGCCCAACCTGGCCCGCACCCGCAGCGCCCCCACCTGCACCTCGGCGTCTTCCTCGCTCAGAGCCGTCACCACCCCCTCCCGCCCCAGCGAACGGACGGTCACTTTTTCGCCCAGGCGCAGCGGTCCGCGGACGGCGGCGATCGGGGATTTCTTCCTCGGGGCTTTCTTCTGGACTTTCTCCTCGATGACTTCCGCCTGCTCGATGACCGGTTTCAAGGCTTCGAGCGGCTGGCGCGCCCTTTGCAGTTCCCGTCTCAGTTCCTGGATTTCGGCCTGGAGCGCCGCAGCCTGGGCCTCGGCCTCCTCCCGGGCTTTATCCAGGATCGCCAGGCGTTCATCCTCGATCTTTTCCATTTTTTCGGCGAGTTCCCGGCGCAATTTGTGGGCCTCGCCCCGGGCTTTCTCGGCCTTGTTGCGCTCCTTGAAAGCCAGTTTGCGCTGACGGTGGATGTCGTCCAGCAGTTTGTCGGCCCGCAAATCATCCGGGCTGACTTCGCTGCGGGCCGCGGCCAGGATGCTTTCGTCCAGGCCCAGGCGCTGGGCGATGGCCAAGGCGTTGGAACGTCCCGGCAGGCCGATGGTCAATTGGAAGGTCGGGCGCAGGGTGCGGATGTCGAATTCCACGCTGGCGTTGACCACGCCCTCGGTCACGTGGGCGAAGGTCTTCAACTCCGGGTGGTGGGTGGTGACCAGGGTGGTGATGCCGCGTCCGAGAAGGTGACTCAGTATCGCCCGCGCCAGGGCCGCGCCCTCCTGCGGGTCGGTGCCTGCGCCCAGTTCGTCGAGGATGACCAGCGACTTCTCGTCCGCCTGTTCGAGGATGCGGATGATGTTGGTCACGTGGCCGGAGAAGGTGCTGAGCGACTGCTCGATGGACTGCTCGTCGCCGATGTCAGCGTAGACCGCCTCGAAGACCGAAAGCTCCGAACCGGATTGGGCCGGGAGGTGCAGTCCGCTCTGGGCCATGAGGATGAGCAGGCCGACGGTCTTGAGGGCCACGGTCTTGCCGCCGGTGTTCGGTCCGGTGATGACCACCGCCCGGGTGTCGTTGGGCAGGTCGAAATCAATCGCAACAACGGTCTTGGGATCGAGCAGCGGGTGGCGGGCCTGATACAAGCGAATGATGGACGGCGGACGGTGGAGGGAGGCCGATGGCTGGCCGGTCTTCGGTCCACGGTCTTCGGTCTGGACAAAAACCGGCTCACTGGCCCGGATCGCCTCGGCATATTTCGCCTTGGCGAAGGCCAGGTCCAGCAGCGCCAGGGCCTCCACGCCCCAGGTGATCTCGTCGGCGTGGGCCGCGATCTGCCCGCACAACTCGGCCAGCACGCGGCGTTCTTCGTCGCGCTCGGCCAGTTGCAGCTCGCGCCACTCGTTGTTGAGTTCCACCACTGCCAGCGGCTCGACGAACAGCGTCGCCCCGGACGAAGACTGGTCATGGACGATGGACTTGATCTGCCCTTTGAATTCAGCCCGCAGCGGGATGACGTAGCGTCCGTCGCGCTGGGTGATGAGCGCGTCTTGCAGCATGGGCGCCGTCTTGCCGTCGGTCAGGTACTTTTGCAGCTTGGCCATCAGCCGTTCGTGGGCCACCCGCTCCTGGGCACGGATGCTGGCCAGTTTGAGCGAGGCTGAGTCAAGCACTTCGCCTTTGTCGGAGAGCACGCGTGAGATGGCCTCCACCAAGCCCAGCGCGGCGGGCAGGGAGGCTGCGATCTCGCTCAGGCGCGGGAATTGTTCGGCCTTCTTTTCGAGCAATTTCTTGAGTTCCCGAGCCGAGATCAGCGTGGACTTGATGTCGAGGAGGTCGCCGGGGTCGAGCACGCCGCCGCGCCGGGCCAGCTCCACCTGTGGGCGGACGTCATGCGCGCCGCCGATGGTCGCGTCGCTGGTGTCGAGCAGCAGGCGCGCTTCGCGGGTCTCCTGTTGCAGGCGGCACACCTCGTCCATAACGGTAGCAGGCTTCAGGTCCCGGGCGAGCGCCGCCGAAGCCGAAAAGGCGCAGTACCCGGCCAGCCGCTCCAAAATCTTGGGGTATTCGAGCACGGTGAGGGTCTTGATGTCCATAGCAGGGGAATTAAACCACAGATTTTATAACGCGAAATTTTGCATTTTCACAAATTATTCTCACAAAAACCTGCCGCGCTGAGCGGAGCGCTCTTTGACTGCGGGTTTCGCAACTTGCGCTCTGCCCTCCGCTCAGGACGGCAATCCCGCTGGAAAGAGAGCGCAGTCGAAGCGCAGGGATTGCCAGGGGCAATTGTTAATCTACAACATCCCGCACAATACTATAAGGCGGTAAAATACCTCTTTGAAAGTGTCACTGCGAGGAACGCCCGCCCTGAGCTGTCAGCCTGAGCCTGTCGAAGGGCTGCCGAAGGAAGCAGTCTCCAATTTGCCGGAAAACGTCCAACCGGTGCAGATTGCTTCGTCGGTCTTCGACTGCCGCTTCGCCTTCGCTCCGCGTCCGCTCAGACCTCCTCGCAATGACCAGATAACCCGGTGACACCATGACCCTCGATCTCGACCGTATCCAGGCTTTGCTTTTTGATGTGGATGGGACGCTCAGCGACACCGACGACGTTTACGTGCGGAAGTTCGAGCCGTTCTTCCGCCCGTTCCGTTCCCTGCTGCCGGGGCGGGACTCCTTTCGGGCTGCCCGCCGTTTCGTGATGTGGGTCGAGGCCCCCGGCAACACCCTGATCGGCCTGCCCGACGTCCTCGGCCTGGACGACGAGCTGCTCGGCCTGTGGGAGTGGCTCAACCGCCGCCGCCCGCGCCCGATGAAGCATTTCCAACTCGTCCCCGGCGTGGATGGGATGCTGGCGCGCCTGGCCGGGAAATTCCCGATGTGCGTGGTCAGCGCCCGCGACGACCGCTCGACCCGCCTGTTCCTCGACCAGTTCGGCCTGACGGGTTATTTCGAGGAGATTGTCACCGCCGTCACCGCCGAGCATACCAAACCCTATCCCGATCCGCTGTTCTACGCGGCGAAGAAGCTGGGCCTCAGCCCGGAAAACTGCCTGATGATCGGCGACACAACCGTGGACATCCGGGCCGGTAAAGCCGCCGGCGCGCAGACGGTGGGCGTGCTGTGCGGCTTCGGCGAACGCCCCGAACTGGAACGCAAAGGCGCGGACCTGATCTTGCGGTCCACGCCTGAGTTGGCGGATGTGTTGCTGGGGGAATAACGTTTACGTTGTCACTGCGAGGAACGCCCGCCCTGAGCTGTTATCCTGAGCCTGTCGAAGGGCTGCCGAAGGGAAGCAGTCTCCAATTTGCCAGAAAACGTCCAACCGGTGCAGATTGCTTCGTCGGTCTTCGACTGCCGCTTCGCCTTCGCTCCGCGTCCGCTCAGACCTCCTCGCAATGACAGCCGGGATTAATCTTCCGGCTTGGCGAAGATCATCCTTCCGGCGGCGGTTTGCAGCACCTTGGTGACCATCACTTCGATCTGCTTGTTGATGTAATCCTTGCCGTTCTCGATCACCACCATCGTGCCATCGTCCATGTAACCCACGCCCTGGTTCTGTTCCTTACCCTCCTGGATGACCAAAATCGAAAGCGCCTCGCCTGGCAGCACCACCGACTTGACCGCGTTGGCCAGTTCGTTGATGTTGAGGATGGTCACGCCCTGGAGTTCGGCGATGCGGTTCAAGTTGTAGTCGTTGGTCAGGATCGGGCAGCGCATCTGGCGGGCCAGGATGACCAGCTTGTCGTCCACTTCACGCACGCCGTCCACGTCAATGTCGCTGATGCGCACCATCACGTTGGGCTGCTTCTGCAAGTCGGCCAGCACTTCCATGCCGCGGCGGCCGCGCTGACGGCGCAGCCCGTCCGGCGAATCGGCAATGTATTGCAATTCGTTGAGCACGAAGCGCGGGATAAGCAGCGTGCCGGGCAGGAAGCCGGTGCGGGCGATGTCGGCCACCCGCCCGTCAATGATGACGCTGGTATCGAGCAGGATGGTGCGGGCATTCTGTCCCCAGCTTGCACCGCCACCGTTGCTCTCGCCTTCGCTGTTCCGGTGCGTTATCGAGGATAACATCCCCATGATGTCGCCCTGGCGCATGATAAAGAGCGACACGCCAAAATAGGTGAAAAGCAGCACGCCCGCAAAAGGCAGGATGCTGCCGAACGGTTCGGGCAGCAGAGAGAGCGGGAAGGCCAGCAGGGCCGCGACCAGCAGCCCGGTCACCATGCCGATCAACCCGGCGAAGAGCGTTTCCGCGGCCACCCGTCCCAAAATCGAGCGCAAGGCCCGCAGCGGACGGGTGGTCAGCAGCGGGGTCAGGACCAATCCCGCCAGCGCGCCGACCAGGCCGAGGACTACGGAATACAGGACCTGTAAAGATCGAGTAAGGTTGCCGAGTGCGTAACCCCAGTAAGCCCCCAGCACGGCGAAAACGACCATGCCGACCAAACGGACAATAAAATCTGTACTCATCTGTTAAATAACTCCTTGAACGAATGAAAAACCGAATGAATTCCATCGGATGATAGCATGTCTGGCAGATAGCGTCAATCGCCCATTTCCAGGTCTGATAAAAGTCAAATGCCGGAGGCAGCCATAATCGTTGTTATAATGGGAAAACATTTCCAACCGAGAAATGAGAACAGAACCATGATCCATTACGCCAACCGCCATTCCGTGATTTTAGAAGTAAGGAGGCAACATGGCTATTGACCGCTTCGGGCGGAATATCCATTACCTCCGCATCAGTTTGACCGACCACTGCAACTTGCGTTGCATTTACTGTATGCCGGAGGATATGACATTTCGACCCAATTCCGAATTGATGCAGGATGACGAAATCCTGCTGTTCACGCGTCTGTTCGCCAGCCTGGGGTTCGACAAGATCCGTTTAACGGGAGGCGAGCCGACCGTCCGCGCCCATGTGGTAGACATCGTGCGAGGCATCGCCTCCACTCCGGGCATCCGCTCCGTCTCGATGACGACGAACGGCATGCTCCTGTCCCGATTGGCCGGACCCCTGGCCGAGGCCGGGTTGCAGCGGGTCAACGTCAGCATAGACACCCTCAACCCCCACAAATTCAAGCGTCTCACCCGCTGGGGCAAATTCGAAGACGTCTGGAGCGGCATCCAGGCCGCCGAGGAAGCCGGACTGACCCCGATCAAGCTCAACGCGGTGGTCGTCAAGGGCTACAACGAGGAAGACGTGGTGGACCTGGCGCGCCTGACCCTGGAGCACCCCTGGCAAATGCGTTTCATCGAGATGATGCCGTTTGCCGAGGCCACCGACATCCAGACCCAGCAGGTCGTGACTGCGGCCCAGATCAAGGAGCGGATCGAGGCCGCCATCGGCCCGCTGGAGGTCGCCAACAACGGCAGACTGGACGGCGAGGCGCGGCTTTTCCGCATCCCCGGCGCGCAAGGCGACGTCGGCTTCATCTCGTCGGTGACCATGCCGTTCTGCGCCTCCTGTACCCGCGCCCGGCTCACCGCCGACGGCGTGCTGCGCATGTGCCTGCTGCGCGAAAAGGAAATTGACCTGCTCTCCCCGCTACGCGCCGGAGCCAGCCTGGACGACTTGCGCCAGTTGATCCTCGAGGCCGTCTGGTTCAAACCCTGGGGGCACGGCCTGGCCGAAGGCGCTATTCCGCTCAACCGGGCGATGAATCAAATTGGAGGTTAGATGTCTTTAACCGGAATCCAGGCCATTCTCTTCGACATGGACGGCACCCTGCGCGAGAGCCAGCCAACCGGCGGCGAGGTTTTCACAGAATACGCCCTTTCCCTCGGGTTGCCCATCTCCGAACACGACCGCATCCTGGCGGCCCGCTGGGAGCATTATTATTTTGCCGATTCGCCCGAGATCCGGCAGGATTTCCAGACGTTCGGGGATGACGACAAAGGCTTCTGGCAAAATTTCGGTCAAAGGCGGCTGGTCGCATTGGGGTGCTCCGTCCAACAGGCTGAAGAACTGGCCCCGGCCTTCTCGAAGCACATGGAAGAAAACTACAAACCCACTGACGTCATCCCCGAAGGCGCCTTCGAAGCGCTGGAAAGTTTGCGGCGAAAGGGTTACGTGCTGGGGGTCGTCTCCAACCGCGACCTGCCCTACCAGGAGCGGCTTAGGGAACTGGGGCTGAGTCCCTATTTTTCGTTTTCGCTGGCGGCGGGCGAAGTCCATTCGTGGAAGCCCGGCCCCGGCATCTTCGAGGCGGCGCTCAAGCGCGCCGAAACCCAAGCCCACGAAACCGTTTACGTGGGCGACAACTATTTCGCCGACGTGGTCGGGGCGCGCAACGCCGGGCTGCATCCCATCCTCTACGACCGCCTCAACATCTTCGATGACCCGGGCTGCCCGGTCATCACTTCATTTTTGCAGCTTCCGACGCTGCTGAACAGGAGGGCCTAATGGCCTGGGAACGCAAACTCATGCGCACCGTGCGCGTCCGCAACGATCAGTCGGTGGGAGTGCTGGCCCGCCTGCTCGCGGCCATCTCAGGTGCGGGCGGCAGTGTGGGCGGCATCGAACTGCTGACGGAGACCTCCCACCACGTCACGCGGGACATCACCGTTTACGCCGATGACGAATCCATCATGGAACAGGTGCTGGAAGCCATGCGCGCCAACCCCGGCACGCGCGTCGTCGCCGTCCGGGACGAGGTGCTGGAACTGCACCAAAAGGGCAAGATCGCCATCCGCAGCCGTTTCCCGATCGATTCGCTGGCGACCCTGCGCCGGGTCTACACCCCCGGCGTGGCCGAAGTCTGCCGCCGGATCGCCAAAGACCCGTCGCTGGCGAAACTCTACACCAGCACCAGCCACATGGTCGCCATCGTCACCGACGGCACCGCCGTGCTGGGATTGGGCGACATCGGCGCGCTGGCCGGGATGCCCGTCATGGAAGGCAAGGCCATGCTGATGGAGACCCTGGTCGGCCTGTCCGGGATCCCGATCCTGCTCGACACCAAAGACCCGGATGCCATCGTCGAAACGGTCGCCAACATCGCCCCGACCTTCGCCGCCATCCAGCTGGAAGATATTTCGGCCCCGCGTTGCTTCGAGATCGAAGAGAGACTGCAAGCCCGGCTCGACATCCCCGTGCTGCATGACGACCAGCACGGCACGGCCGTCGTCTCAACCGCCGCGCTGCTGACCGCCACGCGTGAGACCGGCACAGACCTGTCCAAAGCCGTCATCGGGCAGGTCGGGCTGGGCGCAGCGGGCAACGCCATTGCCAATATGCTCATGCGCCTGACCGGGAATCCCGTACTGGGCACCGACCTGAACGAAGACGCCCTCCAGCGCCTCGAAAGGAACGGCGGCCGGCGCGCCACCCTAGGCGAGATCATGGCCCAGGCCGACATCGTGATCGCCACCACCGGCGCTCCGGGGCTGATCAAACCCTCGATGGTGAGACCCGGACAGATCATCCTGGCGCTTTCGAATCCCAACCCCGAGATCGAGCCGGAGGCGGCCATGCAGGCCGGGGCCGCCTTCGCCGCCGACGGCAAATCCGTCAACAACGTGCTCGGCTTCCCCGGCATCTTCCGCGGCGCCGTCGACGCGGACGCGCCGCGCATCACTCACGAGATGCTGGTGGCCGCAGCCGAGACCATCGCCAATAGGACCCCGCCCGGCGACCTGGTGCCGAACGCCCTCGACAAGAAGGTGCACCTGGCCGTAGCCCGGGCCGTAGCCGAAAAAGCCTACGAGCAAGGCATCGCCCGCGCCGAGTACGTGCCTTACGTGGAAGATTGAGTTACCCAACTTAAAAAAAGAAACTCCGTGTCCACCCGCGTTCATCCGTGTTTTCCGCGTCCCATTTTTGAACTTCAACCGGACGCGGACGAGCGCGG
>DYLB01000066.1 GCA_020722305.1 Anaerolinea thermophila | reverse complement strand
TTCTACTGTTTTATATTCCTATGCGGTTTCTTTTTGCCAGACGGCCAGTTCGAGCGTCAGCCGGTCGAAATAGCTGGAGGGCGGCAGCGGGCCGTCGCCGTAGGCTGCGTCTGAGATGGTGGCGACCAGTTGCAGGGTCTGGGTTTCGAGCACCACCTGGCGCTGAGGTTCGACCAGCACCGGTTCACCCTTCTCAGCCAGCCGCTGCCGGGTGGCCAGGTCGTTGAAGGCGTTGGCGCTCATCAGGACTTTTGTCACGGTCTGGATGTCGTTCTTGTCGAAGAGCCAGACCTCGAAAGCGGTGACCTTCTTCGGTTCCCCGACGCCGATGGTCTCGGAGATGCCGACCCCGCACTCGCCCAGGAATTCGCCCGAGGGCGAGTCGATGCTGAAGGAGTCGTCGAACAGGTCATCCTTGATCACGTAGGTGGTGACGAACTGCGAAATGGGTGGGGCCTGGCCCATGGCTTCGTAATCCACCACTTCGGTCTGGCGCGAGAGGGCCCGGGCCTGTTGGGCCGGGGTCATATCCGCCGTGCTGGAGCGGGGCCTGCGGAAGAGGAGCAGGTAAGCCGCCGCGCCCACGCCGACGATGAACAACAGCCCGAACCCGATCACGTACACCAGCCAGGACGGTCCGGCAGCCGGGGTATCAGGCGTAACCGTTTCGGGAGGCATCGCCGCATTGATCAACTGGGTGTAAGTGACGATGCTCCCCACGTCTTGGGCGCCCGGCATCTGCTGGACCTTGAGCAGGTTGGCTTCAGCCTGGTTGCCCAGGTTGGCATAACGCTGGAGCGCTTTTTCGGTGTCCCCGTTCAACTCGAAGGAGTCGATGGCCATGCGCAGATAATCTTCCTGGAGGTCGGCCCGCAGGGAATCCGGTGTGGTATCAGTATATTCCACCGGCCAGAGCACCCAGCCAACCAGCAGGCCGAGCAAAAGCCCGGCAAAAATGCCCGCAATTCCCGCGACGACGGGGTTCTTCAATCTCTCGGATATGGACTCCATTTTGGCTCCTTTCAAGCGCTCGTGAAAAGGTTATTTAGATTGCGCCGCCATTCAAAATACGAACAAATGAGCATCTTTATTATACTGAATCTTGCCAGTTAGACAACGTTTTTGCGGGCTTCCATTAAGTACAATATCCGCTCAGAATCGCCCAGCTGGACGGCCTGGTGGATGATGAAGCGCGGCGAGAAGACCTGCTCGAGCACCTGGCGGCAATAGTTTGGGAAGATGTCCTCCCGGCTGGCGAGCAGTTTCTGCACCTGCGAATCAGACTTGGGGACGAACTCCAGCACCAGCCATTTGCCGGCATTGTGGAAAAAGCGGGCCAGTTCGGGCAAAGGCACGTTGTTCGAGATCGCCAGGTGGTGGATCAACGCCAGGGCGAAGACCATGTCCGCCGGGCCGCGCTGACCGAAGGAGTCGCGTTCCTGATTATCCCAGCCGAGGGCCGGACTGGGATTGGTCAGGTCGAGCACCAGCGGCAGCAACTTGCGGGACTTTTCGGCCTGGACCTGCAAATAGTTTTTCTCCACCGCTGACGGGTCAATGTCGAAGGCCACCGTGTGGTATCCGGCTTCACTGGCGATACGGCTGAAGACACCGGTATTCGCCCCCAGGTCCCAGACCAGGCGCGGCTTGACGTGATTGACCCACGCTGTGATCAATTCCTTTTTACGGGCGAAAGCGGCCTCGGAGTAGTTGGTAATGTCATAGTAATCGCCCCATTCGGTGCCGCCGGGTTTCCAGGCCAGCTTTTTGACCGCCGCTTCGAGAGAGTCGATCAGGCCCAGCAGGGCTTGTTTGCTCATCCCGGCCCGGGATTTCTGCTCCTGGAT
This sequence comes from Anaerolinea thermophila, assembly GCA_020722305.1. Lineage (GTDB taxonomy): Bacteria > Chloroflexota > Anaerolineae > Anaerolineales > Villigracilaceae > UBA5796. The sequence continues at coordinate 8,633 of DYLB01000066.1, read as the reverse complement.
GGCCTTGCCGGCGTAACGCTTCTGGGCGCTGGCGTGGACGTGGAGGTGGGTCAACAAGCCGAAGTCCAGGCGGGTGCGGAAGGGGAGCAGGCGGCTGGCCAGGTCGAGCGGCACCCCGTCAATGTAGACCCGCAGCAACTGGCTCAAGCGGACGTCGGTGTAGGTCATCAGGGCCAACGGAGCCAGGAAATGCTGGCAGAACTGGCGGTAGGCCACCCAGGGCAAGCCTTCTTTGTAAATCTCAAAGGAAAGTGTGTCTATCAGCAGCGGCCTGCCGTCCACGAACTGGATGTTGTAGGCGCTGGCATCCTTGAGCGACATGCCCGCCTTGAGCGCCCGCTTCTGGATGCGCAGGGTCGCCAGAGCGGCGTCTTTCAACTGGCTGAACGACCACTCGTAGGGATACGAAACGAACGGCACCCGCTCCGGGCGGATGACCTTGAAAGCCAGCAACGGTTCCGCCGGCTGGGCCTCGACTTCTTCATGGGCGACGAGCAGCCCGGCCTTGACCAGTTTCTCGTACAGGCCGGATCGCATCAACATCCCGTACTCGTCGGTGTAGGCGCGGTTGACCTGCCGGTAGAGCACACCCTCCCGGTCGAACAGGAACCCGCTCGGGTCCCGGAACGAGGCGGGAAGTTTCCCCTTAGTCATCGTCATCTTCGTCAGCGTCTTCGTCTTTGGCGGCTTTCCCGCCGAACAATCCCTTGATCTTGCCCCACGAGGCCTTCAGGGCGATCCCCGCCCCGAGCAGGACCGCGATCAAGAGTTGCAGCAGGAAACTGCCGGAGCCGGGGTCGAGGTAAGCGAGCCTGTCGTTCACGCCGCTGAGCAAAACACCAGTTAGAAAAAACATGATCGAACTCCGTAAGGGAGTAGGTCGCGTTTGAAACGCGACCTACCAAGTGGTGAAAAATTCTACGCCGATTCTGGGACGACTTCATCCAGAAGGAAAGATTCTTCGCAAACCATACACTGCGCTTCGCGCTTGTTGGCAACCACCAGCATCCCGCCGCATTTGGGGCAGGGCTGGGCCAGCGGGCGTTTCCACGACGTAAAGTCACAGGCGGGATAATTGGAGCAGCCGTAAAAGATGCGGTTCTTGCGTGTCTTGCGCTCGACGATCTCGCCGCCGTCTTTCGGGCAGGTGACGCCGATCTTCTCCAGCCAGGGTTCGGTGTAGCGGCATTCGGGGAATCCGCTGCACGAGATGAACTTGCCGTAGCGCCCATAGCGAATGACCAGCTCCTTGCCGCAATTCGGGCAGGCGCGGCCGATTGGCTCCGGCCCGGATTTGATAACCGGCATCTCGGACTGGGCGACGGCCACCTGCTGCGAGAACGGCCCGTAGAACCCGTCCATCACCTTGACCCAGTCGCTGTCGCCGGAGGCCACTTTGTCGAGGTTCTCTTCCATGTTGGCAGTGAAACTGGTATCCACGATGTTGGGGAAGTATTTGACCATCAGGTCGTTGACCAGCATCCCCGTCTCCGTCGGGACGAGGCGCTTTTCGATGCGTTCGACGTAGCCGCGCTGTTGGATCGTGGACAGGGTTGGGGCGTAGGTGGACGGGCGCCCAATCCCGTATTCTTCGAGGGTCGCCACCAGGGTGGCTTCCGAGAAGCGCGGCGGCGGCTGGGTAAAATGTTGTTCGGGGATCAGGCGCGCCAGTTCCTGTTTCTGGCCCTCTTCGATGCCGGCAGGGATGCGCACGTTCTCCTCGTCTTCAGGCTTGGCGTCCTCGCTTTTGGCTTCCTCATACACCACCAGGAAACCGGGGAACCTGACCGCCGAACCCGAAGCCCGCAGCAGGTAGATGTGGTCCGATTGCCCGGTCACTTCGACCTGCAAGGTATCGTAGACGGCGGCCTCCATCTGGGAGGCGATGAAACGCTTCCAGATCAGTTGGTAGAGTTTGAACATGGCCGGGTCGAGATAAGGCTTGACCTTCTCCGGGTCGCGCATCGCCGAGGTCGGGCGGACGGCCTCGTGGGCTTCCTGGGCGCCCTTCGACTTGGTCTTGTACTCCGGCGGGTCAGGCGGCAGGAAATCCCCGCCGTATTTGCCCATCACGTACTCGCGGGCTTCCTTCTGAGCCAGCTCCGAGACGTTGGTCGAATCGGTACGCATGTAGGTAATCAGGCCGGTCGTCCCGCCTTCGCCCACGTCCTGGCCTTCGTACAGGCCCTGGGCCAGCGCCATCGTCCGTTTGGCGGTGAACCCAAGCCGGCGGGAGGCCTCCTGCTGGAGGGTGGAGGTGGTGAACGGCGCGGAAGGTTTGCGGCGGCGCTCGCCGCGCTTGATCTTCGTGATCGTGTAAGCCGCCTTTTCCATATCCACCAGGTAAGGCCGGACTGTCTCCTCGTTCGGCAGTTCGGGGTCCTGGCCATCAATCTTGGACAGCCTGGTAATGAATGTAGATTTGAGCGACTCGGGCCGAAGTTCAGCCTCGATGGTCCAATACTCGACCGGGACGAAAGCCTCGATCTCCCGTTCCCTCTCGACGATGAACCTGAGCGCCACCGATTGGACCCGTCCTGCCGAGAGGCGGCTGCGGACCTTTTCCCACAGAATGGGGCTGATGCTGTAACCTACCAGCCGGTCGAGCACCCGGCGGGCCTGCTGGGCGTTGACCAGGTCCATGTTGATCTGGCGCGGGTGCGAGAAGGCCTCCCTGATGGCCGGCTCGGTGATCTCGTGGAAGACCACCCGCCGGGCGATGTCCGGTTGGATGGCCGCGGCCTCCATCAGGTGCCAGGCGATGGCTTCACCTTCCCGGTCGGGGTCGGTCGCCAGGTAGATTTCAGCCGATTCTTTGGCGAGCTTTTTGAGTTCCTTGACCACTTCCTTCTTTTCGTTGGGGACGCGATACTTGGGCTGGAATTCGTTCTCCACATCCACCGATAATTGTGAGCGGAGCAGGTCGCGCACGTGCCCGACCGAGGCCTTGACCGTGTAGCCTTTGCCGAGGAACCGGCCCACGGTTCGGGCTTTGGCCGGGGATTCGACGATGACGAGTTTGCCCGAACGTTGGGCCTCCTGCTTGGGCGGGGTCAGGCCGGCGTGGGCCTCCGTCCGCCCGGTGCGGAAGAGAACCGTCCCGCACACCGGGCAGGTGCCGCGCGTCACCGGCGCGCCGGATTTGTTGAACGTGGCCTCCGGGTTCATGATTTCGCGTTTGGTTTTGCATTTCATACAGTAGGCTTCCATAAATGCCTCCTATAGTATTGCCGCGCAACATTTGCATCGAACGCGCAAATGTTGTAGCGCGACATTTATGTCGCCGTTTGGTTGCGGCATGCTTGCCCTGAGCAAAGCCGAAGGGAATGCCGCGTTACGTGTAACGGTCGCGTTCGGAGTTTTTCAGAGCATCCACCACTTGACGCACCCTGGCGGCCTGGTCCTTACGGCAGACCAGCAGAACGTCACCGGTATCCACAATGATCAGGTTGTCCACGCCGATGGTGACGATCAGGCGGTCGTCCTTGTTGCCATACACCAGCGAGCTGGAGGTATCCAGCGGGATGTGGTGGCCGCTGAAGACGATGTTGCCGTCCTTGTCCGGCAGGAGCACGTCGAAGAGCGAGTTCCAGTTGCCGATATCGCTCCATTCTAACCCGCCTGCGGGCAAGACCGCAACCCTGTCGGCATTTTCCATAATGCCGTAATCAACGGTCACGTTGTCGAGGCCGGGCCAAAGCAGCTTCAAGGCTGTCTCGCGTTCGGGCGTTTCCCAAACTGCGGAAATTCGAGCCAGTACCGAAGCCAGATTGGGCATCTGGCGTTCGATCTCGGTCAGGATGTTTTCCACCTTCCAGAAGAACATCCCGGAGTTCCAGTAGTGGTCGCCGCTGGAGATCATCTCCCGCGCCTGGCGTTCCTCTGGCTTTTCCTTGAAGCGCAGCACACTGTAGACCGGGTAGCCAAATTTTTCGGGCAGGATGGCGCTGCGCTGGATGTAGCCGTATACCGTTGCAGGATAAGTCGGCGTGATCCCGAGGGTGACCAGATATCCGGCATTGGCCACGTCCACCGCGACCCGCACGAGCAGGTGGAACAGGTCCTGGTTGCGGATGTAATGATCCGAGTGCAGGGAGACCATCACCGCCTGCGGGTCGCGCTTTCTTAAAACCGCCGCTGCCAGGCCAATCGCCGAGGCGGTGCCGCGCGGCTCGGGTTCGAGCAGGAAATTCCCAGCCGGGATGTTGGGGGCTTGGGCCATCAGCGCCTCGGCCTGTTCTTCGACCGTGACGACGAAAACGTGGGCAGGCTGGAATAGTCCTTCCAGGCGCTGGACGGTGGTCTGGAAAAGCGTGCGCTCTTCGACCAGCGGGATGACCTGTTTAGGGTGGCTGCGGCGCGAGACCGGCCATAAGCGCGTCCCGCCCCCGCCAGCCATGATTACAGCATAAGTATGTTCCAACATAGTGAATTGCGAATGGGTGTCTGGGAAAACTTCCGAAGTCTTCGATGGAGTCTTCATCAGCCGCGCATCTTGTAGACCTCTTGCATAACCGTCCCGAAGGCTGGGTTGTGCCGCATATCGCCTGAACAAGCCTTCGGGACGATTTGTAAATGCGCAGGATTGTTAGTTTTGCAAGAGGTCAAATTGATGAAGACTGCGGAAGTTTGTCATTCGAACACCTCTCTCCTCAAGTTTCGTAGCCCGATTGTACCTCACGAACCGCGATATAGTTCATGCCCCCCACCTGGCGCACCATGCCTTTCAGTTCCATCAGGGTCAGGGCGGCGGAGACCTGCTCAATCGGCAGGCCGGTCAGGCTACGGATCTCGTCCACGTGGAGCGGTTCGGGGCCGAGGGCCTCCAGCAGGCGGGCCTCGGTCGGGTCGGAAGGCAGGATTTTGCGGGCCTGGCGCTGTACGCTGACCTGGGCCAGGTTGAGCAGATCCAGCACGTCTTTGGCGTTCAGGAGCGGGCGGGCGCCGTCTTGGATCAGCTTATTGGTGCCCTTGCTCTGCGGGGCCAGGATGTTGCCCGGCACGGCGAAGACCTCGCGTCCCTGTTCGGCGGCGAACCCGGCCGTGATGAGCGCGCCGCTGGTCTCCCCGGCTTCGATGACAATCACCGCCCGCGACAGCCCAGAGATGATCCGGTTGCGGGGCGGGAAGTTGGGAGCCTCGGGCGGGGTGCCGGGCGGGTAATCGCTGATGATTGCGCCCTGGCCGACCATCTTTTCGGCCAATTGCCGATTCTCCGGCGGGTAGATGCGGTCCACACCGGAGCCGAGCACGGCCAGGCTGCGGCCGCCGTTCTTGAGCGCCGCGGCGTGGGCGATGGCATCCACGCCGCGCGCCAGGCCGGAGACGACCGTTACGCCGTTGGCGGCCAGGAAGGAGGCGATCTCCTCTGTTACCTGGCGTCCGTAGGGAGAGACGCGCCGGGTGCCGACGATGGCGACCGCCCAGCCGTCTTCATCGGTGATCTCGCCGCGCAGGTAGAGCACGGGCGGTGGCTGGTCAATTTCCTTGAGCAAGGGGGGATAGGCGGCGTCTTCCCAGGTGAGCACCTGGATGCCACTGGCTAGGGCCTGTTCGAGCAGGCGGGACAGGTCGGCTTGTTCGCGCACCTGGACGAGGCGCTCGGTCAATTTTTCGCTGAGACCGGCAGCTTTCAGGGCCGCGGGGGATGCGCCCCAGGCCGTCTCGACATCCCCAAAATGCGACAGGAGCATTTGCAAGCGCGCCGCGCCGATGCCTTTGACCAGGGTGAAACCCATCCAGAAGCGTCGTGGATCAGACATGGCCCCTCGTAACAGAATCAGGCTACTCGTCCAGCAGGCCTTCGAGCAGGTGGACGCGCATCGTGGCGGAATCCAGGTCCACGTCCAGGACGACCGGGGGGATGGCCGGGAGCAGGAGTTCGCGCCCGTTCTCGTCCCGCACGGCGTAAACGTCGTTGGCCCCGGTCTCGATGATCTCGACCAGCGTGCCAAGCAACTGGCCAGTGTCCGCCACCACGTTCAGCCCGATGAGCTGGTGGTGGTAATACTCGCCTTCGGGCAGCTCGGGCAGGCTATCGGCCAGGACGAAGACATCCTGGTTGCGCAGTTTGGCGGCTTGGTCGCGGTCGGTGAAGCCCTCGAAAGTGAGCAGCAGCCCGTCATTGTGGCGGCGGCGGGCGGCAATCGTGTGCGGGAGGCGGTCGTCGCCGATGAAGACCTGCTTGCCGCGCTTGAGACGCTCAGGGAAATCGGTGAGGACTTCCATGAGGATCTCGCCGCGCACGCCATGCGGACGGCGCAGCCTGCCCACCACCAAATAGACAGGCTCGCCGACGGGGGGCGAGCCTGACCCAGCCTGGGCTGGAGGTTTGGTACGGGGCATCAGGGTTCGACCACGTCGAGCGTGGCCTGCTGGCCTGTGCGCTCGGCCGCGACCCGCATGAGGGTGCGGATGGCGTTGGCCACGCGGCCGCTCTTGCCGATCACGCGACCCATGTCGTCTTTCGCCACCCGCAGCTCGATCTTGACCCTCCCGCCGGTGCGGAACTCATGCACCTCAACGGCTTCGGGGTGTTCGACCAGGGAGCGGGCGATGTACTCGATCAAATCTTTCATAAGTTGCCCCTTCAGCGGGGATATCGGATCAGTTCTGGCGAGTCTTAGGGTTGGCGTTGCGCTCGGCCTGCATCTTTTCAGATTCGGCCACCAGGGTCTCGACCGTTTCGCCAGCCTTGAAGCGGGCGTAACGGTCCAGGACCCCGGCGCTCTTGAAAACCTGCTCGACCGAGTCGCTCAACTGAGCGCCCTTGCTCATCCAGTCGTAAATCCGGTCTTCCTTGATTTGCACCGTGGCCGGGTCTGTGCGGGGGTTGTAGAAGCCCAGGATTTCCAGGAAGCGGCCATCCCGGGGGCTTTCCTTTTCAGCAGCCACAATGCGGTATGAAGGCTGGCCTTTCAGGCCAACGCGTCGCAGACGAATACGAACCATCGAAAACTTTCTCCTTCGGATTGTTGTTTGCTTGTCGGTTGGTGTGTCAGTCCTTGCGGGGTGAGGGGTGCGAGAAAGGTCGCGCCCCGCAGGGCTGGATTACCCTATCAAAAAGCACTTGATTTTACCAAACTTTTATCAAGTATTTGGAGCAATATTACCCAAACAACCCGCGCAGGTTGCGCCCGCCGGTCTTTTTGGCCTGTTTCATCAACCGCTCCAGGCCGCGGAACTGCTTCATCAGGCGGTTGACGTCCTGCACCTGGGTGCCGGAACCGGCCGCAATGCGGCGGCGGCGGGAGGCGTTCAGGATGTCGGGGTTGCGGCGCTCCCGGCGGGTCATCGAATTGATGATGGCCTCGACTTGCTTGAAATTCTTTTCGACGTCCTGCGGGTTCACGTTACGGGCGGCCTGCCCCATCTGGCCAGGGATCATTTCCAAAATCTGGCTGAGCGGCCCCATCTTGCGCATCTGGCGCATTTGCTCCAGCCAGTCTTCGAGGGTGAACTGACCCTTGAGCATCTTCTCAGCGCTTTTCTGGGCTGTCTCGGCGTCGAAGGCGGCTTCGGCTTTTTCGATCAGGCCGATCACGTCGCCCATACCCAGGATACGGGAGGCCAGGCGGGCCGGGTCGTAGGTTTCGAGGGCGTCCAGTTTTTCGCCGGTGCCCAGGAATTTGAGCGGCACACCGGTCACCGAGCGGATCGAGATGGCCGCGCCGCCCCGGGCATCGCCGTCCATTTTGGTCAGGATCAGGCCGGTCAGCGCAACCGCATCCCGGAATCCTTCGGCAATGTGCAGGGCCTCCTGGCCAATCATGGCGTCAATCACCAGCAGGGTCTCCACCGGCTTGACCCTGGCCGAGATCGCCCGCAGTTCATCCATCAGGGCTTCGTCGAGCTGGGAGCGCCCGGCGGTATCCACAATCATGAGCGAGTAGCCGCCCTTTTCGGCCTGGTCGAAGGCTTTCTTCGCCAGGTCGGGCGGCTTGATCCCGCCCTGGGTGAAGACCGGCACGTCCAGGCGCTGGCCCAGGTTCTGCAATTGCTGGATGGCGGCGGGACGGTACGGGTCGCCGGCCACCAGCATGACGCGTTCCCCGCGTGAGCGGAAGAGGCGCGCCAGTTTGCCCGCCGCGGTGGTCTTGCCGGACCCCTGAAGGCCGGCCAGCAGGACGACGCGCGGTTTCGGCCCCGACAGGTTGAGCGGGGCGGGTTCGCCCAGGGTGGCGATCATCTCTTCGTGGACGATCTTGATCACCTGCTGGCCCGGATTCAACGCCTTCGAGACTTCCGCGCCGACAGCCCGCTGGCGGACGCGGGCCACGAAATCCTTGACCACGCTGTAATGCACGTCGGCTTCGAGCAGCGCCAGGCGGACTTCGCGCATGGCGGCATCCACGTCGGCTTCGGAGAGTTTGCCCCGGCGGCGGAGTTGGTCGAAGACCTGGTTGAGTCGTCCGGTAAGCGTTTCGAACATGGTTCCCTTCCAGAATGGTTCGGGGATTGTAGTGCGGAAGCAGGCTCAGGTCAAGGGAAGAGGCGGGGTTTCGTCCCCCAAAAAATCTTGCTTGACAATCTCTATGTCTGCTAGTAAAATCACCCACGCTTAACAACCGAATACTCAGGCCGAGATAGCTCAGTTGGTAGAGCACGCGACTGAAAATCGCGGTGTCGTCAGT
>DYLB01000065.1 GCA_020722305.1 Anaerolinea thermophila | reverse complement strand
TTGCGCCTTGGCGGCTTCGCGTTAAGTTTTTGGAGTTTTTGCAGTGGACTCATTCCATGCCAGTTATTCTTCTTCCACAAACTTCCTTGAAAGACAAGCCTTCGAGGCGGTACGTCACCCATGACCCAACTTTTAACCCAATGCTTACCCGGCAGGGGGACGCACTTGGGTATAATGGCACCATGCTTCCAGACCTGGAACTGAACGACGTTGTGCGCCTGCGCAAACCCCACCCCTGCGGCTCGTATGAATGGACGGTGACCCGCCTGGGGGCCGACATCGGCCTGGAGTGCCGGGGCTGCGCCCGGCGGGTGATGCTCTCCCGCCGCGAACTGTCACGACGGATCAAAACCATATTGCCGCGAGGAACCAATGAGCCAACCCCGTAAACCCCACGTCCTGTTCCTGTTTTCGGACACAGGCGGGGGACATCGCAGCGCAGCTGAAGCCATCATCGAAGCCCTGAATCTCGAATTCGGCGATGCCATAACTACCGAAATGGTGGATTTCTTCAAAGCCTATGCGCCGCTGCCCTTCAACCGCATGCCCGACTGGTATCCCTACATGGTCAAAGCGCCCCAGCTTTGGGGCGTCAGCTTCAAGATCAGCAATGGGCGGCCGCAGGCGCGGGCCCTGACGACTACGATGTGGCCCTACGTGGCCCGCGCCTCGCGCCAACTGGTCAACAGCCACCCGGCAGACCTGGTCGTCACTGTCCACCCTCTGGCCAACTCGATGATCCTCAAGGCCCTCGGCAAGCGCCGCCCGCCCTTCATCACCGTCGTCACCGACCTGGTCACCACCCACGCCCTGTGGTACGACCAGCGGGCCGACTACATCCTCGTCCCGACCGAGAGAGCCCGCCGCAAAGCTTTGCAATACAAGATGCCGCCCGAAAAAGTGCGCGTGGTCGGCCTGCCGATCGCCGAACGCTGCACCCAACTGCTGGGCGACAAGACCGAACTGCGCGAAAAACTCGGCTGGCCGAAGGACAAATTCATCGTACTGGTTGTAGGCGGCGGGGAGGGGATGGGTCCGCTCGGCGAGACGGCCAAAGCCATTGCCGCCTCGGGCCTGGACCTGGGCCTGGTCGTCGTGGCCGGGCGGAATACCAAACTGAAAGCGGAGCTCGAGTCCCGGCACTGGCCGATCCCGGCTTTCATCTACGGCTTCACCCGCGACCTGCCCGATTTCATGCGCGCCGCCGACGCGCTCGTCACCAAAGCCGGGCCGAGCACCATCGCCGAGGCTTTCACCGCCCACCTGCCGCTGATCCTGTACGCCCGCCTGCCGGGACAGGAGGACGGCAATGTGACTTACGTCAAGGAATCCGGAGCGGGGGTCTGGGCGCCGGAACCGAAACAGGTGGTCGCCACGCTCAGGCGCTGGATTGCCCACCCGGAGGAGCGCGAGCATTACGTCGCCGCCTGCCGCCGGGCTGCCCGTCCCGAGGCTTCGCGCAAGATCGCCCGCATCATCGGCGCCAAACTGGGAATGATCGAAGAGAAGAAAGACCTGCTGGTGATAGATTAGCCATTTTCCGAACGCATATACACCGTGCGGACCGGGAAGGGGATGTCGATGCCCTGCTTGTCGAAGGCGGCCTTGATCTGGCGCACGGCCGCGTCCTTGGCATCCAGGAAACCGGCTTTCTCCACGTCCACCCAGAAATAAACCGTCAAATTGATCGCCGAATCGCCGAAGGCGTCGAAGACCACAGACGGGGCGGGGTCTTCGACGAAGCCGGGGATGACCTTGACTGACTCGATGGCGGCTGCCCGCGCCCGCTCCAGATCGGACCCGTACCCCACGCCGACCGGGATCTCGATCCGCCGCCGCCGGGCGCGGGTGTAGTTGGTGATCGGGTTCGACAAAATGCTGGCGTTGGGCAGGATGACGACCAGCCCGTCCCAGGTGCGGATTTCGGTGGTGCGCACGTTGATCACCTCCACCGTCCCGCCGTAGCCGCCCACTTCCGCCGCGTCGCCCACGCTGAAAGGCTGCTGGACGAGCAGGATGATGCCCGCCACGAAATTTTGCATAATCTCTTGCATGGCAAACCCAACCGTGAAGCCGAGGATCCCCAGCCCGGCCAGGAAGGCGGTCACGTCGAAGAAGCGCTGCAGGGCGGTGATCAGGCCGAAGACGATGATGCTCCAGCGGGTCACCTGGCTGAGCAGCAGGGTGATCTCGTGGTCGGCCTTGTTCTTTGCGAGCACCCGTCCCACCAGTTTACCGAGCAGCCCGGCCAGGTAAAGGCTGACCAGGAAGATCGCCAGGGCCGTGAGCAGGTTGGGCAGGACCAGGGCAGCTTTTTCGCTAAGTGTCTCTAAAAATCTGTCCATAGAAACCTCCTGAGAATTGGATGGGGTAATCTTATCTTAATTCGCGGCCTTGCCCCTCCCCATGACGTATATCCTGCCCGCGAGTATAATCCTTTCGTCATGCCTATTCTGGACCCCAACACCTTCGAATTCTTCAGCCGCAGCCCCGGGCAAACCCGCCGCCTGGGGATGCGGCTTGGGCATTTGCTCCGCCCCGGCGATGTGATCTGCCTGCAAGGCGAACTGGGCGCGGGCAAGACGACCTTCGCCCAGGGCGTGGCCCAGGGCTGGGGAGCGCTCGACCCCGTTTCCAGCCCGACCTTCATCCTGGTCAACGTTTACCGGCGGCCCGACTCCTCCCGGCTCTTTCACCTGGACGCCTACCGGCTGGAGTCCGTCCCCGAAGCCGAGGAACTCGACCTGGACGGGATGCTCGCCGAAGGGCCGCTGCTGGTCGAATGGCCGGAACGCCTCGAACCGGCCCTGCCGGGCGAGCGGCTCTGGCTCAAACTGGAGCACGTGGACGAGGAACAGCGCCAGATGCAAATTACCGGAAAAGGCAAGCGTTATGAAGAATTACTGGCCGACTATCGCCGGGTCGTGTTCGGGGTGGCCTGATGCTGCTGGCGGTTGACACTTCCACAGCCCAGGTAGGGCTGGCGCTCTACGACGGCGAACGCGTCCTGGCCGAGACGACCTGGACCAGCCGTGCCCACCACACCGAGCAAGTCCCGCCCGCCCTGGCCGAATTATTAGCCCGCGCCGAGGTCAAGATGACGGAGGTACAGGCCCTCGGTGTGGCGCTTGGCCCCGGTTCCTTTACCAGTTTGCGCGTCGGATTATCGCTGGTGAAGGGCATCGCCCTGGCGCGGCACATCCCGTTGATCGGCATTCCCACCCTCGATATCGTCGCCGCGGCGCAGCCTCTCACGGACCTGCCGCTGGCTGCCGTGCTACAGGCCGGGCGCGGCCGTTTGGCCGTCGGCTGGTATACCGCCTCCGAAGCCGGGTGGCAGGCCGAGGGTCCCGCCACGCTTTCGACGGTGGAACAGCTCTCCCGCAAAATCAAGTCCCCGACGATCGTCTGCGGCGAGTTGACCGGCGACGAACGCCAGCGTCTGGCCCGCAAACGGATCAACGTCCAGCTGGCCTCCCCGGCCCAATCCGTCCGCCGCCCGGCGCTGCTGGCCGAGCTGGCCTGGAAGCGCTGGCAATCCGGCGCAAGTGACGACCCGGCCGCGCTGGCCCCGATCTACCTGCACCTTGCCAACCCAATCCCGAATGCCTGAACTGACCATCCGCCGCATGGAGCCAGAAGACCTCGAACTGGTCTTCCTGCTGGATTGCATGAGTTTCAGCCTGCCCTGGTCGTTGAATTCGTACAAGTTCGAGTTGACCAACCCGGCCTCGCGTCCCTGGGTGGTGGAAGTGACCCTGCCGCCCGATGCAAAGCCGCTGGAGTACAAACCGCCGCGGCCGGTGGTCGTGGAACCACAGGTACGAAGGCCCGGCGAAAAAGCCATCCTGGCCGTGCTGGTGCTGTGGCTGATCATGGACGAGGCCCACATCGCGACCCTTGCGGTCCACCCCGAATGGCGGCGACAGGGAATCGCCCGGAAATTATTGAAGCATGTTTTGGCGCGGGCCGCAGACGAAGGGGCGCGCACCGTCATGCTCGACGTGCGGAGCGGGAACTTCCCGGCCCAGGCGTTGTATGCCGAGTTCGGCTTCGAGGTCGTAGGGCGGCGGCGCGGCTATTACAAGGATAACGGCGAAGACGCGTTGCTGATGACCGCTTCGCTGGAAAGGAGTGAGGATGACCGCTGAAGAAATTCTGGCCCAGATTGCCAAAGAAGTCTCGGTTTGCACCAACTGCGACCTGCACAAGGGCCGCAAACGGGCTGTCCCCGGTGAAGGCCCGGCGGAGGCCGAGGTCATGCTGATCGGCGAAGGCCCCGGCTTCTACGAAAACGAGCAGGGACGGCCCTTCGTCGGCGCGGCGGGGCAATTTTTGGAACAGCTGCTGGCCCAGGCCGGGCTGAAACGCACGGATGTCTGGATCGGCAACGTGGTCAAGTGCCGCCCGCCCAACAACCGCGACCCGCTGCCCGAAGAACTGGCCGCCTGCGACCTGTACCTCGAACGCCAGATCGCGGCCATCAACCCGAAGATCATCATCACCCTGGGACGCTTCTCGATGGGCAAGTTCATGCCGGGGGCGCGCATCAGCGGCGTCCACGGGCAGATGCGCCAGATCGGGGGGCGGTTCGTGATCCCGATGTTCCACCCGGCCGCAGCTCTGCACAACCCGACCTACAAGCCGCTCATCCTGCAAGATTTCGCCCGCCTGCCGCACATGCTGGAACAGGCCCGGGCCGCGCTGGCGAAAATGCGGCCTGCGCCGGTCGAGCCGGAGACGCCGAAGGAAGAACCCAAGCAGTTGAATCTTTTCTAGATTTCCGCCCTCGCATCTTGCCCTCAGCGTGAGGGCAGGGGAGGGATAATAAAACGAGGAACAAACATGACAACCAAAGATACCCTGACCGAAAAACTGAAATCCAAGACTGCCAACATCGCCATCCTGGGCATGGGCTACGTGGGACTGCCCCTGGCCGTCGTGTTCGGCGAGGCCGGGTTCAAAGTCACCGGCGTGGACCCGGACAGGCGCAAAGTCGAGTCGCTCAACCGGGGCATCTCCTACATCCCGGACGTGAAGACCGAGGCAATTGCTGCGCTGGTCAAATCCGGGAATTTGACGGCTACGGCCGATTTCTCGGTGCTGAAAGACATGGACGCGGTCAGCATCTGCGTCCCGACCCCGCTGCGCAAGACCGGCGACCCGGATATGTCGTTCATCCTGTCCGCCACCGACGAGCTGGCGAAATACATGCACAAGGGGATGGTCGTGGTGCTCGAATCGACGACTTACCCCGGCACGACCCGGGAGGTGCTGCTGCCCAAACTCGGCGACGAAAAAGGCCTGACCGTCGGCGAGGACTGGTTCCTGGCCTTCTCGCCGGAACGGGTTGACCCCGGGCGCGAGGACTGGACCACGATCAACACGCCCAAGGTCATGGGCGGGATCACCGAATCCTGCTCAGAGGTGGCCTCGGCCTGGTACAGCGGCGCGATCCAGACCGTTTTCCCGGTCTCCTCGGCGGAAGCCGCCGAGATGGCGAAACTGCTGGAGAATACCTTCCGCATGATTAACATCGGATTGGTCAATGAGCTGGCGATCATGTGCGAGCGCCTGGGCGTGGACGTGTGGGAGGTGATCGAGGCTGCGGCCAGCAAACCGTTCGGGTTCATGAAGTTCACCCCGGGTCCGGGGCTGGGCGGGCACTGCATCCCAATTGACCCGCTCTATCTCTCGTGGAAGATGAAAACTTTTCACTACAACGCCCGTTTCATCGAGTTGGCCTCCGAGATCAACACCAACATGCCGCGCTACGTCGTCAGCCGGGTGTTGGATGCGATGAACGACCGCGGCAAGGTGTTGAAAGGCAGCCGCGTGCTGGTGCTGGGCGCGGCTTACAAACCCGACATTGACGACGTGCGCGAGTCCCCGGCCCTGGACGTAATCGGCCTGCTCAAGCAGAAGGGCGCGCTGGTCGAGTACCACGACCCCTACATCCCGCACATCCACCACGAATACGACGGCTGGCAAATGGACAGCGTGACCGACCTGATGGCCGCCGTCCGGGCTGCGGACGCGGTGGTGATCGTCACCAACCACAAAGCCTACGATTATCCCGCCATCCTCGAAGCCGCCCAGTTCATCTTCGATGGGCGCAATGCGTTGGGGAAGATCGCCAAGGGAAACGAGAAGGTCGTAAGGTTGTAAGTTCCAGGTTCCTTGTTCCAAGCCTTGCGTTGCGAACTTGAAACCTGGAACATGGGACATGGAACTTGAAACATGGAGCTCAAAATATGGCACACTATCTAATCACCGGCGCGGCCGGATTCATCGGGGCGCGCACCGCCGAAACGCTGATCGAGCAGGGGCATACCGTCGTCGGCGTGGACAACCTGAACGACGCCTACGACGTCCGCATGAAGGAACACCGCCTGCGGAAGTTGCAAGCCCTCCCGGGGTTCGAATTTGTTCGCGATGATATTTCTGACCGGGAAATTCTCAACCGTAAATCACCAATCGTCAATCGTAAATTCGATGCCGTCATCAACCTGGCTGCCCGGGCCGGCGTCCGCTTCAGCGTGGAGGACCCCTGGGTCTTCCTCGAGTCGAACGTGATGGGCAGCCTCAACATGCTCGAACTCTGCCGCCAGACCGGCTGTCCGAAGTTCCTGCTGGCCTCCACCTCCAGCATTTACGGGGCCAACCCGCCCTACCCGACCCCGGAAACCTCGTCCAGCAGCGAGCCGCTCCAGCCCTACGCAGCCAGCAAAAAGGGCGCGGAAGTGCTGGCCCACTCGTACCACCACCTTTACGGCATAGACGTGAGCGTGGTGCGCTATTTCACCGTCTACGGCCCGGCGGGACGCCCCGACCTGGCCATGTTCCGCTTCGTGCAGTGGATCAGCGAGGGACGCCCGGTGCGGGTCAACGGGACGGGGGAGCAATCCCGCGGCTTCACCTACGTGGACGACATCGCCCGCGGCACCATCGCCGCCCTTCAGCCGCTCGGTTTCGAAATCATCAACCTCGGCGGGCACGAAGTCATCACCATCAACGACCTGATCAAAATGACCGAGGAACTGGTCGGCAAAAAAGCAAACGTCCAGTATGGCCCGCCCAACCTGGCGGATATGTTCCAGAACTGGGCGGACGTCTCGAAAGCCCGGCAGATGCTCGGCTGGCAGCCGCAGGTGGGGCTGGTCGAGGGCATGTCCCGCCTGATCGAGTGGTACAACGCCGAACGCGCCTGGGCGAAAGACATCGTTACGCTGTAGGCCCGCGGGCGCGACGCATTTTCCTGCGCAACGCGCAATATTTTTATGACCTCCCCCGACTCAAAACCCTCCTGGCTGCGCGACCCCCTGCTCGCCCGCGTCCTGCGCAACAGCAGTTACCTGTTCGGCAGCCACAGCCTGTCGGCGGGGCTGTCGCTGGTGCAGGGAATCCTGGCGGTGCGCCTGCTCGGCGTGACAGACTGGGGTCTGGTGACGGTCATCACCACCTTTGCGATCAACGTCAACCGCCTGCTGACCTTCCGCATGAGCGAGGTGATCGTCAAGCACATGGGCGCGGCCCTGACCGCCGGGAAGAAAGACGAAGCGGCCGCAGTGGTCAAGGCCGCCGGGCTGACAGAGATCGCCATGTCGGCCCTGGCCTTTCTGGTCGTGCTGGCGCTCGCACCGTGGGGTGCGGTCCGTTTCGGAAATGATCCGCAAACAGCTCACTGGTTTTCGCTCTACGGCATCGTCCTGCTCGGCAATATACTCTACGAGACTTCCACCGGCGTGCTGCAAGTCACGCGCCGGTTTAACCGTCAGGCCGGGATCAATCTCACCCAAAGCGGGATCACCTTCGGCGTCGTGGGAGGGGCGTTCCTGGTCAACCTTTGGGCCGGCGGCTTGCCCCAATCCACCTTGATCTTTTACGTGCTGATGGCTTATCTCCTCGGCAAAATCTATGCCGGGCTTTCGATTGCCATTTTGGCCCTGTGCGAACTCAGGGACCTGCTCGGCCCCGCCTGGTGGCGTGTCCCGCTTGACAACCTGCCCGAAAAGCGGAGCATGGCCTTTTTTGCGCTCAACACCAACCTGAACGGCACGGTCAACCTGTTCGTGCGGGACAACATCCCGCTTTACATGAGTTCGCTGCTCGGCACAACCGAGGTCGGTTATTTCAACATCGCCATGAAACTCATCACGCCCATCCTGCTGATCCTCGACCCGTTCATCTGGCCGACTTACGTGGAGATCACCGAGAGCGTGGCCGCTCAAAAGTGGAGCGAAACCCGCCGCCTGCTCAAACGGGTCAGCCAGATCGCCGCGGGCGTGGTCGGGACCCTGGGCGGGGGGCTGGCCCTGGTGGGTTGGTGGCTGATCCCGGCCCTCTACGGCGCAGACGCCGCGCCCGCCTACCCGGTCTTGCTCATCCTGCTGGCCGGATACGGCGTGGCAAACATCCTGCAATGGAACCGCCCGCTGCTGCTGGCGCTGGGCAAGCCGCAGGTCCAGGTGGCCGCTTCGGCCCTGGTCGGCGCGGCGGAAGTGGCGCTCATCTTCTGGCTGGTGCCGCGTTACGGCTACCTGATGATGGCCGCCCTCCTCTCCGGCTACTTCATCCTGTCCATCGGATTCACCGCCTGGCGCGGCCTGCGTGAGATCAATCGTCAATCGTAAATCGCAAATGAAAATTGTTGCCATTGCCATGTCGCGCATCCCGGCCTACCTGGCCAACGGCATCCAGGTGATGAAGACCTGCCAGGCCATGGCCCAACTCGGCCACGACGTGACCCTGCTCCTGCCCGACCTCGAACCTGGCGCGCCCGTCAGCCGCGAATGGGAGGCCCTCGCCGCCCACTACGGACTGCAAACCCCCTTCCGCCTCGAATGGCTCCCAACCCCTGGCCGCCGTCTGTTCACCTACCGCGCCGTCCGCCATGCCCTCCGCCTCCAGCCAGACCTGCTCTACGTCTGGCCGATCCACTCGGCGGTCTTCGGACTGCTGGCAAAACGCCCCGTACTGCTCGAACTCCACGAACCCCCTCAGGGACGTTTCGGCCCGTTCCTGTACCGCCGCTTCCTTCAAATCCCTGGCCAGAAGCGCCAGGTCTGCATCACCCAGGCCTTGCGAGATATTCTCAAGCGGGATTTTAGCGGGACTCTCGAGACGGTCATCGCCCCCAACGGGGTGGATTTGGAGCGTTTCGCCTCGTTACCGGACCCTGGGCCTGCCCGCCGTCAAATCGGCCTGACCGACGCCCCGACCGTCGCCTGCACCGGCCACCTGTACGCCGGCCGCGGCGTGGACCTGTTCCTGGATCTCGCCGCCGCCTTCCCACAGACGCAATTCCTGTGGGCGGGGGGGCGTCCCGCCGACGTGGTCCACTGGCAGGCTCGCGCCGCCGGAATGAATCTATCCAACGTGACCTTCACCGGCTTCATTCCTAACGATGAACTGCCCCGTTACCAGGCCGCCGCCGACGTGCTGCTCATGCCCTACGAGAAGGCGATTTCCGGCAGCAGCGGCGGGGATTCGGCCGCGGTCGCCAGCCCGATGAAAATGTTCGACTACATGGCCGCCGGGCGCGCCATCCTGACCAGCGACCTGCCGGTCATCCGTGAAATCCTCGACGACTCCAGCGCCGTCTTCTGCCCGCCCGGCGACCTCCCCGCCTGGACGGAAGCCCTGCGCGCCCTGCTGGCCGACCCGTCCCGCCGCGGCTCCCTGGCCCGCGCCGCCCAAGCCAAAGTCCAAAGTTACACCTGGCTCGAACGCTCCCGCCGGATACTGGATGGGCTATAATCCTGGGACGGTAAAGCGAGATTCATCTCGCCAAGAAGGGTATAATCCTTGCAGGAGCAAACCTTATGATTACGGCATTCAAGCGAAAAGTGAAAGTGAAAAACGGCGGGCTGGTCAGCCTGCGGTCATCCAAACTCAAACCCGGAACAACCGCTGAAGTAATTGTCAGGGTTGAGTCTTCCGAAGAAAAATTGGCTAAAAAGGAAGTGACCGCCGCCGATTTGCTGACATCCGGGTTGGCAGGCATGTGGGCCGACCGGAACGACATCGGCGACAGCCTCGAATTCGCCCGCGACCTCCGCAAGAAAGCCGAATCGCGGGGCAACTAACATGATTTTGCTCGATACCGATGTGATGGTGGATATCTTGCGGGGATATGAACCAGCCATCAATTGGCTTTCCAGTGCTTCTGAAATGGAACTTGGTATACCGGGTTTGGTGGCTATGGGACTTATCCAGGGCTGTCAGAATTTGCGCGACCAAAAGCGGATCGAAAAAATATTGACCACCTACCATCTTTATTGGGCCGAAGCCCAAGACTGCGACCGGGCGCTCAAAAATTTTGCTGCACATCACCTGAGCCGGAATGTCGGTTTATTAGATGCCTTGATTGCGGAAACCGTTGTTGGCATTGACGCCGAACTGGCAACTTTCAATGTCAAACATTACTCGGTTTTGAAAGACCTCCATACCATTCAACCCTACGAAAAATGACCGGCCTTGCGGAGAGAACGCAAGGCTTTTTGAACTGGCCTGATGACTGAAGAGAATTTCACCGCGAAGACACAAAAAAATAATAAAGGTCTCTTCGCGTCTTCGCGTTTTTCTCTAATCTTCGCCATCG
>DYLB01000064.1 GCA_020722305.1 Anaerolinea thermophila | reverse complement strand
TTCGTGGTTAAAGGTTTTTCTCTTCCGGCTTGTCCGGGTTAGGAACTTAACCTGAACACCGATCTCACCAACCCTACCAAACTCGCCAGTCCCCTCTCCACCGGCGCGGTGTAGATGTACTCGTTGGTCGTGTGCGCCCCAGACCCGCCCGTCAGGCCCACGCAGATCGCCGGGTAGCCCAGGCTGAGGGGGATATTGGCGTCGGTCGAGCCGATGGTCAGGTTGGCGGACAGGCCCTGTTCGGCCAGCGAATCCACCGCCAGGCGGACGAGCGGGTGCGAGGCCGGGATCTCGCCCGCCGGTCTGCGCCCGATGACTTCGGCCTGGATCGTGACCCCGGGCCGGTTCAGCGCCTGGACCATCCCCTCCACCCGCCGCACCAGGTCGTCCAACGCTCTCGGACTTTCCGAGCGCAGGTCGAGTTCCAGGCAGGCTTCGGCGGCGATGGTATTGACCGACGTCCCGCCGGTGATCCGCCCGACGTTGAGGGTGGTGCGCGGCTCGGACGGCAGTTTCAGCGCCGACAGCCTTGTCACGAAGCTGCTCAACTCGTGGATGGCCGAGGGATGCCCGTAATCCGTCCACGAGTGGCCGCCGGGGGTGTGGGCCGTGACCCGGTAGCGTTGCACGCCCAGGGCGCGGTGGTAGACGTGCCCCAGCGCCATGCCTTCGAGGACGACGTAAGCCCGCACGCCCCCGCCGAAACGTTCGACCAACGCCCGCATCCCGCGCAAGTCGCCCAGCCCCTCCTCGCCGGTATTGGCCGCCAGCCACAGGTCGCCCTCCAGGGAAATATTCTCCTGGCGCAATCCCCAGACCAGGCCCAACAGCCCGGCCACCCCCAGCGAGTTATCGCCGATGCCTGGCCCGATGATCCGGTCAGACTGGTGGATCAGGCGCAGGTCCGTTTCGAGGGGGAAGACCGTGTCGAGGTGGGCGCTGACGGCCAGCGGCGCGGCGCTCCCGGTTCCGGGCAGGCGGGCCAGGACGTTGCCCGCCGCATCAGTCTGGACATCCGCCAGGCCCTCGGCTGCGAACAGGCCGCGCACGAACTCGGCCCGCCGCGCCTCGTCGAAGGTCGGCGCGGGGATCTGCTGGATTTGGGTGGCTAAGTGGAGAATGCGTTCGGGTAAGGTTGGCATAAGTCTCGTGGGTCACGCTTCAAGTGTGCCTACATCTGGGTGTGCATCACGCTAATTCCCAATGAATCTCTATATCTTGCGCACCAGGCCGCGCAGGGATTCGACCCGCGCCTCTGCCAAGCCTGGCAGCACTTCGAGGACGTAGAACGCGCCGCTGCCTTCGAGCGAGAGCGAGGCGGCCACGTTGCCGTAAAGCACGGCCTCCAGCGGGTCGAACGAGCGGTGGTAGCCGGCCATGAACCCGCCGCAGAAGACGTCTCCGGCGCCGGTGGGGTCGGCGATGCGGGCCGAGTAAGCTGGCACCTCCCAGCGTTTACGGCCAACCACGTCGAGCAGCAACTGGCCCTTGGCCCCGCGCTTGACCACCACGAACTCGCAGCCAAACGAGCCGACGGCTTCGGCCATCTCCCACAGGTCGTGGGTGCGGCCCCAGAAGAGCGCCCGCAGTTCCTCCTCGGAGGGGATGAAGGCCGTCAGCCCCTGGACGAGAGGGCGCAGCTGGTCCGTATGGCGCGGGATCATGTACGAGGGTGAAGGCGAGAGAGTGATGGCCGTGACCGAGCCGAGCTTGAAAGCGCCAATCAGACGGCTCTGGGTCATGTAGTCCAGGGCGCACAGGTGCAGGCTTTTGGCGAACAGGTACTCTTCGGGGATGTCGGTCAGGCGCGGCGAGTTGGGAGCAATCTTGCTGATGCCGGTAGAACTCTCGTCGGGCGGCTGGTAGCCGAGCAGGGCCTTGGGGAAGCTCATCTGCCGCCGGGCGAAGTGCGAGACCGGGTTGGTCCGCTGGGGGGTGAACCCGTCTCCGTAAGCCAGGAACAGCCTCAGGTCCAGCGCGCCGGGGATGACGTGGAGGCCGCGGGCGTCGAATCCGCGCCGGTCCAGGTCCCGCAGCCAGTCGCGGGGATAGTCTTCCCCCACCCGTCCGAGCAGCCCGATCCCCGAAGTCCATAAGGCAGCCCCGGCGGCGGTATAGAGCAGGTTGCCGCCCGGCGCATCCAGCAGGGGGCGGCCAACCGGGGGCAGTATGTATTCCCGTCTCAATTGCCCGGCGATGATGTAGGTGAGTTCCATGCGGTTCAGGTTAGGATGCCCCGTCCTGAAGGCTTGAGCGGCTCAACAGGCTTTTCAAGGGAACCTTCGGGACGTTCTGCGGATGGTTCAGGTAAGAAAGGGACCTGGCGGGGCGTCACTTTTGCGGGTGTCGAGCGGGAGCAGGAACGAGAAGATGCTGCCCTTGCCCTCCTTGCTCTCGACCCAGATTCGCCCGCCGTGAATTTCGATCATCGTCTTGGCGACCGACAGGCCCAGCCCCATGCCGCCATGACTGCGGGTGAGGTGGGTCTCGACCTGGTAGAAGCGCTCGAAGATGTGGGCCAGGTTTTTGGCCGGGATGCCGATGCCGTCGTCTATGACTGATACTTTAACATAGCCGGGGACCTTTTCGGCCAGGACGAAGACGTGGCCGCCCCGGTCGGTGAAGGTCAGGGCGTTTTTGATCAGGCTGCTCAGAGCCAGGGTGATCTTGTTGGCGTCGCCGTCCACCATGAGATCGTCGCCGGCGGCGTCCATGCGCAGGTCGCGGCCCTTCGAGCGGGCTTCGGCCTCGAACGATTTGACCACCTCCTTGACCAGGAACGACATCGAGACCGGCTGGCGGCGGACGACGGATTTGCCCTGCTGGTAATTGTCCACGTCGGACATGCTTTCGATGATCTCTTTCAATTTGATGGCGTTGCGGATGATGGTGTCGAGTTGTGAATAGGCTCCTTCGTCCACCTGTTCACGCAGGAAAGTCGCGTGTCCCAGGATCAGGCCGAGCGGGGTGCGCAGTTCGTGCGAAGCGATGGCGATGAATTCGCTCTTCATCCGGTCGAGAGAGGCCATCTGGTCCCGGGTGGAATAATGCTTGCGCTCCAGGCGGTCGTTTTCGATGGCCAGGGCCGCCTGGGAGGCAAGAGTCTCTAGGATTGTGACATCTTCCCCGGTATAATGGGTGCGGTCTGCCTTATTGACCGCTTCCAATACTCCCAGTGTCCGCCCTTTGTAAGTGATCGGGACCGCCAGGATCGAGCGGGTGACGAAATCAGCCGCCTGGTCCGCGCCCTTGAAATGCCGGGGATCGGTTGCCGCGTCATGGACGACGAGCAGCTCGCCGTGGGCGAATACCCACCCGGCCGCGCTGCCATTGACCGGGACGGTCAGCCCGGTCAGCGCCTTGCGCTGGGACCAGGGCGTGGCGACAAAGCGTAGCTGGCTCACGCTCTCGTCGTAAACCAGCACCGAAGCGGCTTCGCTGCCCGTCAGTTCACTGGCTAAGGTGATGGCGGATTGAAGGAAAGGCTGCAAATCGAGCGTAGCGCTCAGTTCGCGGCAGGCCTGGAGCAGACGTTCCATCCGCTGTAAATGCGCTTCTGTTGTCATGGGTCATTCCGTGGAAATGTATCGACGCGATTATAGCACAGGCAATTTGACCGAAAGTTTCATTTTAGTTGGGTCTTTGGGTATCACCAGGATTAACCTTTTTCCTGAGAACCAAGATCAGCCATAAACCAGCCGGGATGGTCCGAGTCCTTTCACCGGAATTCCCGGAGAACCAAACCATCAACGATCAAGGAGAAAAGAGTTATGAGCAAAAAAGTACGCGTCGCGATCATCGGGGTCGGCAACTGCGCCTCGTCGCTGGTCCAGGGGGTCGAATATTACAAGAACGCCAAAGAGAGCGATACCGTCCCCGGCATCATGCACGTCAACCTGGGCGGCTATCACATCCGCGACATCGAGTTCACCCTCGGCATTGACGTCAACATCACCAAAGTCGGCAAGGACCTGTCCCAAGCGATCTTCGCCGAGCCGAACAACACCTACAAGTTCTGCGACGTGCCGCATTTGAATGTTCCGGTGGTGCGCGGGATGACCCACGACGGGCTGGGCAAGTACCTGTCACAGGTCATCGTCAAGGCGCCCGGCCCTACCGCCGACATCGTGCGCCTGCTCAAAGAGACCCAGACCGACGTGGTGATCAACTTCCTGCCGGTCGGCTCGGAGATGGCGACCAAATGGTACGTGGAACAGGCCATCGAAGCGGGCTGTGCCTTCGTCAACGGCATCCCGGTCTTCATCGCCTCGTCCGAATACTGGAGCAAACGCTTCCGCGACGCCGGGCTGCCCATCCTGGGCGACGACGTCAAGTCCCAGGTCGGGGCCACCATCCTGCATCGCGTCCTGACCAGCCTGTTCGTGGACCGCGGCGTGCGCCTCGACCGCACCTACCAGCTCAACTTCGGCGGTAACACCGACTTCCTCAACATGCTCGAACGCGAGCGCCTGGAGAGCAAGAAGATCTCCAAGACCGGCGCAGTCACCAGCATGATCCCCTACCCGGTCGAGGCTGACAATGTCCACGTCGGCCCGTCCGACCACGTCCCGTGGCTGACTGACCGCAAGTGGTGTTACATCCGCATGGAGGGTACCACTTTCGGCGACGTGCCGCTCAACGTCGAGACCAAGCTCGAAGTCTGGGACAGCCCCAACTCCGCCGGGGTGATGATTGACGCCCTGCGCGCCGCCAAGATCGCCCTCGACCGCAAACTCTCCGGCCCAATCATCGGCCCCTCGTCCTACTTCTTCAAGACCCCGCCCAAGCAGTTCCGCGACAACCTCGCCCGCGACATGACCGAAGCGTTCATCAAAGGAGAGACGAACGAGTAAGCAGTGTCATTGCGAGCCGCCGACGCTCTTCGGCGGCGTGGCAATCTCTACTTAATGGGAGATTGCTTCGTCGCTACGCTCCTCGCAATGACAACCGTAATAAGAAATCAATAAAAAACAGAAGGCGCGCCAGCCCGGTGCGCCTTTTCTGTTATCATTGGACAAATTCCCCCCTTTCAATGCGACTTATGCGAAGCCATCACCTCTCCCGTTTTACTTTTTACCCGTATCTCTCCTCGACTTTGGGCCTGCTGGCCGTTATTTTGACTGCCTGCGCCCCGGCCGCGACTCCCGCCTCCCCCACCCCCGATCTGTCCGCCGCGCTGACCCAGGCCATGACGACCGCCCAGACGGCCCTCGTCACCCCTTTGCCCACATCCACGCAGACCCCGCTCCCCACCGCCACCTTTCCGCCGCGCACCCCGCCCGCCCTGCCGGCCGCCTTCCAGACCGGCGAACTCAACCCCCTTGACGTCCCGCAAACCTACATCCCCGACACCTGCCAGTATCTCAGGGACAAGTGGACCTCCACCAACGCCGCTCCCGGCACGGTGGTGATGACGGTCATGTTCCACAGCATCACCAAGGGCAGCGTCACCACCGACAACCAGATCAGCGCCGACGACCAGCGCCGCCTGCTCAACGACCTGCACGACCAGGGCTTCGAGGCCATTACCATGGGACAAATGGCCGACTTTTTGGAACACAACGCCTACATCCCGCCCCGCTCGGTCCTGCTGATCGTGGACGACCGCCATTATGCCGAGTATTTCGATACCCACTTCCGCCCCTTCTACGAGCAGTGGAAGTGGCCGGTGGTCAACGCCTACATCGCCAAAGACGAGCGCCCCGACCTGTGGGCCGAGAACGCCGCCCTGGCCGCCGAAGGCTGGGTGGATTACCAGGCTCATGGCGTAATCCACAACATCAACATGAACGATAACTCGAGCGACGAGTACCTGACCGGCGAGTTGCAGGGCGCCATCGAAAACTTTCAGAAATACCTGAACAAGACCCCTATTGCCATTATCTGGCCCGGCGGAGATTTTGGCGCCCGCCCGGTGCAATTTGCCCGCAAGTTCGGCTACCGGCTGGGATTCACCGTCAACCCGCGCGGCCCGGTCATGTACAACTGGATCCCGCAGGCCAGCGAAACCGACCCGAGACGCCCGTCCTACCTGCCCGAAGGCCCCGCCGGCGACCCGTTGATGACCCTGCCCCGCTACTGGGACACCGACGCCCGCCAGCACATAGACGTGGTCCGCCGCATCGGCAAGGAAGCCGCCGCCTACGCCGAACAGAACAAAGCCATCGAACTGGACTACTACGACATCCTCTGCGCCCCCACCTACGGGCCGATACCGTAAAATAATTTCCCTTCGCCCTGAGTGGAGTTCTGAGCGAAGAGAAGAACGCAGTCGAAGGGTAGTTTGCAAGAGTTGTCCTTCGACTGCGCCGCCACATCCTTCGACTTCGTTTCACTCCGCTCAGGATGGCAGAAATTTTTAATTTATCCAGGAGGCCAAATGTCAACCGATTGTATCTTCTGCAAGATTGCTGCGGGTGAAATCCCCGCCACGGTCGTCTACCGGGACGAACTCGTCACCGCTTTTCGCGACATCCATCCTGTCGCGCCGACCCACATCCTCGTCATCCCCAACAAGCACATCCCCTCCACCAACGACCTCAGTGAAGCAGACCAGCCCCTGATGGGCCACCTGCTCGGCGTGGTGCCAAAGATCGCTGCCCAGGAAGGCGTCGTCCAGAGCGGCTACCGCCTGATTGTCAACACCGGCCCCGACGCCAACCAGGTGGTGATGCACTTCCACCTGCATATCATCGGCGGCCAGCGCATGAAATATCCGATGGGCTGAAATGCACATCCGGGCGACCCTGTTCGAGACTTTCCGGCTCTACACCCCAGATGGCGCTTCGCTCGACCTGGGTTCCCCGACCACGCGCTCATTGCTCGCCTACCTGCTGCTCAACCGTCACCGGCCCTCCGACCGGCGGCGGTTGGCTTTTTTATTCTGGCCCAACGCCAGCGAATCCGCCGCCCGGCGTAACCTGCGCCAGTACCTCCATCACCTGCGCAGCGTGCTCGCCCCGCTCGACCCGGAAGGCGGCCTGCTGCTGACCACCGGCTCGACAATCCAGTTCGATCCGCAGGCCCCCCTCTGGCTGGATGTGGAATTCTTCATCCAGAATACCCGGCCCGATTCTGGCCCCGCCGAACTCCAGGCCGCACTGGCCCTCTACACCGGCGACCTGTTGCAGGACCTCTACGACGAGTGGTGCCAGCCGCTGCGCGACGAACTCCGTCAGCAATACGTGGCCAGCCTCGACCGCCTGAGCCTGGCTTTTCAACAATCCGGCCACCTGGACGAGGCCCTCAAGTACGCCGCCAAATGGGCCGAGGCCGAACCCTTCGACGAGAACGCCCAGCGCCGCCTGATGCAGCTTTACGCCCTCAAAGGCGACCGGCCGCGCGCCATCCAAACCTACCAGAACTTCAGCCGCGCCCTCGACCAGGAACTGGGCGTGGAACCCCTGCCCGAGACGCAGGAACTGCTGACCAGCATCCAGAGCGGGGAACTACCGCCGGTAACGGCATCCGGCCGAGCGGTCCCCGCCCCGCACCGGACCCGGCAGCCGGCTCCCGTGCCCCAGACATCCCTATCCCCCCTGCCGCTGATCGGGCGCGATTCCCACTTGTCCCTGCTCCAAACCGCAATGGAGCAGGCCGCCCGCGATAACGGCCAGTTACTCCTGGTCAGCGGCGAGGCAGGCATCGGCAAGACCCGCCTGCTGCAAGAGTTCATCGCCCGGCATCCCGGCACGCCGGTTTTGCAAAGCGCCTGTTACGAACTGGAGAGCATGGTGCCGTTCGCCCCGCTGCGCCAGGCACTGGAGACCAGCGCGGCGCTGGCCTCGCTGCTGGCCGTGCAGGAGCTTCCGCCTGCGGCCGCCTCGCAACTGGCCCAACTCGCCCCCGGGCTTTCGGCCTCGCTCCGCAGCCCGGCCCCGGCCCCGCTCGACGCCGCCAGCCTGCGCGACGACTGGATCGCCCTGCTCCTGCTGCTCAGCCGGAGCTTCCCGGCCCGCCCGCTGGTGCTGATCTTCGACGACCTGCACTGGGCCGACACCCCCACCTGGGAACTGCTGGCCGCCCTGGCCCGCCGCGCCGTTCACGCCCCGCTGCTGGTGATCGGATTGTGCCGCATGGAAGACCTGGGGACCGAGCGCCGCACCCTGCTGCGGGCCGTCGAGCGCGGCGGATTGTTGGCCCGCATGGACCTGCCGCGCCTGACCCCCGAACAAACCGCAGACCTGGCCCGGGTCCTCTCGCCTGACCGGGCCGACGATACCATTTTCACCAACCGTCTGTACCACGACACCCATGGCAACCCGTTCTTCATCATCGAAACCGTGCGCGCCATCCAGGAGAGCGGGCTGCAGATGCAGCCGTCTTCCATGGTCAACCTGCCGGTGACGATCCAGCGGGTGATCGAAGCCCGCCTCGACCGCCTCCCGGAGGCCAGCCGCGAAGCCCTGACCGCCGCGGCCGCCCTCGGGCGCGCCTTTTCGTTTGCCTTGTTGCAGGAGATCGGCGGCCTTTCCGCCGAAGATTGCGTGGCCTTCATCGAGGAGTGGCAGTCCCGCGGCCTGATAGACGAGGCCGGGCAGGGCTACGACTTCCGCCACGACCAGTTTCGCCAGGCGGCCTATGCCAGCCTGAGCCAGGCCCGCCGCCAGTACCTGCATGGGCGGATCGCAGCCGTGCTCGAAGAGACCATCCCGCCCGCCGACGCGGCCACCCTGGCCTATCATTTCTCCCGCAGCGACCAGCCGCTCAGGGCTTTGCCCTACCTGACCCGCGCCGGGCAGCAGGCCCTGCGCCTGCGCTCGTACCACGAAGCGCGCCAGTTCGGGCTGCAAGCCGTCGGGCTGCTGGGGCAGATGCCGGGTCCGCGCCAGCGCAGCGAACGGGTGGACATCAACTTGCAGCTGGCCCAGGCCTATGCCTTCACCGGCGACCTGTCGCGGGCCATCGAAATCTTGGACGAGACCAGCCAACTGGCCCACGCCCTCGAAGACCAGGCCCGCCTGGGGCAGATCTACCACCGTTTCGCCCAGTTCTTCTGGCTGCGCGGCCAGCCCGAAATCGCCGGGGACCACGCCCGCCGCACCCTGCGCCTGGCCGAGGAACTCGGCAGCCCCGAACTGCACTTCGCCGCCCTGCGCATGTTGGGGCGGGTCGGCATTGCCCTGGCCGCCTTCGACGATGCCATCGCCTACCTCAACCGCTACGTCAGCCTGCACGAGCAGATGACCGCCGAGGGCCGCACTGCTGGCCTGCCCGACGACATCCCGGTGGTGCTCGGATACCTGGGCGTGGCCTACACCCGCGTCGGCGCCTGGGAACGGGCGCTGGATTCCGCCCGCCGGGGATTGGAACTGGTCGAGGGGCGGGCCGCCGAGGGCCTGTTGACGACCACGGTCATCTTCGCCCGGATGCAGCTGGCCATGGTCCATGCCGGGCTGCGCGCCTGGGGCGAGTGCCTGGGCGTGCTGGACCCGTTGCCTGATCCCGTTGAAATGGACGAGATCACCCCGGCGGTTTACATGGCGCTCAGCCTGCGGGGTTACGCCCAGGCCCACCGCGGCGACCCGGCCCGGGGCTGCCGCACCCTGCGGACCGCCATCCAGTGGGCGGCGCAGAAGAACTACCGGGTCTTCCAATACCTGCCGCGCCTGTTCCTGGCCAAGTGCCTGCTGCTCGACCGGCAGGTGGAGGCGTCCCAGGCCGAGGCTCTCAAAGCGGTCGAACTTGCCGAAAAAGTCGGCGACCGCTGGGCCGAGGGCATCGGGCAGCAGCTCCTGGCCGACATCCTGACCCAGCAGCCCACCCCCGATTGGCCGCAGATCGAGTCCCGCCTGATCCGCTCGATGCAGCTCTTGCGCGCCGTCCGTGCCCGCCCCGACCTGGCCCACACCTACCTGGCCTTGCGACGGCTGTACGACCGGGCCGGGCAGATCGCCTGGGCCGTGGACTGTCACTTCAGGGCCACGACCATCTTCGAAGAACTCGGCATGAGCGGCGAACTCCGTCTCGCCCAGGGCCAGGCGGGTGGCGAAAGACGCGGCGCGGTGGTCATCCCGAACCTGCCGTTGAAAGGGCCGAACGTGGAGGAGGAGTAATTGGTGCGTGGCGCGTCGAGCGCCTGGGCAACGAACCCGGCCCGGATCGCTTCATAAGGCGTGACCAGATCGTCACTTGATTGGAGATGGCCGCGGTACGCGGGATTGGGCCTCATAGTTTTCTCCAGACATACACGCACTTCCTCAGGGCTTCCCGTCCGTGTTCCCCCATTTGCTGGCTGCTGTTGCCCTTTCCGTTCGGCAAGACCAGGATATTTTCGACGGCGAAGCCCAGTTTTTCGGCGATACTGGAAAGGATCAAATCCACTGAAATACTCGCGCCCGCATAGCGCACATTATCGTTGACCATGATCAGCGGCGTATTGGGTTTCAGTACCCGGGCGCTTTCTGCGATCACGCACGCCATTTCGTAGAAATAGCCCCTGACCATGCGCGGGATACCGGTATTGTTCAATGCGCCCTGCGCCTTTTGGTCATCCAGGTATTTCAAAATAGCCTGTAACAGTTCCTGTCCATCGGCGGCTGCCAGGGCGGTGGTCCAGTTCGGGTTGATCTTCAGCAGGTCTTTGGCCCGGTTCTCGACAGTGCAACTCAGCATCTCCTGGCGAAGTTTGAGCAATCCCTTTTCGTCTATGTCCAGCAAAGCCAGTTCGAGCGCGTAGGTGCGGGTGTAATCGTAACGGTTACAGTAAGGCGGCGAAGTAACGATTGCATCGTAGCCACTTTCGGGCATCTGCGGCAAGACTTCAAGGCACGAACCGCCATGCAAGGTGATCTTGCCCTGAGGCTTTTCGACCGAAAACAGTTCGGGTTGCGCGGCAGGCTTGAGGTCGGTGAGGATTTCGTTGATCTTGTCCGCAATGGCTTGCTCGAAGTCCGGGATCGGCCCTTTGTCGAAAATTTTCTTACCCTGTTTGCGCCCGGAGCGATAGTCCCAGCGCAGGTATTG
>DYLB01000063.1:8884-11008 GCA_020722305.1 Anaerolinea thermophila | reverse complement strand
CCAGGAAAGAGCGACACACCGCGGGACGTTCCCCTTTCTTTTTGAGATGATACGTTATAAAAGTAATAAGGAGACTTATGAGCGAAGAACTTGTTTTCAATGGCATCAACGCCGCCACAGGCGAACCCCTGCTCCCGCCTATGGAGGCCAGACAGCTTTCATCCATCATCCGCGGTGAGACGCAGGACCCGCAAGCCCTCCAGGAACTCAAGTGGTACTACGAACGCTCCATCCAGGGACACTACGGCGTCAAGGAAGGCGCCGACCCGAAAGACCTGTCCAGCACTGGCTGGGGCGTGATCTTCGCCCACGACGCGGACCCGGCCGTGGTCGAGGCCCTGCGCCCGCTGCTGGACTGGCGCAAAGAGCAGGCCGCCAAATCCAAAGAACACTATTACAAAGAATATATCGGCCCGGCGGCTTACCGTCCCGGTGAGAATAAACGCACTTTCCTCGAGCGGCACGGCTCCGGCCCCGGCCCGGCGGACCCGGAGAAAAATCCCTATTACCTGCTGATTGTCGGCGGCCCGGAGAAAATCCCCTACTCCTTCCAGTACCAGCTCGACGTGCAGTACGCCGTCGGGCGCATCCACTTCGACAAGCCCGAAGACTACTGGAACTATGCCAACAGCGTGGTCGAAGCCGAAAAGGAGAAGATCGGCCTGCCTCGCCGCGCGGCCTTCTTCGGCGTCTCGAACCCCGACGACCGCGCCACCAGCCTCTCGTCCGCGCACCTCATTGCCCCGCTGGTGGACAGCCTGGGCAAAGACCAGCCTTCCTGGGACTTCGACCTGGTCAAAGCCGACAAAGCCACCAAGTCCAATCTGGGCCATTACCTGGGCGGGGCCAAGACCCCGGCCCTGCTCTTCACCGCCAGCCACGGCATGGGTTTCCCCAACGGCCACGAATTGCAGCTCTCCGACCAGGGCGGCCTGCTCTGCCAGGACTGGCCCGGCCCGAAGGAATGGCGCAAACCCATCCCGAAAGATTTCTACTTCGCCGCCGACGACCTGGCCCCCGACGCCAACCTGCTCGGACTGATCACCTTCGCCTTCGCCTGCTACGGCGCCGGCACCCCCAAAATAGACGAATTCGCCAAACAAGCCTTCAAAGAGCGCGGCGAGATCGCCCCGTCTGCCTTCGTCGCCAACCTGGCCAAGAAGATGCTCTCCAACCCCAAGGGCGGGGCGCTGGCCTACATCGGCCACGTGGAGCGCGCCTGGGGCTACTCCTTTGTCTGGGGCAAGGCCGGCCGCCAACTGGCCGTCTTCGAGTCCACTCTCAAGCGGCTGATGGAGGGCCACCCGGTCGGCTCGGCTTTCGAATACTTCAACGAACGCTACGCCGAACTCTCCTCCGACCTGAGCGTGGAGCTGGAGGAGATCGAATTCGGCAAGAAGCCCGACGACCTCGAACTCTCCGGGATGTGGACCGCCAACAACGACGCCCGCAATTTCGTGGTGATCGGGGACCCGGCCGTGCGCCTGATGGTTGCCGACGGGAAGGGCAAAGCCGAACGCCCCAGCCTCACCCTCAAAGCCGCTCCCTCGGACCTGGGGTCTGGCGCGGCCAAATTCGACCCTCCCGCCCCCGAAGCCGCTTCCGCGCCCGCAACCGCCGAGGCCGTCACCGATTACGGTGTGCTCGATACTTTCAAATCTGGCGGCGAGATCAACGACGCGCTGAAGAAATTCGTCGAAAAATTGAGTACCTACCTGAGCAAGGCCCTCGACGACGCTACCAGCCTCGAAGTCCGCACCTACGTCACCGAGGACATGGGTGGCGTGACCTACGAAGCCGGTGAGTTCAAGGGCAACGCCCGCCTGCGGGCCATGACCCGGGTCAACCTTGACGGCGATACCCTGGTGGCCGTCCCCGAAACCGATGGCGAAGTGGACACCGCCGTCTGGCAGATCCACCTCGATATGGTCAAACAGGCCCAAAACAGCCGCGCCGAACTGATGAAGACCCTCGTCGCGGCCGCCAGCGGCATGACCGGCCTGCTCGGCCCGAAAGCATGAGCCAGCCGGTCTTCGAATTCGTCGGCGAGGCGGGCGCGGACCTGGCGCTGATCGGCCCCTGGGAAGCGTCGCCGGCCCGCCCGGCCTCGGTCTCGTTCGAGGC
>DYLB01000063.1:5188-8784 GCA_020722305.1 Anaerolinea thermophila | reverse complement strand
TGATCGGCCCCTGGGAAGCGTCGCCGGCCCGCCCGGCCTCGGTCTCGTTCGAGGCAGAGCCGCCCGAAAACGCCTCGGTCTGGCGCGTCAACCTGCCGGAAGACCCCGCCGCCGTCCAGGCCGCGTTGGACCAGGCCCGGGCGCAGGTGGACGCGGCGCAACGGGCGCTGGCCCAGGTCCCGGCACGCTTCGATGAGTTCGTCAAACGGGCAGGGCCTTCGGTCAGGGAGTCGGTCTCGTTCGCCGCGCCGTCCAAACCCGTCTTCGCATCCGGCTCGCCCGAAGCCGAATTGTTCGCGCTGATGGGCGAAGCGGAAAAAGCACAGTCGGCCCAGGTCAGCTTCGGGATCGGCGAGGCGGCGAGCGAGGCCTGGGAAAGCGCCAGGGCCGAGTTCAACAAGCTGGCGGAGCAGGTCAACCGCGAGTTCCTGCACTTCGCCTGGGTCGAGACCACCCAGGGCGGCCGGCTGCTGGCCCGCACCATTGTCGGCTGGAGCGGCGACGCGAACAGCGTCTGGCACCCGGACGTCACTCCCGAGCAGACCCGCGCCCACGGACAATCGCTCAACCTGGTGCTGAACACCCGCCTGGCGCGCCTGCGCCTGTTCACCAGCGTGGCGACTGGCGCTGCGAAACTCTCGGTCCTGCTGACGGCCACCCCGGCCGGGGCGGTGATGGCCTGGAAATACGTCCAGCAGGTGCTGGCGCAGGGGCGCGAGTCCCAAAATTCATCCAAGCAAACCTAAACGATTGATTCAGGAGGCACCATGGCTACAAATACGGAATTGAAAGAGGCTCTCAAGAGCGTGGCCGACAAGATCGCCCAGTACGTGGAAGACGCGGCCGGGATGACGGTGGAAACTGCCTACATCGAAATGGGCGCGGCCTCGTTCGACGGGGCCAGGCTGGCCGCCCGCACCAGCGTCAAGCTGGACGGCGACAGCCAGACCGTGCTGCCGATGCGCAAGAACGAAGCCGGCGCTTTGGAAGTGGACGCGGTGGTTTTCGACCTGCACCAGCAGAACGTGCAGGCAGCCATCGAGTACCGGGCCAGGATGATGGACGCGCTGTTGAGCGTGCTGCGCGGCTAGTCACGCTGTAAGCGTGGCCTGCGCTCTGCTCAGTGTGCTGCGCGGGTGGTCACACTACAAGCGTGACCTGCCGTTTTGCAAAGGGTATAATCGCGGCATGGACAATTTACAAGCCCGATACGAAGACCTCAAACGGCAAATCCACTTCCACAATTATCGTTACCACGTGCTGGATGCGCCGGTCATCAGCGATGGGGAATATGACCGCCTGTTGGCGGAACTCAAACAGATTGAATCCGACCACCCGGACTGGATCAGCCCCGATTCGCCCACGCAGCGCGCGGGAGCCGCGCCGGCTGACCGTTTCGAGAAGGTCCGCCACCCCGCGCCGATCTTGAGCCTGGCCAATGCCTTCGGGGCCGCCGATGCCCGGGCCTGGTACGAACGCGTCCGCAAGCTGGACGACCGGGTCGAACGGACCAAATTCGTGGTCGAGCCGAAAATTGACGGCCTGAGCGTGGTGCTGCACTATCGCGACGGTCTCTTCGTCCAGGGTGCGACCCGCGGCGACGGCGAGGTCGGCGAAGACATCACCTCCAATTTGCGGACGATCAAGGCCATTCCGCTGAGAATACCGGTAGAGAGGAGTGAGCAGAGAACAGAGACCGGTCAGCCCTCACTCTTCTCTAATTTCCTGCTCCCTAATTATCTGGTGGTGCGCGGCGAAGTCTTCATCCCTATTGCTGATTTCGAGGCCCTGAATAAAAAACTGGAAGAAGCCGGGGAGAAGACCTACCTCAACCCGCGCAACACCGCGGCCGGGTCCCTGCGCCAGCTCGACCCGAAGCTGACCGCCCAGCGCCCGCTGACCTTGCTGGTTTACCAGATCGTCCATGCCGAAGGCGGCGAAATCCCCGCCAGCCAGTGGGAAACGCTCGAAACCCTGCGCGCCCTCGGCTTCCCGGTCACGGACATCGCCCGGCGCTTCGACGACATCAACTCCGCCATCGCGTACACCGAATCCTGGGGCGACAAACGCAGCAGCCTCGACTACGAAGCCGACGGCATGGTGATCAAGATTGACGATTTGGGGCTGGCTGCTGACTTAGGCTTCGTCGGCAAGGACCCGCGCGGGGCAATTGCCTTCAAGTTCCCGGCCCTCGAAGTGACCACCACCCTGCTCGACATCAACGTCGAAGTCGGGCGGACGGGGGTGCTGACGCCCAAGGCCGTCCTGGAGCCGGTGGAGATCAACGGGGTAATCGTCAAGAACGCCACCCTGCACAATTTCGATTACATCGCCGAGAAGGACATCCGCATCGGCGACCGGGTGCTGGTCAAGCGCGCCGGGGAGGTCATTCCCTACGTCATCGGCCCGGTGACGGACGTCCGCAACGGGAGCGAACGGCCCTTCATCCCGCCGACGACCTGTCCCGCCTGCGGCCAGCCGGTGGAGCATTTCGAGGGCGAGGTGGCCTGGTACTGCGTCAACGCCGCCTGCCCCGAGCAGCTCGTCCGCAACGTGGAGCATTACGTCTCGCGCGGCGCGATGGACATCGTCGGGCTGGGGATCAAGATCGTGGAGCAGTTGATCGCCGAGGGCCTGGTCAAGGACGTGGCCGACCTGTATGCGTTGACGAAAGAACAATTGCTTGAACTGGAAGGTTTCGCCGACAAAAAGGCGGACAATTTGCTCGCCAGCATCGCCGAGTCGAAGAACCGCCCGTTGAACCGCTTGATCACTGCCCTGGGCATCCACGGCGTGGGGGAGGTCGCGGCCGGGGATTTGGCCCGCCATTTCGGGAACCTCGATGCTCTGGTGGACGCCACCGACGCGGACTTGCAGAGTATCGAAGGCTTTGGCCCGAATACCGCCGCCGCCATCGTGGACTGGTTCTCCCGCCCGGCCAACCGTAACTTGTTGGGGAAGTTGAAGGCGGCTGGGGTCTGGCCGGTAGTGCAGGTATCAGAGACCAGTGAGCAGTCATCGGGCAAATTGTCAGGAATGACGTTCGTCGTCACCGGGACGCTGGCGGGGTTCTCGCGCGAGGGCATCAAGGAGTTCATCGAGTCGCACGGCGGCAAAGTCACCGACAGCGTCAGCAAGAAGACCAGTTACCTGGTGCTGGGCGAAAATCCCGGCTCGAAACTGGACAAGGCCCGCAGCCTGGGCGTGCCGGTGATTGACGAAGCCGCCTTGCGCCAACTGGCCGGGCAAGGCTGAGGACTTTGTGCCTTATCAAATCTTGTTCTGCCAAATCGTCCGAATTGTGCGCATGGAAGGACAGGGTATAATTTCCCTATGAACACAACTTTGACACACGATAGAACCGAAGAAACAATCGAAGCCAAGACGCTTTGGTTCCGTTCGTTGACTCTTGCCGAGCGCATGGAGATGTTTTGCGCGTTCACAGAATTTTTGCTGATGACCAACCCCAAGATCGTGGAGCAAAAGCATGCTGAACCTGTTGAAGGACGTGTTCTCGTCCTTACAAAAGCATAAGGTTCGCTATATTGACTCCGCTGCAAAAACCTTTTCTAACCACTAAGGACACGAAGGTCACG
>DYLB01000063.1:3558-5110 GCA_020722305.1 Anaerolinea thermophila | reverse complement strand
ATTCCTTGGTGTACTTCGTGTCCTTTGTGGATAAAGACCTTTTTGCAGTAGACTTTATATTGTCATTGGGGGAATAGCAGCGGTGCTTCACGGTGTCCCGCGCGCAACCTTCGATCTCAACATTTTGATTGAGGCCAAACCTGAAAATGCCAGGAACCTGCTCGAAGCATTTTTGGACGCGAGACTTGGCACTGCGGCATTAACCACCCCCGAGGGATTGCTTTCCCAAGAGATCACGATTTTCAAAGACCGTGTTCGCATTGACGTGCAAACTTCCACGCCAGGGATCGAGTTCGAAGAAGCATGGAAGCGGCGCGAGACAATGGAATTTCAACAACAAAAAATCTACGTTGCATCACGCGAAGATTTGATCTCATCGAAGCGCGCCGCTGGCCACCCGGTGGATTTGGAAGATGTCCGCCTGCTCGAACTCAAGGACTAAACCTTCGAGTTCATCTGCTTTAAAGATCACCGGGTTATTTTCACCTTCATCACCCGCCTCTGGATCCCCCCAAACTTGAACTTGTACTCCTCGTCGCCGCGCATGAAGTCGAATTCGCGGCGGCCGTTATCGTTGGCCCATTGCAGCAGGTAACCCAGCAGCACCCAGCCGGGGGACAGCTCACGGAATTCGAAACCGAGGCCGGAGTTGTAGCTCCAGATGCGGTCGCCATAGTCGAAATTGAGATACCCGGCGGCTTTTTTGCCGCTGATTTCGAGGAAGGCCAGTTGCAGCCAGCCGGCCTTGAAGGCCGCGTGGACGGAGGCCTTCATCTGCGTCCGCATCACTTCGGTCAGGAATTCTTCCTTGTGGTCGTCGTTCGCCATCAGGGCGATCAGGTCGTCAATTTCCGCGTCCAGGGTGGACTCGTCCTCGACGATGTACCAGCGCATACCCAGGCCGCTCTCCTCGGCCCGGCGCATCTTGCGGCGGATCTCGTGACGCTGTTTCTTGTCGATGCCGGATAAGTAGGTCTCGAAGTCGCCCGTCAGCGGGATGTAGACCGCCGGGCGGAACGGCTCTACGGTGCAGGTCCAGCCGCATTTAGCGGAATTGGCTTGCAGGGCGGCTAAGGTGGGAGACTCCTCGGGGAGGTTGTACAGTTCGAGGCCGCGCCAGGCCGGAAGTCCTGCCCGCCCCGCCAGGAAATCGAAGAGTCCGGCCACGAAATCGGGCAGGTCGTCCGGGCGGACGATCAAGTCCAGGTAATCCGAAATCTCGATCCCGCCCAACAGGACGAGGGCCGGCGCGCCGTCCTGTTCGGTCAGGAAGAAGGGGGCGATCCCGGCCAGTTCGCCGCCTTTGCGGGCGGTGACGACGGCCAGTTCGCCGCTGGGCCATTCGCCGCCGCCCAGGGTTTGGAACCAGGCCCGCAGGTATTCGTGGCGCAGGAAAGGGACGTTGACAGCACTTTGCGCCAGCAGGTCGTTCCATTCCGGCGCGAGTTGATCCAGGTCTTCGAGGGTGGTGATGAGGGAGTATTCCATGTTATTTTCTGTTTGTGGGTGGTTTCGATTTTACCAGTATAATTTACACAGGCTCGGCCGTCCC
>DYLB01000063.1:0-3458 GCA_020722305.1 Anaerolinea thermophila | reverse complement strand
AAGCAGACGAACTTATGCCTTTCGATCTTACTTTACTCCCCCTCAACCGCCAAAAAGGACAGGAACTCCCCTCCCTGCCCGGCCTGCTGGCCATGACTCCGCCGCGCAAGACCGCCCGCGGCCGCGAACAGGACCGGCTGGTGGTGCTGCTCTCGATCAACGGCAGCGCGCCGCTGACCACCGCCGATTACCTGAACCTGACCGGCGACATCGCCAACCGCTTCTACCAGTCGCCCGGATCGGTCACTTCGGCTCTGCGCTCGGCGGCGGATTTTTTTAACCAGACCCTGCTGGAGCGCAACCTTTCGACCAGCGGGCGCGGCCAGTATTCGGTTGGCTGGCTGGTGCTGGGAGCGCAGCGCGGCGGGCAGTTCTATCTTTTGCAGAGCGGCCCGACCCACGCCTTCCACCTGGGCGCAGAGCCCCGCATTATCCACGACCCCGAGCTGTCGGGGCGCGGTCTGGGATTGAGCCAGACATTGACGGCTTATCTTTCGTTCGTCGAATTGCAGCCCGGCGACCAGTTGGTGTTTGCCACCCAGGTCCCGTCTGGGTGGGAGGGGATTGTCACCGAGCGGCGCGGCCCGTCTTCGCTGGAGATCACCCGGCGGCGATTGCTGGCCGCAGCCGGCGCTGAACTGAGCGCGGTTCTGATCCAGGTCCAGGCCGGGATGGGGGAGGTGAACTTGCTCCGCAACGGGAGCGACAAGCCCGAAAGCGCACCGGAACCGGGGCCGGCTCCCGTCGAACCGGACGTGTTCCTGGCTGAGGCCCCTCCCGCTGAACCCGAACCGGATTGGCCCGCAGCGCATGTGGTCGGCGCGCCGGCGGCAGAGACGCCCGCTGCGCCGCAAGTCCACCCGCGGCCCTATCCCACCCGGCCATTGTCCCAGCCCCCGCCATCTCCGCAGTCCCCACCCGACGACGAACCCCTGCCCTCAGACGGGATCGAAACCTTCGAGCGCGTCCCCTCTGGCCCGCGCCTCGCGGACCGCGCCGCGCAGGGGTCGCGCATGGCCGCCCGGGCCGCGGCCGGGGCCATCCGCGGCGGGCGCAGCCTGACCCAGCGCTTCGGGGATGCCATCCGCAAGATCATGCCGCGCCTCGTCCCCGGCATGGATTCGACCCAGCCGCTGGAAACGCCTCACTCGCTGATGCTGGCGATTGCGGTCATCATCCCGGTGTTGATCGCCACGGCCGCCTTTGCGGTCTATTCCCGTTTCGGGCGCTCGGCCCAGTATGACGAACACATCCTCCAGGCCCAGGCGCTGGTCGCCCAGGCCGAGGCCGAGAGCGACCCCGTCCGCCAGCACCAGGCCTGGGAAGCCGCTCTCCAGCAGGCGCTGGAAGCCGAAAAGATCGCCGAAACCCAGGAGTCGGCCGACCTGCGCCTCAAAGCCCAGAACACCCTCGACCAGTTGGACAAGATCATCCGCCTGACCTTCGAGAAGACTGTCGTCGGCCTGCCGCGCAGCCTGGAGATCATCCGCCTGGCCGCGACCGAATCCGACGTGTACATGTTGGATGCGGAGTCAGGCAAGGCGCTGCGGGCTTACCTGTCTGCTGGACGCAGCTACCAGTATGATGCGCAGTTCCAGTGCGGGCCGGGGACTTATGACGGCCGCGTGGTCGGCAAACTGGTGGATATCCTGCCGATGGCGCGCCTCAACCGATTCAATGCTACGGTGATGGCGATTGATGCCCGGGGCAACCTGCTCTATTGCATCCCCGGAGAGGCGCCTGTCGTTTACCTGCTGGGCAACGATACCAACTGGGGCAGCGTGACAGCCATGGCTTACGACGCGGCCAACCTCTACGTGCTGGACGCCCCCGAACGCGCCTTGTGGATCTACGACGAGACCGACGGCGAGTTCAAGGATTTCCCCATCTATTATTTCGAACAACAGGTGCCTGCCCTGGAAGACGTGGTGGATTTTGCCGTCAACGGTGACGACCTGTACCTGCTGCACGCCGACGGGACGTTGACGACCTGCACCTACAGCCGCCTGGACGATGTGCCCACCCGCTGCACCGAACCTGCCGTCTTGACCGATCCGCGTCCGGGGCGGGAGAGTGGGGCGGCGCTGCCGGGCGTAAGCTTTTCCGAGATCATTTTTGCCCCGCCGCCGGATTCAGCCATCTACCTGCTCGACCGGAAGGCTCAGGCGGTCTATCGTTTCAGCCCGCGTTCGCTCGAACTCCAGAACCAGCTGCGCGGCCAGGCCAGCGGGGATACGCTCCTGCCGGCCGGGACGGTCTCGGCGATGACCATCAGCCTGGATCACATCCTGTTCTTCAGCATCGGCGGCCAGGTCTACGCCGCGCCCGATGTGCCGTAAAATCGTAATTCGCAAATCGATTATCGTGGAGGACTTATGAGCAACTCATCCGGCGGCTTTTTTGCCATACTACTCGACCTGCTGGCGTCCATTTTCGGCGGGAAGAAACCGTCCACGAGCGCGCCCGGCCCACAGGTCCCGCCCGATTCGGCGGATGAACCGGCGCAGAGCACCATCGTCAAGGTGCTGCTGCTGGTTTACGATCCGGTGGTGGATGAGTCCGGGCAGAAATTGTCCCAGGCGATGAACTGGAAACGGGTCGAGGACCTGGTGATTGGTTTCTGCGCCGACATCAACGAGGCCAGCGCCGGGATGGCCCGTTACGAGATCGTCCAGCGCCTCGACCTGGACGAGTTCCCGGCCAAGACGGATGGCTTTGCCTACACCGCCGACGCTTACATGGATGTGCTGCGCGGCAACACCCCGCCGCATCAGCCAGACGGGGTGGATTACGGGGCCGTTTTGGCCCGTTTCGATATTTTGCAGCGCGTCGCCAAAGGGGAGATTGACGAGGTGTGGGTCTTTGCCTTTCCGCACGCCGGGTTCTACGAGTCGGTCATGGGCGGGGCGGGGGCGTTCTGGTGCAATGCGCCGCCGCTGCGGAATACCGCTTCCTGTTCGCGGCGTTTCATCGTCATGGGTTTCTCGTATGAGCGCGGGGTGGGCGAGATGCTCGAATCTTTCGGACACCGCGCCGAATCGCACATGGCCAAGGTCTTCGAAGGCTTGAGCGGCGAGGCTAACCTGTGGGACAAATTCATCCGCTACGACCAGGCCAACCCCGGACAGGCCGAGGTCGGCAACGTCCATTTTGCGCCCAACAGCGAGCGGGATTACGACTGGGGCAACCCGCGCTGGGTGCTCAGTTTCTGCGATGACTGGTTCAATTTCCCGGATTTCCAGGGGGTGGTCAAGCAGGTCAATGCCGGGGAGTGGGGCGGCGGCGACATCCGCGCCCATCACAAGTGGTGGCTGAACCACTTCCCCCGTGTCGCCGGGCGCAAGAACGGGGTGCATCACAATTGGTGGCAGTATGTGATGGACCCGAATAAGGTGAAATAAAATTGGCTCATTGGGAATTGGCGTGGTTAAAACCTTTTGGTACACGGATACTTCGAC
>DYLB01000062.1 GCA_020722305.1 Anaerolinea thermophila | reverse complement strand
ATTAAATAAAATAGACCGGCCGGAGCCGGTCTATGAAAGCGGCGGGATCAGCGTTGTCTGCGTCGTTTACCCGCCGCGTCGATGGCAAATATGGCTAACATTATGACCGTTATAACGATCAGGAACAAGTTTGGCATCCATCTACCTTTCGTAACGTGCGGCTTAACGATACCAGAAAATCCCTAACAATGAACAAGCAATTGGTTTACAAATCCGCAAACAAGGAGATAACTCCCGCTTTCCAAGCCAGGTGGATCAAAGAATCTTCAAAGAGAATTCAAAGAATCAGAAAGATTTTCCCTGTTATTGTGAAGCATGGAACTATTATTTCGTTCCACTCTCAAGCATCAAGGTTCGTCGAACCTTTTGGGGATGCGCTATTTTACTGCACAAGAGACAGCCAATTTTAGGGTTACGGGAAAAACAAAATAGTTTGGTTTTCCAATGTGGAAGCGATGATTCAAGAACGAGTTCTGGTCGCTTAACCTTCCTAGACTAAAACACTGGGAACGAAGGATTGTTCTTGATGAGCTAATAGCGAAACCGGCCACAAGCCGTTTTCGCTGTTTAATTTCGGGTAGTGGTATCCAGCAAGTGATGTGGTGCGGAATGGCATTCCGCGTCCCCTAATCTGGCGGGATTCCATCCCCCCCCCACGAAACCATCACTTACACTGAACCACTACCTAATTTCGATTTGTGCCAACTTTGCGAATACTTTTGAATCTGGTTGGGAGGTTTCCATGAATGATGCAACCTGACGTGTAAACCGAGACTACTCCTTGCGGCCCACAACCCTGCCCTTCTATCCGCTCGTGGGGATCATTTTGTATACGCGCCAGCAACACCCCCACGCAGCATCTCCTGCGAAAAATTGTAAAACCACTAATCTTGGAGGAAAGATGAAAAACATTTCCAAAAATAAAAGCCTGCGTCTGTTGATCGCCCTGATGTTGGCGCTGGGCCTGGGATTTGCAGGTCCATTGCCAACCGGCGCTGCCTCGAAGGGGAAAGCGACGGTTTCACCATTTCCCATCGGCGCGGCACAGAGCACAAGTGCGCGAACGCCACAGGTCCTCGCGTCTTCTTCGACGCTGGGACTTGATCTGACCGGTTCGGGCTTCGTAGCCGCAGCAGACTGGCTGTTGGGCCAGCAAGATGTTTCCGGCGGATTTCCCTGGACACCCGGCGGGCCAATAACGTCCAACACACAAGGCCCTTCAGCCAATGGCTTGCTCAAAGCTTACGAGCATACCGGCAACACTATTTACCTGGATGGCGCTGTCGCAAACGGCGACTTCCTGGTGACGAGCTATCCGCGCACGTACACAGACGGCGATCCCCGTTTTGCCACCCACGACCCGTATTTCCTCGAACAACTGAGCCAGGTGACAGGCGATGCCACCTACGCAGATTTTGTCCAGACCTATTTCTGGGACAAGTTGACGGCCGGGACGTATGGCGAAACCGATGACATGGATGCGGCCGACTTCGGCGACTACGTGGTGGATGGCCGCACCTCTCAGGGGATCGTTGAACTATCTCCCTGGGATCTGTCAGCGACGGCTATTGCCGCCCATATCGCCGGAGAGACTGCCAGCCGCGATGCGCTCATGGCCAAGGTTTTGCGCGGTTTGGATGAAACCACCAGTGCCAACAACACTTACGATGTCATCGGATTGGCAGGCGCAGTCTGGGCTTCGGCAGTGACGGGGATTGACCTCGACCCGACAACGGGCGTTTACGCCAGCGCCGATTCGACGGCTGCCCTGGTCACGATCCTCCTGACCATGCGCACCACCGACGGCGCCTGGAAGTGGAGCACCTCCCTCACATCTGATCCTTCCAATGCAGACACCCAGACGACCGCTTTCGCTATCCTGGCCCTGAATGCCCATGACCGTGCAACCTACCTTGCTGACATCGTACACGGCGCGGCGTACATTCGTGGTATGCAGGACGCGTCCGGCCAGTTCCTTCTCTATCCGGGCGATACTCCCGGCAGCGCGGGAAGCGTGGAGGTCCATGCTGAAGCGTTGGCCGCTCTGGTTACGGTTGCACCCTTCCCAACCACGACGACGATCACGGCGGATGTCCCCGATCCTTCCGATCCCGACCAGACCGTCAGTGTGAGCGCCACTGTCACAAGTGACTTTGACACGCCTACCGGCAATGTCTACATTACCGGGGCCGACACCAATTGCGCGATCACCCTGAGCAGCGGATCAGGCAGTTGTGACGTGGTCTTCGCGACCAGCGGAGCCAAGACCCTGACCGCCACCTACGGCGGCGACGCGGTCTTCGCCGGAAGTACGGACACTGAAAACCATACCGTCAATCCCAACCCTCCTGACCTGGTGACACTGGTTTCGCCTTCAGGCTACATCGGCACAGACTATACCCCTACCTATACCTGGAATGCTGTCAGCGATGCCGACGCCTATTTCTTGCAAGTCAACGGTCCATCCGGCATTCTCTTCCAGCAGTTGTATGCTGCCACCGCCGTTTGCAGTGGAGCAACCTGCTCGATCACGCCAGCCCTGACTTTGGCGGGAGGCGTCCATTCCTGGTACGTGCGCGGCTGGAACGCAGACGGCTGGGGTCCCTGGAGCGCCCCGCTGGTCTTTAGCACCGCCCCCGACACCACCATTACCGGCAACCCGGACCTGCTCAGCGCCAGCGCCGACGCGACCTTCACTTTCACCAGCGACGACCCGGACGCAACTTTCGAGTGCAGCCTTGATGGCAGTGCCTTTGCATCCTGCGCCAGCCCGCAGGACTACACCGGCCTCGTGGATGGCAGCCACACCTTCGAAGCACGGGCCATCGAAGGGTTCGGCCACCCCGACCCAACCCCGGCTTCCTACACCTGGACCGTGGACACCACCGCTCCCGACACGGCTATCACTTCTCACCCAAGTGACCCGAGCGGCAGCGCTAACGCCAGTTTCTCCTTCACCAGCACCGAAGCCGGCTCGACCTTCGAGTGCAGCCTGGATGGCAGCGCCTTCGCTTCCTGCAATGACCCGCAGGACTACACCGGCCTCGCGGATGCCAGCCATACCTTCCAGGTACGCGCCACCGATCTGGCAGGCAACACCGACCCGACACCTGCCTCCTACACCTGGACCGTCAACGCGGTCAACGACCCGCCAACCCTGGCCCTGTCCAACACGGTAACCTCCCTCGCCGAGAATGCCGACACCAGCGCGGCCATCAAAGTGGCCGACATCACCATCACCGATGACGGCCTCGGCACGAACACTCTGTCCCTGTCCGGTGCGGACGCGGCCCTGTTCGAAATCACCAGTTCGGCCCTCTATCTCGAAGCCGGCGCGACCCTCGACTACGAGACCAACCCGGTCCTGAATGTTACCGTGGCGGTCAACGACCCGGCTGTCGGCGGGAACCCGGATGACAGCGAAAGCCTCGCCATCAGCATCACCGACATCAACGAGGCCCCGGTCGCACACGACCAGTCCGTGACCACCGATGAAGACACCCCGGTAGCCATCACCCTGACCGGCTCCGATGTTGACGGCGACCCGCTTACCTTCACCGTTGTGGACGATCCGCTGCACGGCACGCTGACCGGCACAGTCCCGGACCTGACCTACACGCCTGACGCCAACTACAACGGCCTCGACAGCTTCACTTTCAAGGCCAACGACGGCGCGCTCGACAGCAATACCGCCACCGTCAGCATCACCGTCAATCCTGTCAACGACGCCCCGGTCTGCGCCCCCGTCAGTCTGGATACGGACGAGGATACCGCCGGGCAGGCCAACCCGTCCTGCACCGATACCGAGGGTGATACCCTCAGCTACAGCATCGTCAGCCAGCCCGCCCACGGCTCCGCGTCCGTCGCCCTCGGCAAACTCGTCTACACCCCGGATGCCGATTACAACGGCCCCGACAGCTTCACCTACAAGGCCAACGACGGCACAGCCGACAGCAACACCGCCACCGTCACCGTAACAGTGAACCCGGTCAACGACGCCCCGGTCGCCGATGCC
This sequence comes from Anaerolinea thermophila, assembly GCA_020722305.1. GTDB lineage: Bacteria > Chloroflexota > Anaerolineae > Anaerolineales > Villigracilaceae > UBA5796. Next base: position 7,071 of record DYLB01000062.1, on the reverse strand, counting down.
CAATCCGTGACCACCGACGAAGACACCCCGGTAGCCATCACCCTGACCGGCTCGGACGTGGACGGCGATACCCTGACCTTTGCCATTGCTACCCCGCCAGCGCACGGGACCTTGAGCGGCTCTGCTCCGAACCTGACCTACACCCCCGAGGCAGACTACTCCGGCCCCGACAGCTTCACCTTCACCGTCAACGACGGCCTGCTGGATAGCGCCCCGGCCACGGTGACGATCACGGTCGCCCCGGTCAACGACGCCCCGGTGGCGAATGCCCAGACCGTCAGCACTCTGCAGGATACCCCGCTCCCGATCACCCTGACCGGCTCGGACGTGGACGGCGATACCCTGACCTTTGCCATTGCTACCCCGCCGGCGCACGGGACCTTGAGCGGCACCGCCCCCGACCTGACCTACACCCCCGACGCGGGTTTCTCCGGCTCCGACAGCTTCAGCTTTACCGTCAACGACGGCCTGCTGGATAGCGCCCCGGCCCTGGTAACTATCAATGTGGCCTACGTCAACACTGCCCCGACCGACATCACCCTGTCCAATGCCTCGGTCGAAGAGAACAAGCCGGTGGGCACCACCGTCGGCACCTTCACCACCACCGATCCGGACGCGGGCGACACCTTCACCTACACCTTCTGCGGCGGCGCGGACGATGCCTCCTTCACCCTCGACCTGGATACGCTCAAGACTGCCGAAGTCTTCGACTTCGAGACCAAAGCCAGCTACGACATCTGCATCCAGACCGACGACGGCAACGGCGGCACCTTCCAAGAAGCCTTCACCATCGCCGTCACCGACGGGAAGCCGGTCACGCTCACCTTCCGCTCGCAAGCCGCTTACGACGGCTGGGTGCTGGAGTCTGCCGAGAACAGCAACAAAGGTGGTACGCTGAATTCGACGACGACCACCTTTAATCTGGGTGATACCCTCAAGAACCAGCAATTCCGCGGCATCCTGTCCTTCAGCACGGGCAGCCTGCCGGACAACGCGGTCATCACCAAAGTGCTCATCAAGGTCCGCAAGCAGGGGCTGGTCGGCACGGATCCCTTCACCACCCACTTGGGCCTGAAAGTGGACATCCGCAGGTGGACCTTCTCGGGCAACAAGCTGCTCCAGATCACCGACTTCCAGGCCTTTGCCAACAAGGACGCCATCGGCACCTTCAACAAGGTTCCGGCCAATAGCTGGTATACCGCCCGGCTTTACACCACAGCCTTCCCGTTCATCAACCTGAACGGCCTGACCCAGTTCCGCCTGCGCTTTGCGAAGGACGACAACAACGATAACGGCTCCGACTACGTGAAGTTCTTCAGCGGCAACGCGGCCCTGGCCAACCGCCCGCAGTTGATCATCACCTACTACGTCCCATAACAGCGGGCCAACGGGGGATAACCAAATCAAAAAGCTGGGCCTGGAGCGATCCAGGTCCAGCTTTTTACAGGACAAATTCGCAATTTACCCTACTCGTCTTCCACCGGCAGGCTGAAATAAAACGTGCTGCCCCGGCCTTCTTCGCTCTCGGCCCAAATCCTACCCCCGTGGGCTTCGACCAGGTGGCGGGCAATCGAAAGCCCCAGCCCGGTGCCGCCGCCGGAGCGGGCGCGGTCGGCCTTGTAAAACCTTTCGAATATCCTGGGAAGATCATCGGAGGGGATGCCTGCCCCGGAATCTTTGACCGCGAAAACGACATTTCCATCCCCTGCGGCCGCGCTCAGCCGCACCTCGCCGCCCGGATCGGTAAACTTGATCCCGTTATGGATGAGGTTGACCAGCACCTGTTCGACGCGCGGCGGGTCGGCTTTCACGGCCGGCAAATTGGGGTTGCACTCCACGTGGAGCGACAGCCCGGCCCGCTCGGCCTGCATCCGCATCCGGTCTGCGGCAGACTGGAGCAACTGCCCCGGTGCGGTCCGGCGCAAATCCAGGCTGACCTGCCCCGACTCGATTCGCGACAGGTCGAGCAGTTCCTGGGCCATCTGGGTCAGCGCGTCCACTTCGGTGGACATGCGCTGGAGGAAACGCCGGGCTGCGGGCGGGTCGTCCAGCGCGCCATCTTGCAGGGTTTCGGTCAAGGCCCGGAGCGAGGCCAGCGGGGTGCGCAGCTCGTGAGAGATGTTGCTGATGAAATCCCGCCGGACGGTTTCGAGGCGGCGCAGGCGGGTCAGGTCTTGCACCAGCAGCAGGCTGCCGCCGGGGGAATGTTTGTCGGGCATGGCCACGATTTGCAGAAACTGGCGGCGGGTGGGGATTTCGACCGTTTCGCTGTGCATCACCCCGCTCTGGTGGCATTTGCGCCAGGTCTCGACCAGTTGGTGGTAACGCAGCGCTTCAGTCACCGACAGGCCGGTCAGCCCGGCGCGGTTGTAGGCGAACATGCGTTCCGCGGCCGGGTTGGCAAACTGGACGTAGCCCTCGGCGTCGGCGATCAGCACCCCGTCGGTCAGTTGGTCGAGGATGGTCGAAAGCCGGGCCTGTTCAGCGGTTAAGGTTGAAAGTTTAAGGTTCAAGGTCGAAAGCCGGAAGTTGAATGCAGATACCGCTCCGCCCAGTTCTTCGGAAATCTCGGTAAGGTCTTCGCTGTGTTTCAACTGGTTCGTCAACCTGCGAACGGCGCGCCGTAGTCGAAAATATCGCCACGCTATCCAGCCTGCAAGCGTCAATGCAATCACGAGACTGACTACGAGCATAACATCCATCTGACTTTGAACCTTGAACCTGATAACCTTTGGTCAACCCTCGAACCGGTATCCCCCGCCGCGCACAGTGACGATCCGCGCCGGTTTGGCCGGGTCGGCTTCGATCTTCTGGCGCAGCCAGCGCACGTGGACGTCCACCGTGCGGCTGTCGCCGAAATAGTCCCAGCCCCAGACGGATTGCAGGATCTGTTCGCGGCTGAGCATCTGGCCGCGGTGCCGGGCGAGATACACCAACAGCTCGTACTCCTTCGGTTTAACGGCCAGCGGCTCCCCGTCCAGGACGATTTCACGCCGCGTCAGGTTTAGGTTGAGATTCCCAAAGGTCAGGATGTCGGCTTCGGGCGCGGGAAGGGCCTGCGTCCCCAATTCTTCGCGCATCAGGCGCGCCCGCCGCAGTTGGGCCTTGACCCGGGCGACCAGTTCGCGCATCGAGAAAGGCTTGGTCATGTAGTCGTCCGCGCCGACTTCCAGGCCGACGACCCGGTCAATTTCGTCGTCGCGGGCGGTGAGCATCAGCACCGGGGTGGTCATTTCGCGGCGCAGGATGCGGGTGATCTCGAAGCCGTCGAGGCCGGGCAGCATCAGGTCGAGCACGATCAGGTCGGGTTTCAGGCGGCGGGCGGCTTCGAGGGCAAAGCGGCCGTCACCGGTGGCTTCGACCGTGTAACCTTCTTTTTTCAGGTTGTAGACCAGGGTTTCTTGCAGGGAAATTTCGTCTTCGACGACGAGGATGGTTTCGGGCATGGAAATTTACGATTTTTGATTTACGATTGGCAATCTACAATTTAGGAGGATTATAACCAAAAAAGCCCCGCAGCGCGCTACAGGGCTTTGTAAACAACAGGTTAACCGGCGTTGGACGGAGGCGGGGTTTTCTTGCGGGACTACGGCGTCAGTCCAGGAACCATTCCGAGTTGACCTGGATGGTGCCATCGCTGTGGACGATCGCCATGCCGTTCCCATCTTCCGCCTTCCAGATGGTCGAGCCGTCCAGCCACTGGTTGACGAACTGCCAGCTGCTCATGGGGAGCTTTTCATCGAGGGCGATCTGGGTTGCGGCGTTGATGACTTCCTGGTAGGGCGGCATGTAGGGCAGGTTCAGCGAGTGGCAGATTTCGCTGGCGCTGCGCCCAATCAGGGCGGCGATCTCCTCATCGAGTTCGACCGCTTCCCCGTCTCCGACCGGCGCAGACTGTAACCTGGCGCGGCAGTCGGCGCAGGCCCACAGGCCGTCCTCGTCAATGGTCAGTTTGGGTTTGCCGGCCTGTGCGGGTTCCGGGAGTTCGTGCTCGTAGCGCCCGCAAAAGTCACAAAATTTTTCTTCGATCATTTCCTTGATTCGCCATACAACTTCCGGTGAATAAGCGACAACGCCCGCACCTGCTCCGCCGCGTGGTACGACGACCTGACCAGCGGGTTCGACTCGACCCACTGGAAGCCGATCTCCAGACCGTAGCGTTTGAGTTCGGCAAATTCTTCCAGGGTGTAATAGCGCGAAATCGGATAGTGCTTCTTGCTCGGCTGGAGATACTGGCCAATGGTCAGGATGTCCACGCCCCAGGAGCGCTGGTCGCGCATCACGGCCTTGACTTCTTCGAGTTCCTCGCCCAGGCCGACCATGATGCCCGATTTGGTCAGCACTTCGGGGTCGAGCTTCTTGGCATTGGATAAAGTCGCCGCGGCCCAGTCGTAATTGTCCTGCGGCTGGATCTGCTTGAACAGCCTCGGCACCGTCTCCACGTTATGGTTCAGGATTTCGGGCCGGGCCTCCATGACGATCTTCAACGCTTCGACGGACCCCTTGAAATCGGGGATGAGCACCTCGACGGAGCAGCCCGGCAGCAGTTCCCGGATGCGGCGGATGACCATGGCAAAGATCGGCGCGCCGCCGTCCCGCCGTTCGTCGCGATTGACCGAGGTAATCACGGCGTGCTTCAGGTTCATCGCTTTGACTGCCTGGGCCACCCGCTCCGGCTCCAGCCAGTCCATCGAATTCGGCTTGCCGTGCTTGATGTCGCAGAACACGCACGAGCGGGTACACACGTCGCCCAGCATCAGGAAGGTCGCCGTGCCGGAACCCCAGCACTCGCCCAGGTTCGGGCACATGGCCTCCTCGCAGACGGTATGGAGCGACTTCGAGCGCATCAACGTTTGCAAGGCTTCATAGGTTTCACCCGCCGGGGCGCGCACCTTGATCCACTCCGGGCGGCGCAGCGGGCGGGTTTCGATCACATCCGGGTTGACCCGGTCTCTCGTAGGGGTAGCAGGCATAAAGTCCTTTCTCGAACCGGTAATGGACGGGAATTATACCTTACGGACCTTGAGTCTCAGTCCACTGACTTCGACGACCTCGATCCGGTCCCCCTTACGAATCTTACCGGACCCGCTAACGGCTTCCGCGCTCCAGAGTTCGGCCCCCACCTGGACTTGTCCCGTCAAACCGATGTCGGTGGTGGCCGTCCCCAATTTGCCGACCAGCGCGACCTGTCCCATGCGGACCGGGACGCGCAAGGCCCGGATGGCGAACCCGACGATGACCGCGAACGTTGCTCCCGTCACGAGGGCCATCGCCACTACCAGCGGCACCGACACGCGCTGGAATTCAGGCGTGCCCGGCGAGTTGAACAGCACCAGCGCCCCGACGATGAACGAACCGACACCCGCCGCAGTCAACGCGCCGTGGGTGGGCGCTTTGATGTCAAGGATGAACAACGCAAACGAAATCAACAGGAAGACGATCCCGAACCAGTTGACCGGCAGCGCCCCCAGGCCATAGGCCGCCAGCGCCAGGCAGACCACGCCGATGAACCCGGCCACCCAACCGCCCGGGCTGGAGAGTTCGATGAAAATGGCCTGCACGCCGATGGTCAGCAGCAGGAAAACGACGTTGGGGTTGGTCAGCATCGCCAGCAATTGTTCGATGAAACTTTGGGGGATGTTCTCCACCCGGGCATTGGCCGTCCGCAAGGTGCGCGGCCCGTCCGCCGTCTCGACTTCGAAGCCGTCGAGCTGGTCGAGCAGGTCGTCCAGGTCGGCGGCGATGAAATCCACCAGGCCCACTTCGAGGGCTTCGCTGGCCGAGGCGGCTTTGGCTTCCAGGATGGTCGCTTCGGCCAGGCGGGTAGCCGCCTCGCCCCGGTTCTCAGTTAATGTGCGGACGGTGGCGGTCAGCGCCTCCATCTCTTTGGCCTTCATCGTCTCGCCCAGGTCTTCGCCCTGTCCGCCGACCGGGCTGGCCGCCCCGATGATGGTTTCGGGGGCCATGGCTGCCGCGTGCCCGGCCAGCGTGACCAGCGTCCCGGCGGAGGCGGCCATCGCCCCACGCGGCGACACGTACACGACGACCGGCACGTGGCTGGCGCGGATATTCTGGACGATTTCGTTCATGGTCACGACCGCGCCGCCGGGCGTGTTGAGCTGCAAAACCAGTAAATCGGCCTCCCGCTGCTCGGCAATGCGGATGCTGCGCTGGATGTATTCCTGCACGGCGGGCGCGATGGCGTCGTCCACGGTGATCACCAGCACCAGGGGCGAACCGGCCTGGGCCGCCGCCGGTAGCGTAAACAGCGCAAGCAGGCTTATCACTAACAGGAAAAGACGGATGCGTTTCATAACGCGGCCTCCTGCCGCAGCCAAACGTATCGCCGACCTGCCTGTGCCACTTGTGCCACTTGTGCCATGACATGGTATGAAATGGTACGGAGTGGTATGGTCGGCCCTGCCATACCACTTTGTGGCACTTGGCGGAGCCTGGCGGTACGAGTGCCAGATAAGATTTGCCTACATAAGGCAAATATTGAACGGAAATACGATAACTGCTCCTATTGTACCGGACTTTGTACAACAAGAAGGGTAACGGTCAATCCCACCTCGAAAAACTTCGACCCTGCTCTTCTTCCTGTACCAGCTATTTTCCCGGCCTCGCAACCAAATGCACCCTGACAATGAAGGCGAATGATTCTTGACCATCCCCCCTCATCACGGTAGAATACAGCGCACGCGGGAGTCGCCAAGTGGTAAGGCATCAGCCTTCCAAGCTGACATTCGCGGGTTCGAGTCCCGTCTCCCGCTCTTACCCCGGTGTTCAGTGACCCGTAATCAGCAGCCAGTTCGACTGAACACTGATTACTGGTCACTGTTTACTGAACCGGGCCCGTGGCGCAGCGGTTAGCGCAGGCGACTCATAATCGCTTGGTCACAGGTTCGAATCCTGTCGGGCCCACTTTTTGTTGGTGGATTTTAGATAGTCACCATATTCTGCCGAGTGGTCTTATTTTGATTTTTACTAAATCAGACAGCGATAATATAAAGGGGAATAATGAGTCTACTGCAAAAAGGTCTTTATCCACAAAGGACACGAAGTACACCA
>DYLB01000061.1:1399-11153 GCA_020722305.1 Anaerolinea thermophila | reverse complement strand
TGTTCTTCCCGAAGTCGAAGGATGAGCGGAGGGCGTTCTTCCCGAAGTCGAAGGACGAGCGACGAAGCAATCCCCAGTTTCAACGAGGAGACTGCTTCCCTTCGACAGCCCTTCGACAAGCTCAGGATAACAGCTCAGGGCAAGCGTTCCTCGCACATCGTCCCCGAATGGGGAGTGACACTCGCATCCTGAGTATTGCTGAATAAGAGCAAGAGAGGTCTTATGAGCGATCAAGATTTATCATCCCCGCGCTGGAGTCCCACGACCAAGCTAGTGGTGGCGTTTACGGCCGTGGCCATCATCGCCACGTTGCTGATCCGTTTCTACAACCTGATCGGCCCCCTGCTGCTGGCCTTCATGCTGGCCTACTTGTTCCAGCCGGCGGCCTCCTGGCTGGATAACCGCACCCCGCTGACCTGGCGCTGGTCGGTCTCGATCATCTATTTCGTGCTGGTGCTGGTCCTCATCTCCCTGCTAACCTTGGGCGGGGTCGGCCTGATCCAGCAGTTCCAGAACCTGATCTCGCTGGTGCAAGACGGCCTGGCCACACTGCCCAAGCTGGTGGATCAAATTTCGCACCAGACCTACACCTTCGGGCCGTTCGTGATCGCCCCCGGCCAGTACGACCTGAACAACCTGTTGAACGAGGCGGTGGCCTTCATCCAGCCCGCGCTGGGGCGGGCTGGGACGCTGCTCGGCTCGCTGGCGGGCAGCGCCCTGCAACTTTTCGGCTGGACGGCGTTCATCCTGCTGCTCTCGTATTTCGTGCTGGTCGAGAGCGGCGGCCTGCGCGACCACATCCTGCGGGTCGAGGTCCCGCGCTACGGGGAGGACGTGAAACGGATCGGGGTGGAACTTGGCCGTATCTGGAACGCCTTCCTGCGCGGCCAGTTCATCGTCTTCCTGATGGCGGTTTTGATCTACACATTTATCTTGAGCATCTTCGGCGTGCGCTACGCCCTGGGGATCGCCCTGCTGGCCGGGCTGGCCCGCTTCGTCCCGTATATCGGCCCGCTCGTCACCTGGACGGTGCTGGCGCTGGTGACCTATTTCCAGACCTACAAGCTGTGGGATATGTCGCCGCTGACCTATACCCTGGTCGTGCTGGCCTTTGCGCTGGTGATTGACCAGGTCTTCGACAATTTCATCAACCCGCGCCTCATGGGGCAGGCGCTAAGGGTCCACCCGGCAGCCATCCTGGTGGCCGCCATCGTCGCCGCCAGCCTGCTGGGGGTGCTGGGGGTCGTCCTGGCCGCGCCGCTTCTGGCAACCATGAAACTCATCGGGCAGTACACTTTGCGCAAGATGTTCGACCAGGACCCCTGGCCCGAAAACGGGACGCCCACTGCCGCGCCCGGCCCCCCGGTCATGGAACGCTTGCAGGGCTGGCTGTCAACGGTAAGAGGATGGTTGAAATCCAGAAAACGGTGAGGTATACCCAGGGCGGTCACACACCTGCCCTCCCGCTCCGCTCCGCTTCGGGGATTGTAATGGCGGGCGGTGCCAGGGAATTGCGCCTTTTATCGAGTAACCGTGGGTATTATATTTCCCCGTCATCTGCTTTATAATCAATGCAACCCCAAGTCATCCATTCAAGGAGAAATTTCATGCCCGCTAATTCCGAACCCCAGACCGAGACCCTGGCCGAGACCGAGAACTACCTGATCTGGAAGGCCGAAGAACCCGACGGCGAGACCACCTACCACATCGAACTCAACAACGTCACCCTGCACTTCTTCGAAGAGGAATGGGAAGAATTCCTCGAACTGGTGCGAGGCCTCGACTAGCTCCCGACACAGATGAACCCCGCGTTCATCTGTGTTTGTTTTAGGACAATCATGGCGTTGAAAAATTCCATCACCGACATCCCCGGCATCGAGCTGGGCCACGCCCAGGACGACGAGGCGCTTACCGGCTGCACGGTCGTGCTCTGCCGCAAGGGGGCCGTCGGCGGGGTGGATGTGCGCGGCGGCGCGCCCGGCACGCGGGAGACGGATCTGTTGAACCCGCTCAACCTGGTCGAGAAAGTCCATGCCGTCACCCTGGCTGGCGGCTCAGCCTACGGCCTGGACGCGGCCGGCGGCGTGATGCGCTATCTCGAAGACCATAAAATTGGATTCGAGACGGGCGCAGCCCGGGTGCCGATCGTCCCGGCCGCGATCCTGTACGACCTTTCGCTAGGCTCCGCCTCGGTCCGCCCGGACGCCGAAATGGGCTACCGCGCCGCGTCCGTTGCCTCGGCTGACGAGGCCCGCCAGGGCAACCTGGGCGCAGGGACGGGCGCTTCGGTCGGCAAGATCTTCGGGCAGGCAAATGCGATGAAAGCCGGGATCGGCATGGCGAGCATGGACATCGGCGGCGGGGTGCTGGTGGCGGCCCTGGCGGCGGTCAACGTCTTCGGCGACGTGGTGGACCCGCAGACAGGCGAAATCCTGGCCGGGGCGCGTTCCACCAAGATCGGCCCGCTGAAGCTGGGATCACCCGGATACTTTGCCGACACCCTCGAAACGATGAAGTCCTTCGCCGGGCGGACAATCCTCAATTTTGCGACGAAGGCCAATACCGCCATCGGCGTGGTGGCGACCAACGCCAAATTCGACAAGGCCGAAGCCACCAAAGTGGCCCAGATGGCCCACGATGGCCTGGCGCGGGCCGTGAGACCCGCCCACACCCAGCTCGACGGCGACACCATCTTCGCCCTGGCTACCGGCGACAAAAACGCCGACGTGAGCCTCGTCGGCGCGTTCGCGGCGGAGGTCTTCGCCCGGGCGGTGGTCAACGCGGTCAGGTACGCGGCCTCGGCGGGAGGCTTGCCGGGGCTGTTCAGTGAGCAATAACCAATATTCAGAGTACAAGGAAAAGCGGCCTGCAAATTGCAAGCCGCCTTTTCTTTTCCATTCGTCAATCGTAAATCGCCAATCGAAATTGATTACCTTTTCTTCAACTCGTCCTTCAAGATCAGGCTCAGCACGATGCTGACCAGGCTGGTGATGACGCCGCCCCAGAAAGCCTGGCCGAAGGTGACGTCGAAGCCGATCCCGAACCAGTCACCGACCTGGCCGGTGGCCCAGAAGAGGAAGGTGTTGATCAGCAGGGTGAACAGGCCCAGGGTTAGGATGATGAGCGGGCAGGTCAGCAGTTTGAGCAGGGGGCGCAGCAGGGCGTTGATCAGTCCAAAGATGAGCGCCAGCCAGATGAGGGAAATCCAGCCGCCCTGGTACTCAATTTTGACGATGAAGAAAGCCGCATAAAGCGCCAGGGCATTGATGATCCAGCGTAAGATAAATTTGGTCATTTTGTTCTCCTTGTCGCTGTCATATACGGGAGCCTGATTAGCGGGTTGCGCCCTCGGTTTGCATCCAGATCAGGCGGCGGGCGGAAACGTACCCGGCGGACTGGATGGCTTCGTCGAACGGCCCGGCGGGAAAATCCAGGTGCAGGGTGCGGCGGAAGGCCAGTTCGCGGCTGGCATATTGGAGCAAGAATTTGAGGGCCTGCGGGTCGGCATCCGGCGCGGCGGCCAGCCACAGGGATTCATGGCTCCCGTAGCCGGGCGTCCAGGTCAGGACCGAGTGCAGGCGGCTGCCGTCGGACACCGACCACTGGCGCATGTCCATGTCTATCAGCAGCAGGTAGAGCCAGCGCCGCAGGCCGGGGGCGAAGTTGTGCCAGTCAATGTCGAAGTACCAGGCGATTTCAGGCGGGTAGGCTTTTTCGAGCCATTCGCGCTGGAGGGCCCAGTGTTCCTTGCGCCTGGAGCGGATGCGCAGGCTCGGGAAAACGGAAGCAGGCCCCGGGTCCGGTTGCGAGAGCCAGACGGTGCGGCGCGAGTGTTCGCAGAATCCCAGTTCCCGGTAAAGGTTGGCCGCCCCGGGGTTGTCGTCCCGGACGTTGAGCCAAATCTGGCTGGCCTTGCGGTCGCGGGCGTGCTGGATGGCCTGCTGGGTCAGGATGCGGGCGATGCCGCGCCGCCGGAAATCGGGGTGGACGGCCACGTTGGCGATCAGATAGACCGACTGGCCTTTTTTGCGGAAGGGGATCAGGCTGGCGTTGCCGATGATCTTGCCGTTTTCTTCCCAGACGTAGCCGGTGAGCGGCATGGACACGGTATCGGCGGCCCTGCCGGCCCAGCGCAGGAAGGCGTTATCCCGCCCGGCGCGGCGCATCTGCTGGACGTAACGCTGGCCGTCGCGGTCGCTGTTGGTGTTGAAGCACAGTTCGATCAGGTCGGCCACGGAGGGCAGGTCGCGGGTGATGTTGAGCGGACGCATGTGGTCGTGAGTGAAACGCGCCGCCCGCGGCAAGATAAATCCGGTCATGGGGCAATTATACAGGTAAAATTGTGAAAGGATTAGACGATGACAAACCTGCTTCCTCCCCCCACCCCGACCAATACCGCCACCCCCACGCCGACCCCCTCCCTGGCGCAGGTCTGGAACACGGGCGGGCGGGGCGTCAAACTACGGCAGTCGCCCAACGGCCCGGTCATCGGCACGTTGCAGGAGGGCAGCTACGTCCAGGTGTTGTACGGTTCCGAGGTGGTCGAGGGCCTGGTCTGGCTGGAGGTGGTGGGCGGCGAAGGCCGCCATGGCTGGATGCCGCAAATCTACCTGACGGTGGTGACGTTGACGCCGACGGCGACGGCTGGGCAATGAACTATTTAATCTTATACATCTCTTACATCCCGTGAACAAATCGCCTACCCGGTTTTGTTATAATCTCAACTGTCTCAAAACTTGGTTTGGCTCAAAACATTGACTTGAATCTTCTTGATCAGCGGTCGTCAGGGCGGGGATCGCCGCATTCAAGGCCAGGCAAGTTTGGATATTGAAAGGAAAACCCACCATGATGCGATTTGACCGATTTACCGAGCGGGCGCAGGAAGCCGCCCAGCGCGCCGCCGAAATTATCCAACGTTACGGTCACAACCAGATTGATACCGAACACATCCTGCTGGCCTTGCTGGAACAGCCGGGCGGCGTCATCCCGCAGATTTTGGAAAGCCTGAACGTCAGCGCGGCGGCAATCAGCGAGCGGATTGACATGACCCTCAAGTCTAGCCCGAAGGCCAATATCTTCGGCGGCGGCGCGGGACAAATCTTTATCACCCCCCGCGTCAAGCGGATCATTGACTTGGCCAACGAAGAGGCCAACCGCCTGAAAGACGAGTACATCTCCACCGAACACATCTTCCTGGCTATCTTGAGCGAGCGCAACACCCCAGCCGCCCGCATATTGGAATCGGCGGGACTGACCCGCGAGCGGGTCTACGACTCGATCCAGCAGATCCGCGGCGGGCAGCGCGTCACCGACCCCCAGGCCGAGACTCGCTACCGAACCCTGGAAAAGTACTCGCGTGACCTGACCCAAATGGCCCGCGAAGGCAAACTGGACCCGGTGATCGGCCGCGATAACGAGATCCTGCGTCTCATCCAGATCTTGTCCCGGCGGACGAAGAACAACCCGGTGCTGATCGGCGAAGCGGGCGTCGGCAAGACGGCCATCGTCGAGGGGCTGGCGCAGAAGATCGCCACCAACGACGTGCCGGAGATCTTGAGCGGCAAGAAAGTCGTCTCGCTCGATCTGGGCGCGATGATCGCCGGCAGCCGCTTCCGGGGCGAGTTCGAGGAACGGCTGAAATCCGCCATCGAGGAAGTCCAGCGGGCGCAGGGCGAGATCATCCTGATGATCGACGAGTTGCATACCGTGGTCGGCGCGGGGGCGGCTCAGGGCGCCATGGACGCCAGCAACATGCTCAAACCGGCCCTGTCTCGCGGCGAGTTGCAATGTATCGGCGCCACCACCCTGGACGAATACCACAAACACATCGAAAAGGACGCGGCCCTCGAGCGCCGCTTCGCTCCCATCTACGTGGACGAGCCGAGCGTCGAGGATTCGATCCAGATGCTCCAGGGATTGCGCGACCGCTACGAAGCGCACCACAAAGTCCATTTCTCGGACGAGGCCCTGGTGGCCGCGGCCCGCCTGGCGGACCGCTACGTCACCGACCGCCACCTGCCCGACAAAGCCATTGACCTGATGGACGAGGCCGCCGCCAAACTGCGCGTGGCGCTCTATTCCCTGCCGTCGGAACTCAAGGAAATGAAGAACGACATTGACCGCCTGCGCGCCGAAGAAGAGCAGGCCGGCCTGGAACGCGACTACGAACGCGCCGCCCAGAAAAAGGCCGAACGCCTGCGCCGCGAACAAGAGTTCAACGAAAAGCGCGAAAAATGGGAGACCGAACACAAGCTCGATGAAGTGGTGGACGTGCAGGACATCGCCGAAGTCGTCCACCAGTGGACCGGGATTCCCCTCAGCCAGATGATGGAGAGCGAGGCCCAGAAACTGCTCCACATGGAGGAGCGCCTGCACGAGCGCATCATCGGCCAGGAGGAAGCCATCCACGCCATCTCGGATGCCATCCGCCGGGCGCGCTCCGGGCTGAAAGACCCGGCCCGGCCGATCGGCTCGTTCATCTTCATCGGGCCGTCGGGCGTGGGCAAGACCGAGTTGGCCAAGGCCCTGGCCTGGTTCATGTTCGACGACGAGGACGCCCTGGTCAGGATAGATATGTCCGAATACCGGGAGCAGCACACGGTGTCCCGCCTGTTCGGCGCCCCTCCGGGGTACGTCGGCTACGAGGAGGGCGGCCAACTGACCGAAGCCGTCCGCCGCCGCCCGTACCGCGTCCTGCTCTTCGACGAGATCGAGAAAGCCCATCCCGAAGTCTGGAACGCCCTGCTGCAAATCCTGGACGATGGGCGCATGACCGATGGCCAGGGCAACGTGGTGGATTTCCGCAACACGGTGCTGATCATGACCTCCAACCTGGGGACCGAGTACGTCCGCAAGGGCGGCACGCTCGGCTTCCTCCAACGCACCGAGACCGACGAGGACCGCGAGGCTCACGACAAGATCGAGAAAGCCCTCAAAGGCACCTTCCGGCCCGAGTTCCTCAACCGGATTGACGAGATCATCATGTTCTCGCCGCTGTCGGTGGCGGAGATGGAGCAGATCGTTGACTTGCAGCTCAAGGAAATCCACGAGCGCCTGACCGAATTCAACATCGAGATCGAGCTAAGCCCCGAGGCCCGCACCTGGCTGGCCAAGGCGGGCTTCGACCCGGCCTTTGGCGCCCGCCCGCTGCGCCGCGCCCTGCAAAAGTACGTCGAAAGTCCGCTCTCGGTGGAACTGCTGGGCGGCAAGTTCGAAGGCGGCGGCAAGGTCAAGGTGGACGTGGAGAATGACAAGATCGTCTTCCGCGCCGGTGAAGTGCTGCAAAAGTCCCGGCAGGAAGTAGACGCGTAAAGCGCGACCAAAACTTTACAGTTTCGAGGCGTTCCATCCAATGAAACGCCTCATTCGTTGAAGACGCAAAGCACGTGTACTGGTCAGGCGCATGTTGGACAAGGGGAAACTTTTGCCATTCCCCCAAAATCGGGTATTATTGGGCCTCATACCCGCCCAAGGAAAACGGATGAACAAACCTGATTCGAAACCTGTCTTGATCCTGGGGGGCATTTTGCTCCTCATCGGCTGCGTCTGCCTGGCAGGGGTGGGGCTTGGCCTTTACAAGCTCTACCCGTTCGCCGCCAATGTAGACCCAGCCGGCCTGCCCCGCGTGGAATTCCCCTTCCTGACCGCCACCCCCGAACCGGAAGTCGCTCTGGTGCGCCCGCCGCTGGTAGACGTCCTGCTGGGGACGCTTGAACTGCTGGAGCAGACCGACGTCCCAGCCAGCGACCTGCGCGAACTGGCCTGCCGCCTGGACGGCAAGTGCAACACCCCGCCCACCCTGGACCCCCCGGCCGGCCCCCGTCAAACCGGCGAGAGCCAACGCTTTTGGGTGACGGATACCGACACCAACAAGAGCTTCCAGATCCCAGCCACCCTGCGCTACGTCACCGACCATGCCTACTTCTGGGTTCAGGATGGGATCAAGTTCGACCAGGACGACCTCGAAGTCTTGAGCAACGAGTTCGAGAGCAAAATCTACCCGACCACCCGCTCCCATTTCGGCTCTGAGTGGTCGCCGGGCATAGACGGCGACGAGCATATTTACATCCTGTACGCGGGCGGCGTGGGCCGCTCACTGGCCGGGTATTTCTCGTCCTCCGACGAGATCCATCCCCTGGCCCATGAAATCTCCAACGGGCACGAGATGTTCGTCTTCAACGCCGATACGGTCAGGCTGAATTCCGACTACACCTTTGGCGTGCTGGCGCACGAATTCCAGCACATGATCCATTGGAACGTGGATAAAAATGAGCAGACCTGGCTGAACGAGGGGTTGTCCGAACTCTCAGCCTTGTTGAACGGTTACGATCCGGGCGGGTTCGACATGGTCTTCAGCCTCGACCCCGATTTGCAGTTGAACGACTGGTCCGTACAGGAGTCCAATTCGGCCCACTACGGGGCGAGTTTCCTGTTCACCGCCTATTTCCTCGACCGCTTCGGCACGCCCGCCGTCCGGTCGCTGGTGGAGCATCCCGCCAACGGGCTGGACGGTGTGGACCAGGTTTTAGCGGAGATGAACGCCGTTGATGCGGTAACAGGCCAACCCGTCCGGGCCGATGCGCTGGTGCTGGACTGGATGGCCGCCAACTTCATCGGCGACAGTTCCGTCGCCGACGGCCGGTTCGCCTATGCCAGTTATCCCGAAGCGCCGAAAGCCAATCCGACCGAGACCATCTCAGACTGCCCCAGCGGCCCGCACGAAAGGACGGTCCATCAGTACGGCGCGGACTACATCGAAATCACCTGCCGGGGCGATTTCACCCTGAGCTTCGCCGGTTCGACCCAGACCAGGCTGCTGCCGGCCGACCCGTATTCGGGCCGGTACGCCTTTTGGAGCAACAAGGGTGACGAATCGGATATGACCCTGACCCGCCGGTTCGATTTGACAGGCGTCAGCGGGCCGGTCGAGATGAGGTACCGAACCTGGTACGACATCGAGGAAGATTACGATTACCTTTACGCGGAAGCCTCGCTCGACGGCCAGGATTGGGAGCTTTTGATCACGCCGGCTGGCACGCCCGACGACCCGACCGGCAACTCCTTCGGCTGGGCCTACAACGGCAAAAGCGGCGGCTGGATCGAGGAAAGCCTGGACCTGTCGGCTTATGCCGGACAACAGGTTTACATCCGTTTCGAGTACGTGACCGACCTGGCCGTCAACGGCGAAGGCTTCCTTCTGGACGATGTGGCTGTTCCCGCCATCGGTTATTTCAGCGACTTCGAGAGTGACGACGGCGGCTGGGAGGCGGCCGGGTTCGCCCGCATCCAGAACGCTCTGCCGCAGGCCTTCAGCCTGGCGCTGATTCTGAAAGGCGACGGCGGCACGAGCGTGGAATACCTCCCGCTCGCCGCGGACCAGACGGCGGAAGTCCCGCTCTCGCTCGGCGGCGAGGTGGACGAGGCCATCCTGGTGGTCACTGGCACAAACCGCTTCACGCGGGAGCTGGCTTCGTACCGGTTCGAGGTGCATTGATTGACAGAATAATCCCGGTGGACTAAACTATCCCGGACCTGTAATTGCCTATGGTGTCACTGCGAGGGGAGCGCCTGCCCTGAGCTGTTATCCTGAACCTGTCGAAGGGCTGCCGAAGGGAAGCAGTCTCCCGCTAAATAAGCATAATCCACCTTTTGGAGATTGCTCCGGCGGCAGAGCGCCGCATCGCAATGACAAAAGGAATTTGTGTCGAGGAGTGATTGATGGATTTTCATAACACTGACGATGCCGTCACCAAGC
>DYLB01000061.1:0-1299 GCA_020722305.1 Anaerolinea thermophila | reverse complement strand
TGTGTCGAGGAGTGATTGATGGATTTTCATAACACTGACGATGCCGTCACCAAGCGCATCCGGGCCATGGTGGACCGGGTAGCGGGCCTGAAAGAAAACGATCTGTATTTCTACAACCAGCCCATCACCGAGATGCTCCCCGGGGGCAAGGTGCTGGTCAACGGGCGCATCATGGGGATGTACGCTTCGTACAGTTATCTTGGCCTGATCGGCCACCCGCGCATCAACAAGGCCGCCAAAGACGCCATAGACCAGTACGGTTCCGGTACGCACGGCGTGCGTACCCTGGCCGGATCGCTGAGAGTCCATAACGAGCTGGAAGAGACGATTGCCAGCTTCAAGCATACGGAAGATGCGGTCACTTATTCCTCCGGTTACGCCACCAACCTGTCCGTCATCTCGACCCTGATGGGCCGCGGCGACTACGTCATCTCGGACAAGCTCAACCACGCCTCCATCGTGGATGGCTGTCTCATGTCTGGGGCGGAATTCCGGCGCTTCAAACACAACGACATGGAAGACCTGGAGCGCCGCCTCCAGCAGATCCCGGCAGACCGCTCGAAGATGGTCATGGCCGATTCCGTTTTCAGCATGGACGGCGACATCATTGACCTGCCGAAAGTGGTCGAATTGTGCCGCAAATACAACGCCTGGCTGATGATTGACGAGGCCCACTCGACCGGCGTGCTCGGCAAGACCGGGCGCGGCATCGAAGAGCATTTCGGCATGGATGATGTGATTGATATCAAGATGGGTACGCTCAGCAAGACCATCCCCTCGGTGGGCGGCTACGTGGCAGGCAAGAAGGAGATCATCACCTACCTGCGCCACGCCAGCCGGGCTTACATCTTTTCGGCGGCTTTGCCCCCGGCCCAGGCCGCGGCCGCCAACGAAGCCTTCAAGATCATCCTGGATGAGCCGGAGCGGATCGAAAAGCTGAACGCCAATTCGAAGCAGTTCATCAACGGGCTGAAAGGCGCGGGATTCAACACCCTCCAGACCGAGACGGCCATCGTCCCGGTCATCTGCGGCTCGGACGAGCTGGCCTTCAAGATGACCCGTCTCTGCCAGCACCAGGACCAGTTCGTGCTGCCGGTCATTTCCCCGGCTGTGCCTGAAGACCTGGCCCGCCTGCGCGCCACCGTCACCGCGGCCCACGACCCGGCCGACATCGAAGTTGCCATGGATGTCATCATCAGGGCCGGGCAGGAGTTGGGCGTGATCCAGTAGGATTGTTCTGAAAATAAGACCCTAACCCGGACAAGCCGGAAGAGAAAAACCTTTAACCACGAAGGTCAC
>DYLB01000060.1 GCA_020722305.1 Anaerolinea thermophila | reverse complement strand
ACAATCCTGCGCCCAACGCTCACGGGCAACCGGCGAGACAAATGCGCAGGAAATGGCAAGAAAGAGAGTTGAGAACAGAGAGCAGGGAGCAGTCGTTCCTACTAGACTATTCACTAATCTCTAATCTCTAATCATCTACACGCTAAAACCTGGAGGAACCCATGTGTGGAATCGTTGGCTATATCGGGCCGCGTGACGCGACGCCGATTGTCCTCAATGGCCTTAAACGGCTGGAATACCGCGGCTACGACTCGGCCGGCCTGGCCGTTTTGCAAAATGGCAGCATTGCCGTCCGGCGCGACGCCGGGAAGCTCGACCGGTTGATTGACCTGGTCGGGCAGTCGCCCATCAGCGGCGCGCCCGGCATCGGTCACACCCGCTGGGCGACGCATGGCGCGCCCTCAGCCAGGAACGCCCATCCGCATCTCGGCAGTACCGGACGGGTAGTGGTTGTCCATAACGGCATCGTCGAAAACTTCCTGGAACTGCGCGACGAGCTGACTGCCGAAGGCGTGAACTTCAATTCGGAAACCGACACCGAAACCATCGTCCACCTGGTCGAGCATTACCTCGCCACCGGCCTGAACCTGACCGAAGCCGCCCGCAAAACCTTCCTGGACATCCAGGGCGCGCACGGGATCGTGCTTATGTCTGCCGATGAGCCGGACAAGATCGTCTGCGCCCGGCTCGGCAACGCCGGCGGCGTGGTCGTCGGCCTGGGCGAAGGCGAGAACTACATCGCCTCCGACATCCCGGCCATCCTGGAGCACACCCGCCAGGTCATCTTCCTCGAATCACACCAGATGGCGGTCGTGACCCGGGAAGGCGCCCGGGTGGAATCACTCGAAGGGAAGCCGGTGCAGGCTGAGGTCCATAGCGTTTCGTGGGACCCGGTGGCCGCCGAAAAGGGCGAATTCCGCCACTTCATGCAGAAAGAAATCCACGAGCAGGTCCGCTCCCTTACCGATACCCTGGCCGGGCGGGTGGACTTCGAGAACGGGCGCATCCGCCTGCCCGAACTCAACCTGTCCCCCGAACTCGCCCAACGGATTACGAAAATCTTCATCACGGCCTGCGGGACTGCCGCCTACGCCGGGATGGTCGGCAAATATCTGATCGAGAAAATTGCCCGCCTCCCGGTCGAACTGGAAATTGGGTCTGAGTTCCGTTACCGCGACCCGATCATTGACGAAAACACGGTCGTGCTGGCTATCAGCCAATCCGGCGAGACCGCCGACACCCTGGCCGCGATGGAGGAAGGCCGCCGCAAAGGCGCGGTGCTATGGAGCATCGTCAACGCCATCGGCTCACAGGCCATGCGCATCGCCGACGGCTACATCTCGATGCAGACCGGCCCGGAGATCGGCGTGGCCTCCACCAAAGCGTTCACCGCCCCGCTGGTGGACCTCTACATGCTGGCCGTGCTGCTGGCCGAGTTGCGCGGCGTCATTGACGAGCAGACCCGTCGCAACCTGGTCGCCGACCTGCGCTTCGTCCCAGACCTGGCCAGCCGCGCCTTGAATACCGAACCAATCGTCGAGAAGGTGGCCTGGGCGCTCAAAGACGTGCGCGATTGCCTCTACCTCGGACGCGGCATCAACATGCCGATCGCTTACGAAGGCGCGCTCAAACTCAAGGAGATTTCCTACATCCACGCCGAGGGATACCCGGCCGGGGAGATGAAGCACGGGCCAATCGCCCTGATTGACCGAGACATGCCCGTCGTCTGCCTCGCCCCGAGGGACCCCTGGTACGAGAAGATGATCAGCCAGATCCAGCAGGCGAAAGCGCGCGGGGGGACGGTGGTCGCGGTGGCAACCGAGGGCGATGAACTCGTCGGAGGCATGGCCGACCACATCATCCCGGTTCCCGAAGCGCCCTGGATGCTCAGCCCGGTGGTGACGGTCATCCCGTTGCAGATGCTGGCCTACCACATCGCCGCCATCCGCGGCCTGGACGTGGACCAACCCCGCAACCTGGCCAAGAGCGTAACGGTGGAGTAATTACATTCCGCCCTGAGTGGAGTGAAGCGCAATCGAAGGGTGCTTTTGCGCAGTGCTCATTCCAATGAAAAAGTCGAGACCCGTTGTGGTCTCGACTTTTTTTGGTTTACCAACTGCCGGAATTCTAGCCGAACGAGACGGCCATCACGTCGTAATACGTCCCGGCTCCGAACCCGTCGAACAGGACGTGGTCGCCCGGTTTGATGTTGCCAATCTGGCGCAGGAACGCGATCATGTTCGACGCCGCGCTGACGTTGCCGAAATCGCTCAAGAGCCAGGGCATGGGGAACTGGATGCCTTCCTTGAGCAGCTGCTTGGCTTTGAGCAGGTTGATCTTGTAATTGGCATGATGGACGATACCCATGTCAATGGACTTGTCCAATCCCAACTGGCTCATCAGGGCCTGATAATCCCGGTAAACGTCGGCCACCACCTGCACGCCGGTGCGCACGAACAGTTTGACCATGCCCATCAGCCCGGCCATGACGATCGGCGTCCCGTCCTCGGGTTCGTGCATCAATCCCGCCACGCGGATGTGGGCCGGCGCATCCTGGGACACCTCGACCAACGATTGGCCCGAAACGCGCCGCCCGGAATGCGGGTAGTACATGCGGACTTCCAGCAATCCGTCCTCGTCGAAGTTCTCGGCACTCTTGCCGACCAGGAATTTCATCGTCTCGCCGGGGACGATGCCGATCACACCCGCACCGTTCCCGAACAACTGGAGGGCATTTTTATCGCGGGAACGGCTGACGAAGCGGCTCAATCCCTCGATCCCGCCGACCAGGACCTTCTTGCCGCGCAATTCCTCGGCGATGTTCAATTGTCCTGACGGTGAAAGGGCGGGATTTAGGGCCAGATGCAAAGCCCCCATGGATCCATCGCAGGCC
Organism: Anaerolinea thermophila; assembly: GCA_020722305.1. Taxonomy (GTDB): domain Bacteria; phylum Chloroflexota; class Anaerolineae; order Anaerolineales; family Villigracilaceae; genus UBA5796. Next base: position 8,322 of record DYLB01000060.1, on the reverse strand, counting down.
TTGTGGATGCTGACCTTGAGCGCATCCTCGGATATTCCGGCCCGCTGACAAATTTGCGTTACGAAATCGTGGGAAACCGGTCCGCTCATCCCGATCAGCACACCCTGCACCTCAGACGGACTCCAGCCGTTGGCGCGGGCAGCTTCCCGCAGGAGGCGCGTCCCCACTTCAAGCTCCAGCTCAAGGTGCTCTTCGTCGGTCAGGCTGGGAATGTGATGCCGGTAATGGAATCCCAGCTCAGAGAGATTCATGATCTCATCTTCCGGCAGGGGTTCGCCGAGTCTCATGCTCACAAGTTCGGGCAATTGCCGGTTATCGTAGCTTTCCCCCCAGGCTGCATAGACCCCTCCAATCCCAAGCTTTGGGTTGGTGACGGTCTCGATGCCAAAAGGAATGCCGTTCCCGATCGGGAGGGTTTCCATTTGCACGTTCGGTCGTTCATAAAATGGCAAGATTTGGCTTTCGCTGGTAATTTCGATATTTTCTGACATGGTTTACTCTTTCTTTGGCTCCTAAAGTTATCAGGTAAAACCCCATTATAGGCCCGAAGCTACTCCCAAAATGCCGGCTGGCACCCACCAGAAGTACCTGCCTGGAACAGTCACCAAACAGGGATTCTCCTAACTCGGACAAGCCGGAAGAAATTACCACAAAGGCACAGAGAACACAAAAGTTTTCTTTGTGACCACAAAAGATTTCTCTGTGAACTTTGTGGTGAAATTTCTTGCGCAAAAAAAAGAATTTCAATAGAGCTTTACCAGCAACCACTCGATCCGGGCCAGCCTTCGCAAGTGCAGTACTTTTGGATGGGTTTTGAAATTGTACTGAAATTATCCTTTTATTGACTTGGGCCTTTTTCTTATAATGGGTATGTAACTGTTTAGGTAAATATTTCATCGCACAGGTTCCCCCGCCTTGAACAATGCACTGCCGGGGATGAACCGAAGGAGGTTTTGAGCAAAGATACAACAAAAGAAACTATCTGTTTGTCTTCGGGCCTCGCACCCCAGCATATCATTACACCTGCCATTCCACTTTCTTAATTCCATATTCTATCCAACCTGACGGAGGAAAAATGCAATCGAAATACTTCAAAGCTGTCGTTACCTTGCTGCTCATCGCAGTGGTCGCAACGACTCTGAGCTTGCCCGGCCAACCAGCCCTGGCAGGCGAACCCCAGGCCGGGCGCGGCGACGACCTCGCCATCACCTCGACCGATTCCGGCCTGAAGTCTGTCGGCGCTCCCCGCCCCTGGACTGCCGCCGAAATGAAAGCCGCCATCCCCTATCCGATGACCGACCTTGCGGCTGACGAAGCCGCTTACTCGGTCGACGCTCTGGCCGGACCGAATGGCCCCGCCGGCACCATGCCCGGCGCTCGTCCTGGCGGCAGGCTGCTCTCGGATGCAGCCGAGTTGGGCGCTGAAGAACTGGGCAGCGTCACGCCCCTGGCCTTCTCCTACCCCGCTCCCTTCACCCGCTTCAATGTCCAGAACATCGCCGCCTACACGGTCTATCCGTTCCGCACGGTGGGCAAGCTGTTCTTCAAGCAATATGGAACATCCTACGTCTGCTCGGCCTCGGTGATTGGCCCGCGCGGCATCGTCACTGCCGGACACTGCGTCCACGCCGGCAACAACCTGTCCACCGGCTGGTCCACCAACGTGGTCTTCGTCCCGGCTTACCGCGACGGCGCGGCTCCTTATGGCCAGTGGTCGGTGCCCGTCTTGCGCACCTTCACCGACTGGTTCAAGAATGGCAGCAAAGGCGATTTCGATCACGACTGGGGTGCCGGCGCCATTACCCAGATCAAGAACGGCAAAAACATCGGCCAGACGGTCGGGTACCTGGGCTACGCCTGGAATCAAAGCCGCAACCAGGACTGGTGGCTGCTGGGTTATCCCCAGGCCGCCCCGTTCACCGGCAAGTTCATGGTGCTGTGTACCTCCGCGTATGCCTACAACAGCCCGTTCTACGCCGGCGGCCCTGCCCCTGTGACCGTCGGCTGTGACGCCACCGGCGGCACCAGCGGCGGCCCGTGGATCAAGAGCTTCGGGTCCGGCAACTACGTCAACGGTGTCAACAGCCATCGCGCCACGGCTCGGCCCAAGGAACTCTCCTCGCCCTATGCCGACGGCAACACCAAGACAGCCATCTTCGACTGGGCCCGCAACTACTAATCTCAGAAAACTGAAACTCGACCAAGCCAGCCCGCTAAGGGCTGGCTTTTCATTCCATGGATCTTCCGTAGAATGCTGCGGAACAAAAAACTTCCCGATGGCGTCGTCCGATTACCCACAATGGAAATTTGGAAAGGAGTCCCTATGAAAACCAAGCTTATCGTTTGCATATTGATCCTGAGCATCGGACTTGCGGCATGCGCACCTCCCAAGGGCTGGGAGGCGTTGAGCAGTGGAGGCAATCCCGGCGGTCCAGAAAGCGAACCCCTGGTGTCCGGCTCGGCCCAAGGGAGCGACGATGGCAGCGCGATTGATAATTCCGGTACAGTCTTTCCGGCAGGCCCGGTCGGGTCAGATCCGGGAGAAAGCGCCGGAAGTGAATCTGGCTTCGGCGATAACACAACAGGTTTGCCCGAGGAGAAAGTTCCCGTGAATTGGATTGCTTACGCTGACCCGAATTTCGGGTTTTCACTTCGATATCCTGATATTTACACCACATTGACGGAACCGCAGAATCTTGCAGACGTTGCACCTGATCTGATCGGCCGCTTTCGTCTGCTCGAACCGTCGCTGGCCAAGAGCGATTTCGCAGAGTTGGAACCACCGAAATTCAGCATCGAGATCTATGCGAACGACGCCGGTTTATCTTTGAACGATTGGTTGGATGCCAATTTGCCAAGCGGCGACAAAGAAACCGTGCAAATTGACGGCATTAATTGCACGAAACTGACCCAGCAAATCTTGTTGGCACCCAATCAATTCATCGTATGTGAATACAGCGGCAACATTTACAAATTTACACCCCTTGGGCTGTATTCGGAAGACATTCTGGCCTCGTTCAAGTTCAGCCAGTAAAACTCTCGTAGCGCGGAATTCCCTTCGGCTTTGCCTCCCCTGGCGTGGACAGGCAGGGCAAGCATTCCGCAATCGAATAATAGGGCATCTCCCTCTCAGGCGCAGTGGGAATTCTTGCCGCGTCGGAAATTCCCTCCAAACATCATCCCTCCAACATCCTTCCTGAAAACATCACAAAAACACAAGTCATTGCCCCGCCCGGTTCGATTTTTGCCGTCTGGCGGACTTCCTCGCCCAGCAGTTCCCCCAGCAGCGCCGCATCCATCCGGCAGAGCTCAGGATGCGCCGCAATCACCGCCGAATACGGACAATGCCCCAGAATCACGCGTGGACCCTCCGCCCCGGCCTCCCAGCGGGACTGGTAGTGCAGCCCGTTCAAGCGCCCTACTGCGACGGATAGCCGCTTCGTCAGCGATTGCCCGGTCGCTCCTGGACTTCCGGCCTGCTCCCGTCCGATCCGCGTCAGCACCCGCTCCCGTTCATCCTCCGGCAAACCGTCCAACACAGCCCCCAGCAGCAACGCCAGGTTATCCCCTGCCAGCTTCCCAGCTAAGCGGTAAACCTTCTGTGGACGCCCCCTGCCCCCCGCTTTCCGGCTGACCGCCTCCACCCGACCGTCCGCAGCCAGGATTCCCAGGTGGTGGCGGGCGTTCGCCTCGGTCATCCGCAGGGCACGCGCCACGTCCCGCGCCGAGGCGGAACGGTTCTTCTCCAGGTAGGCCAGCACTCGCTGGCGCGCAGTTGTCACACTCATAAAGTGATTATAATCACTTTTTTATTTTCGCAAATATATTTTTGCAAAACCCGATTGACGCATTCCTCCCAACGGACTATAATCCCAAGTGATTGAAAACCATAGCATTTGGCGTGCTTCGAAAAGAACCGTCCCGAAGGTTTTCGGAGAATTTATGCCACTTTTGCAGCAACCTTCGGGACGGTTTCAACTGAAATAAAACACACCCATAGCATTTTGATTACTGGTAAATTGATGACCAATGACCGAGTTGAACTGGGAGAGCACCTACGCCACCGCACTGGCGCTCAAAAGAGCTTACCCGCAAACGAACCTCGAAGACGTGTCCCTCGGCCAGATTTACCGTTGGACACTCGAACTACCGGAATTTCAGGATGACCCGTCGCTTGCCAACGACGAGATCCTATCAGCAATCTACCAGGATTGGTTAGAGGAGATACTCCATGAGCAATGAAGAACTGAACTCCCCGGGTTACGAGATCCCCCCTGAATTGCAGGGACAGGTGGCCGTCACCACCCTCGACCGGATCTATAACTGGGGCCGGCGCTCCTCGGTCTGGCCAATGATGTTTGGCCTGGCCTGCTGCGCCATCGAAATGATCTCTGCCCAGGCTGCCCGCTACGACATGGCCCGCTTCGGCATGGAAGTGATGCGCCCCAGCCCGCGCCAGAGCGACCTGCTGCTGGTCTCCGGCACTGTGACCAAAAAGATGGTGCCCGTCATCGTGCGCCTGTACAACCAGATGCCCGAACCCAAATACGTCGTCGCCATGGGCGCCTGCGCCTCGGGTGGGGGTCCCTTCAAAGAAGGTTACAACGTCGTAGCCGGGATAGACAAATTCCTGCCGGTGGACGTTTACATCCCTGGATGCCCGCCCACCCCGCAGGCTCTCGTCGCCGGACTGATCAAACTGCAAGAGAAAATTGACAAGCAGTCCATCAAGCAGGTGCGCTGGTACGACAAGAAGAACAAGGCCGACAGCGTTTACGTCCCGGTCCCTGTACTCGGCCCGGACCTGATTGACCTGCGCCGCGTAGACGAACTCAAAGAAATCGCCGCCCCCAAACCGGCAGAAGAGAATTCGGAGGCATAACATGGCAACCCCGACCCCATCCCTTCGACAAGCTCAGGGCGACGCCCTCGACCTGTCCGCCAGATTCCCCGGCGCGGTCAACGCTGACAAACGCCCCGGCTACACCGGCTGGATTGTTGACAAAGAAAAATTGCTCGAAGTCGCCGCCTTCCTGCGCGACGAGATGGGCTACGATCTGCTCTCCTCCGTCACCGGCGTGGACTACCTGCCCGACGGCAAGATGGAAGTCGTCTACCAGGCCTACAAGACCACCGGCGGCCCCGGCATCTTCTTCAAGGTTCAGGTGCCACGCGTCGACCCGATCGAAGTCCCCTCGGTCGTTTCCGTCTGGCCCGGCGCCGACTTCCAGGAACGCGAAATCTGGGACCTGTACGGCGTCAAGTTCACCGGCCACCCCGACCTGCGCCGCATCCTGACCTGGGAAGGCTTCTCCGGCCATCCCATGCGCAAAGACTGGAAAGAAGCCTTCTACGAAGAAGACGCCAAGCCTTTCAAATCCCGCTGGCCCGAAGGCCGGATCAAAATGGCCGAAGAGCGCAATCCCTTCAGCGACAACGTGATGTTCGAGGAAGGCTTCGACCCCGAAAAATGGACCTCCAACGATCCTGAAGAAGCCCTCTACACCTCGCTCAAGAAATACACGGCCGAGACCTCCGATGGGATCAAGACCGACCACATCCTGGTCAACATGGGACCCCAACATCCCTCTACCCACGGCGTCTTCCGCGCCGTCGTCATCCTGGATGGGGAGACCGTCGTCAGCCTCAAACCGGTCATGGGCTACCTGCACCGTAACCACGAGAAGATCGGCGAGCGCAATACCTTCCTGCAAAACATGCCCTACACCGACCGTCTCGACTACTTCAACTCGATGAGCAACAACTGGGGCTACGCCCTGGCGGTCGAGAAGCTGATGGGTGTGGCCGTGCCCGAACGGGCCGAATACATCCGGGTCATCATGGCCGAACTCACCCGCATCCAGAACCACATGATCTGGATGGGGATGATGCTCAACGACCTGGGCGCCTACTTCACCCCGGCCCTCTATGCCTTCGAAGAGCGCGAACTGATCCTCGACATCTTCGAAGCCGTGGCCGGCTCGCGGATGATGTGTAACTACTTCCGCTTCGGCGGCCTGGCGCGTGACCTGCCCGAAGGCACCCTCGGCAAGATCAAAGACCTGGTCTTCGACCGCCTGTCTGCCAAAGTGGACGAGTTCGATCGCCTGCTGACCGAGAACGAGATCCTCGTCTCGCGGCTCAAGGGCATCAGCAAACTCAGCCCCGAAGACGCCATCGCCTACTCGATGACCGGCCCCGTCCTGCGCGCCACCGGTGTCCCCTACGACATCCGCCGGGCCGAGCCTTATGGCATCTACGACCGCTTCGACTTCGACGTAGTGACCCACGCCGACGGCGACATGTACGCCCGTTACCTGGTCCGCCTCGAAGAGATGCGCCAATCGCTGCGAATCCTCAGGCAGGCCATCGCCGGGCTGCCCGAGGGACCGATCATCACCGGGAAACCGCAATACCAGGTCCGGGTCCCGGCCGGCGAGGCTTACGGGCGCATCGAAGCCCCCAAAGGCGAACTTGGCTACTACGTCATCTCCAACGGCAAACCCAATCCCTGGCGCTACCACGTGCGGGCTCCATCCTTCATCAACCTGACCGCCCTCGAAAAGATGTGCGTAGGCACCAAGATCGCCGACTTCGTCGCCATCCTCGGCACCATTGACATCGTGCTCGGCGAACTCGACCGGTAGAAGGAGAACACCATGAATGGAAAAGGCATACTCAAAGGTTTGAGCGTCACCGCAAAACGCTTCATCGACTCCTACCTGGAAGATGTCCGCTGGCTGGGCAAAAGGGCCACGCCCGAAAAGATCGCCTTCCGCTCCAGCAAGGATGCCCGCGGCACCTTCACCGTCCAGTTCCCCGAAGAAAAACTGCCCACCCCCGAGGAATTCCGCTACATCCCCTTCCTGGTCTACGACGAAGCCGAAGGCAACAAGGAGATCCGTTGTACCTCGTGCGGCATCTGCGCCAAAGTCTGCCCGCCGCAGTGCATCTGGATCGTGCGCACCAACGACCCCGAGACCGGCAAGCCCATCCCCCAGCCGGCCGAGTTCTACATTGACGCCGACATCTGTATGAACTGTGGCCTGTGCGCCGAATACTGTCCCTTCGACGCCATCAAGATGGACCACGACTACGAGATTGCCTCGTACTCCCGCAACATCCTGAACCTCGACAAGTTGATGAAACCGGCCAGCTACTACGCCGAGATCCGCCCGCTCAATAACCGGCGCGAAGAAGAGGCCCGGGCCGCCAAAGCCGCTGCCAAGGCTGCCGCCGCAGCTGCCAGGGCTGAGTGAAACCTTCGCAAGGATACCTGAAAGAAAGGATAGGGTCCCCGGCCCTATCCTTTTTCCTAACCCCATGCCCAACCCCGATACCGAACTGCTCTTCCCGCCCCGCATCATCCTGGACCTGGAAGGCCTGCGCGATGGACCCTGGCGTTCCCTCGTCCGGCGCGTCGCCGCCGCGCCCCCTGCATCCCCCGAGCGGACGGCCTTCGTCCTAATGATGGCGCGCCTCAACAACTGCGCCGCCTGTCACACCGGCTCCTACCGCGCCCTGCAAGGCTGCACCCGCTGCTCCCGGCAATCCATCCTGCGCCGCAAGGAAAGCGACGAGGAACTGGTGGCACTTTTCGAGACGGCGAGGCGAGAAGTAATCGGGGAGAAGTGACAGGCCCTGGGGCCAAAGGCAAGTTGAAACCTGAGATGCAATCGGGTACAATGACCCCCTGATTGTATTTCATTCAATAGGAAAAACCCTCAATGTCTCAATCTCCAACCCAAGACTCCATCCTGGCTGCCCTCGGCAAAGTCCAGGAACCTGAACTGCACAAAGACCTGGTCAGCCTCGGCATGATCCGCGACCTGCAAATCCAGGGCGACACGGTCAATTTTACTGTCATGCTCACCACCCCCGCCTGCCCCCTGCGCGGACGAATCGAGCAAGAAGCCCGCGAGGCCGTGATGGCCGTGCCGGGCGTCAAGACCGTCAATCTCAAACTCGACTCGAACGTGCCCAACGACGGGCGGATGCGCGGCCTGGTCTCGGCCCCGATCCGCAACGCGATTGCGGTGGCCTCCGGCAAGGGCGGGGTCGGGAAATCAACCGTCGCCGTTAATCTGGCCGTTGCCCTGGCCCAGACCGGCGCCCGCGTTGGCCTGATGGACGCCGACATCTACGGCCCTAACGTGCCGACCATGATGGGCGTGGAACGCATGCCCAACCCGGCCAACGAGAAACTCATCCCGGCCCTGGCCTACGGGGTCAAGATGATGTCCATGGGCTTCCTGGTCAAGCCGGGACAGCCGCTCATCTGGCGCGGCCCGATGCTCAACTCGGCCATCCGCCAGTTCCTGA
>DYLB01000059.1 GCA_020722305.1 Anaerolinea thermophila | reverse complement strand
GGAAGGCGGAAGGCCTGCGCTGAGCCAGTCGAAGCGCAGAAGGATGAAAAAAAACAAGATGCGGACTCGTCTGTCCCCCCATTGCGAAGAGCAGGATCGTTCAATGTTATAATTTTGGAAGAGGCTTCCCATGACAACTTTATCTCTTGAAGACAAACGCATGAAAGACTTGATAAAACAGGCCCTCCTGGAATTATTTCAGGAACGCCGCGACCTGTTCTATGACCTGTTCGAAGAATTGCTCGAAGACGTCGGTTTGGCGAATGCCATGCGTGAAGGCGAAAGCAGCAAGACGGTCAGCGAGCAGGAAGTCATGAAGGCTTTGGGGGCTTAAAAAGTGGAGGTCGAGTTTCGCGCCAGTTTTCTCAAAGATGTAAATCGCATCAGGGAAAAGGCGGTTAAGAAGAACATTGCTGCAGTGATCATGGAAGCCAAATCCGCCTCATCGCTGTCGGCCATCAGAAATGTGAAGAAGATGGAGGGGAGCGCCGATTATTATCGCGTCCGCATAGGGGATTATAGAATTGGCGTCAAACTTCATGGCAAAACCTTGATATTTCTTCGTTGCCTGAACCGCAAAGACATATATCGCTATTTCCCATGAACTGATTCTGCCCCTCCCAACTCCTGTCAAGCGGGACTCTGGAAGGCGGAAGGCCTGCGCTGAGCCAGTCGAAGCGCAGAAGGATGAGAGAAGCGAGACGCGCTTCAGCCCTTCGATAAACTCAGGGCAAGCATTCCGCCTTCAGCATTCTTAGCCCTACCGGAATTTGTGGCTGCGGTTTCCCAGCCCCTTTTAAGGGGCTTTGCAGATGCAGCACGGTTCGTTTACGTCCGTGCGGGCTTTCCCGTCGGATTCCTTCGTCTTCCAGGGCAATTTGTCACCAGGCAGCCTGCTGAAACCTGTCAGGTCTCCGGCAGTTCAACTGACCGGAATCCCTGCTCGAACGCGCCGACCGATAGAGGTGCCGCAGCCAACCGGCCGGGGGGAACTGCGCCACCCTGGTCTGCATCGGGAGACCGGCCTTTCGATTTTGGAAACCCGATAGTACCAGCGACGGCTTGAATCCCTCGAAGTTGCCCTCTACAATAAGGGCGGCTTTTAAAGAAAACCTTCCTGAAGGTTGGCGCAAATAACCGGGATTTCTTCCCGAAGCCCTTCGGGACGGTTTCAACGAGAAACACACCCAATTCTTTTTTGCGGAGGGCCGATGAAAACGACAGTGGCATCCCGTCTGATTTTGGTTGCGATCCTTTTGGGGACATCGTTCATTCCCGCATCGAGCGTTTCCGCCGCTGCAAGCGGGTTGAAGCCTCTATCCTATACCACCTATCAGGGCAGCGACAGCGGCGCGGCGGTCAAAAATATGTACGTCCGCGACCAGAGCGGCACACAGGACAACCCGGCCAAATATGCCGCCTTCACGACCCCGGCCAGCATTTATCGCGGCGTCCACAAATTCAAGCTCCCGGCCTCTATTCCGGTCAACAACGTCACCAGCCTGAAACTGACCGTCAACTACAAGGGCCTGGCAAAAACATCGCAGACCTGGAGCTGGGCCTTGTACGACTGGAACGCTTCGAAATGGGTGGTTATCGGCAATAATGCCAAAGCCGTTGCCAACACCTGGAGCCTGCTGACGTTTAGCGCGGCTACACCTAAACGCTTCATCAACGCCAATACCAAAGAAATCAAATTGAAACTCCAATCGAACAACGCCAGCGGCAACGCCAAAATAGACTTCGAAATCATCCGGGTCGGGTATGACACGAACCCGCCGCCGGTCGGCACCGGCCCGACGATTGCGGGCTGCCCGGTCTACCCGCTCAACAACATCTGGAACACGCCGGTGGATACCCTGCCCGTCCATGCCCGGTCGAGCGCCTGGGTCAGCAGCATCGGCGCGGCCACCGGCTTCCACATGGACTTTGGGTCTGGCACCTGGGACGGCGGGCCGATCGGCATCCCGTACAACGTCGTTTCCGGCACGCAGGCCAAGGTCAACGTCACCTTCGATTACGCCGACGAATCCGACCCGGGGCCGTACCCCATCCCGGCTTCGCCCAAAATCGAATACGGCAGCGACCACCACCTCCTGATCGTGGACAAGGACAACTGCAAACTCTACGAGCTTTACGACGCCCGGAAAGTGGCCGGGACGTGGCGGGCCGGCTCCGGGGCGATCTGGGACCTGTACTCGAACGCCCTGCGCCCTGCTGGTTGGACCTCGGCTGACGCGGCCGGGCTGCCGATCCTGCCGGGGCTGGTGCGCTACGAGGAAGTGCTGGCCGGGGAGATCGAGCACGCCATCCGTTTTACCGCACCGAATACGCAAAAAGCCTACCTCTGGCCGGCACGCCACTTTGCCTCCAACAGCATAGACCCCAACCTGCCGCCCATGGGGGCGCGCTTCCGCTTGAAGGCCTCCTTCGATATTTCGGGATTCCCGCCGAAGATGCAGGTCATCCTGCGGGCGATGAAGAAATACGGCATCATCCTGGCCGATAACGGCTCGCCCTGGTACGTCTCCGGCGCGCCCGACCCGCGCTGGGACAACGACATGCTCCACCTGCTGGACGCGCTCAAAGGCTCGAACTTCGAGGCGGTGGATACCTCGTCGCTGATGCAAAACGTCAACTCCGGGGCGGCCTCGGCGCAGCAATCCTGGCAGCCGCCGGTCGGCGCCTCGTGGCAGATCCAGTTCACGGGTCCGATCGAAACGGGGGTGGAGGCCGCCATCTTCGACCTGGACCTGTTCGATACCGGCGCGGCCACGGTTGCCAATCTCCACAGTCAAGGCAAAAAGGTGATCTGCTACATCAGCGCCGGGAGCTGGGAAAACTGGCGCCCGGACGCGGACCAGTTCCCGGACATCGTGCTAGGCAACGACTACGCCGGCTGGCCCGGCGAGAAATGGCTCGACATCCGCCGGATTGACCTGCTGGCCCCGATCCTGCGCGCCCGCCTGGACCTGTGCGCCGAGAAGGGCTTCGACGGGGTTGACCCGGACAACCTGGACGGCTACACCAACAACACCGGCTTCCCGCTGACCGCCCAGGACCAGTTGAAGTTCAACCGCTGGCTGGCGAAGGAGGCCCACGCCCGCGGCCTGGCGATCGGCCTGAAGAACGACCCCGATCAAGTGAGCGGTTTGCTGGCCTATTTCAATTGGGCGCTGACCGAAAGCTGCTTCGGCCAGGGCTGGTGTGGGATGATGTCGCCGTTCGTCAACGCCGGTAAGCCGGTCTTCGCCATCGAGTACACCGACACCGGCATCACCCTCGACGATTTCTGCCCCCAGGCCGCCGCGTTGAAGTTCAGCGCCATCCTGAAGAACCGCAGCCTGGATGCGTACAGGGAAACCTGCCCGTAGGGCCTCGACCAACGTGACGGTGGAGGCCGCGCCGGTCAGCGGGACGATCATCCGCATTGCCGACCCGGCCATCATGCTGGGCATCGGCGAATTCGCCTCGGACCCGCTGCCTGCCCCGGTCGCCGGCGAGGCCCGTCCCCGGCTGACGCGGGCCGCCGCGGCGCCGGCAAGATAGCCGCTGCCGGAGTGCAGGGGCCTTCTTTTGCCGCCAAACCGGATGAGCGGGTACAATCAGGGCAGGTTCCCGAATTCAGACGATGCCCGAGGTGATCCGATGCGATTGCGTAAATTCTTCGTGTTCTTTGCTCTCATCGTTTTGGTCCAGGCGGCCTGCAACCTGCCGCGGAATTCCGCCCCCGACACCGGCGGCCCGGCGGCCACGTCCGCGGCGATGACGCTTCTGGCCGAGACGCCCACGCCCCTCCCGCGCAGCTCGCCCCCGCCCCAGGCCAGCGTCACCCCGTCCGCTACCGGCACGCCGCCAGAAGCCACGATCACGCCTACGTTCTCGGTGCCGATGGTCGGCGTCTCGGAGCGGACCAACTGCCGGAGCGGGCCCGGGGTCAATTATCAGTTGGTGGTCGTCGTCAGTCCCGGCGAGCAGGTCGAAATCCTGGGCGCTTTCCCGCCGCAATATTGGTTGGTGAGAACAGATTACGGCGAATGTTGGCTATACGCCGAGTTTGCTACGCCGGTCGGCAGTTTCTGGACGGTGGCCTCGGTCACGCCCCCGCCCACTTCGACGGGAATCCCGCCCCAGGCCCCGATCATCCAGAAATGGGACTTCTTCTGCAACGCCGTCACCGGGCAGACGGACGTGACGATCCAGTGGAAAGATACTTCCGGCGGCGAAACCGGCTACCGCGTGATCCGCGACAACGTGGCGGTAGCCGACCTGCCAGCCAATTCGACCGAATATTCCGAAACCATTGCCCTGGTTTCCGGGGAGAGCGCCAGTTACGCCATCGAGGTCTATACCGCGGATTTCAAGGCCAGCAGTTCGACGTTTACGATCACCTGCCCGTAGGCCGCCATCGAATAAAAAAACCCGGAGGTTTGCTGAACCTCCGGGTTTTCGTTTCACTCTGGAACAGGGATTATTTGATGGCAGGCGCATCGGCCTTGGAGCGGACCACTGCCCAGCCCAAGACGCCGAGCAGGGCGAGCACGACCAGCCAGCCGCCGAAGCCCATGTTTTTGTAAGTGACGACGATGGGGGCCACCAGCAATGCCACCAGGTTGACCACCTTGATCATTGGGTTGAGGGCCGGGCCGGCCGTATCCTTGAAGGGATCGCCGACCGTATCGCCGACGACGCTGGCTTTGTGGCGTTCGGAACCCTTGCCGGTGTTGTGGGCCGGGTCTTTCGGCTCGTCTTCGATGAGCTTCTTGGCATTGTCCCAGGCGCCGCCGGAGTTGTTGAGGAAGACCGCCAGCAACTGACCGGAGACGATGATCCCAGCCAGGAAACCGCCTAGGGCCTCGACCTGGAGCATCAGACCGACCGCGATCGGGGTGACGATACCGAGCAGCGCCAGGCCAACCAGTTCTTTTTGGGCCGCAGTGGTGGAAATGGATACCGCCTTGGCGTAATCGGGTTTGATCTTGCCTTCGAGCACGCCCGCCTTGAACTGGCGGCGGGCTTCTTCCACGATCAGGGCTGCGGCCCGGCTGACGGCCTGGATGGCGAACGAGGAGAACAGCCACGGCAGCGCGCCGCCGATCAACATGCCGACGAACACCTGCGGGATGTCAACCCGGATACCGTTGGCGAGGGCGGTCGGGTCAACCCGGCCCACGTCCACGATGAACGAACCAAACAGGGAAACCGCCGCAATCACCGCCGAGCCAATTGCCACACCTTTGGTGATGGCCTTGGTCGTGTTACCGACGGCGTCCAGGTCGGCCATGATCTGCTGGGCGTCTTTGGTCTCTTTATCGTCCATGCCAGACCAGGACATTTCGCCGATGCCGTTGGCATTGTCCGAAATTGGGCCAAAGGAGTCCATCGCTACGTTGTTGCCGGTCAAGGTCAACATGCCGATGCCGGTCATCGCCACGCCGTAAAGCACGAAATTGACCTTCTCGGTCGGGCTAAGTCCGGGAACCGTACCCATGATAAAAATGGAGGCGACGATGGTCAAAGCGATCACAATCACCGCCCAGACCGACGATTCGAAGCCGGTCGCGATACCCTGCAAGATCAGGGTTGCTGGGCCGGTGTTGGCGGCTTTCTTGATATCCTTGACCGGCTTGCCGTGCGTGCCGGTGAAATGTTCGGTCAGGCGGTCAATCAGGATCGCCAGCAGGACGCCGACCGCCACGACCGTCGGGACCCGCCACCAGCCGCCCCACTCGGCCATGGCAGGGTCGTTCAAGTAGATGAAGCCCGCGCCGAAGAACAGGGCGGCCGAGATCGCGGCAGACGAAAGGAAACCCCGGAAAATGGCGGCCATGGCGTTGCCGCTCTTGCCCGTCCCGCCTTTCACCGCGTAGGTGCCGATGATGGACGAAAGCACGCCGATGCCGCGCACGATCAGCGGGTAGATAATCCACTCCAGGCGGCCGGTCGCATGGTAGAGTGCCAGGCCCAGGATCAGGCCGGAGACGATGGTCACTTCGTAGGATTCGAAGATGTCCGCGGCCATACCGGCGCAGTCACCGACGTTATCGCCGACCAGGTCCGCGATCACGGCCGGATTGCGGGGATCGTCTTCCGGGATACCGGCCTCGACTTTGCCGACCAGGTCTGCGCCCACGTCCGCGGCTTTGGTGAAGATGCCGCCGCCGACGCGCATGAACAGGGCCAGCAGCGTGCCGCCGAAACCGAAGCCCAGCAGGGCGTCCGGGGCGGCGATGCCGAGGGCGATGAAGATCAGGGTCCCGCCGAGCAGGCCGAGGCCGTCGGTCAACATGCCGGTAATCGTCCCGGCCCGGTAGGCGATCCGCAGTGCATCGCCGAACGACCGGCGCGAAGCAGACGCGACACGGATGTTGCCCTGCACCGCCATGCGCATGCCGATCTGACCGACGGTCAGCGAGAAGCCGGACCCCATCACGAAGGCAATAGCCCGCGCCAGGCCGATGATCAGGCGCACCTGGGCTTCATCCATCCCGGCGAAACGTTCGAGAGCTTCGGGGGTCGGAGAAACGATATAAACGGAGAAGAACAAAGCGACGGTCAGGATCGCTATCAGGGGCAGAATGGATTTCAATTGCCGCTTGAGATAGGCGTCTGCGCCGTCGCGGATGGCACCCCAAACCTCTTGCATTTTTTCAGTGCCTTTATCCTCGCGCATGATCTGGCTGCGCAAGAAGACCGCATAAGCAAGACCGATGATGGCAATGCCAAAAACGGCCCAAATGGCGGCTGCTTCGAAAGTTGTCAATCCGTGCATGGCGTACATGTATGGGCATCCTCCCGAAAAATAATATTTTTAGGCCGCTTGGCCTAAAAACTAAGCGCAATTCTACAAGCGGAGGGGCAATGTGTCAAGTTGCACAAAAAATCGCTTAATGTTTGATTAGAATTTCACAAGCCGCTTGACTTTGCCCTTCGATTTATTGTATAGTGTTATCCGGTTGGAGTTTTTAGCACCGCGCCGCTTGGCTGCTGTGCTTTTTGTTTGGATTAACCGTCACATAAGGAGTGAAAATGATACGAGTCGAGGGCCTGACAAAGGATTACGGCTCGCGCCGGGCCATCAACGCACTCACTTTCGAAGCGCAGCAGGGCGAGGTGTTGGGATTCCTGGGGCCGAATGGGGCCGGGAAAACGACCACCATGCGCATCCTGACCGGCTACATGCCCGCCACCAGCGGGACGGCGACCGTCGCCGGCTACGACGTCATGGATGAGTCGCTCGAAGTGCGGCGCAGGGTCGGCTACCTGCCGGAAACCGTCCCCCTGTACACCGACATGACCGTCTTCGATTACCTGAAATTCATGGCAAACCTGCGCCATCTGCCCGACCCCGACGACCGGGTGGACGAAACCCTCGAACTCGTCGGGCTGCTAGACCGGGCCGAAGGATACATCGGCAAGCTGTCGAAGGGGATGCGCCAGCGGGTGGGACTGGCCCAGGCCCTGCTCCACAGGCCCGAGGTCCTGATCCTCGACGAGCCGACCATCGGCCTGGACCCGGGGCAGGTCGTCGAGGTCCGCAATCTGATCCGCGACGTCGGGCGTGAGCGGACCGTCCTGCTTTCGACCCACATCCTTTCGGAGGCCCAGCAGATTTGCGACCGGGTGCTGATCATCAACAAAGGCGAAATCGTCGCCGAAGACACGCCAGGCAACCTGCAATTGGGACTCGAAGGCGCGGCACGCCTGTTGCTGCGCATTAAGGGGGATACCGCCCCGCTGCTCGAAAAACTCGGCAAACTCGATGGCATCCAGAGCGCCAAACCCGGCGCGGCGTTGGGAGAGATCGAACTCCAGCTGGCGACCAAAGAAGAGATGCGTCCTGAGATTGCCCGGGCGGTCGTCTCGGGTGGTTTCGACCTGCTCGAACTGCGTCAGGTCGGGATGAGCCTGGAAGACATCTTCCTGCAATTGACGCGCGACAATTCTGCCAACGGGAAATCTAAGGAGTAGGCCATGCGCAATATCTGGACCATCGCTTCGCGTGAATACAAACACTACTTCATCAGCCCCATCGCCTATGTCGTCGCCTTCATGTTCCTGGCGACAGTGGGGATCATCTTTGCCCTGACCATCCTGAATGCCAACCAGTCGGCCCTGTACTACCCCAGCGCCCCAGACGCCTCCAGCGTCACCGGGCCGATGGCCTTCCTATTGCTGCTGGCCTCCCCAGCCCTGACCATGCGCCTGCTGGCCGACGAACAGCGCATGGGGACCATGGAACTGCTGCTCACCGCCCCCCTGCGTGACTGGGAACTGGTGCTGGGCAAGTGGCTGGGAGCCTTCCTGTTCATCGCTTCACTGGCCGGTGCTTCCTTGATCTTCCCGCTGATACTCAATTTTTTGATTGATCCCGGCATTGACAAGGGCATACTCTTCGCCGGTTACCTGGGCGTCCTGCTGGTGGCCGCCTCCATGCTCGGATTGGGGGTGGGGATCTCGGCCATGTTCAGTAACCAGGTGGCCGCCTTCTTCGTCTCATTAGTGATATTTGTCGTCATGTGGTGGCTGATCGGCGTCCCGGCCTCGCTGCTGCCCAACGGCGGCGAAGTGTTCCGTTACCTCGATATGGCCAGCCATTTCTATGAAACGATGATCCGGGGGGTGATCACCCTGGCCGATATTGTCTACTACTTGAGCCTGACTGCCCTGGGATTGTTCACCGGGACGATTGCGGTCGAAATTCGGAGATGGCGATAATGAAGAACAAACAACGCATCGCCCAAATCATCTTGATCCTTTCCGGGGTGGGACTGGCCGCCTCCATCATCCTGGCGCTGGTCAAAATTGCCGCGCTGCTCGGTGTCTATAACCCCGGCCAGGACAACATCACCCGCTGGCTGCAACTCAGCCTGGGGATCACCGTGCTGCTGGCAGCCGTCTTCGCCATCCTCGACCCGGAGCGGGTGCGTCTCTTCCTGACCGGACGCCAGGCCCATTACGGCAGCAACGCCGTCCTCTCGATCATTGCCTTCGCCCTGATCCTGCTCCTCGCCAACTGGTTCACTTACCAAAACCCCCAAAGCTGGGACCTGACCGAGACCAGGGAAAACACTCTCGCACCTGAGACCATCGAGTTGCTGGGATCGCTGACACAAAAAGTCAATGCCCTGGCCTTCTTCTCGACCGGCAGCCTGTCCACCGAAGACCGCGCCCTGCTCGACCGGTTCAGCCAGAACAGCAACGGGATGTTCACCTACCAAGTCATAGACCCGCAACTGGACCCGCTTACCGCCGAACAATACGGCGCAACCGACGGCAGCGTCGTTTTCCAGATGGGCAACAGCACCGAACAGGCTGCCTTTTCCACCGAAGACGAATTCGACGCGGCCCTGATCCGCTTGCTCTACCCGGCCGAACGCGTCATCTACTTCCTGAGCGGGCACGGCGAATCCAGCCTGGACGGTTACGACGAGTTCTCGTTATCCCGCGTCAAAAGCGCGCTGGAGGGCAAGAATTACACTGTCAAGCCGCTCAACCTGATCGCCTCGCCCTCCATCCCGGCAGATGCGCTGGCCATCGTCATCGCCGGGCCGCTCCAGCCCGTCTCGCAGGACGAAGTGGACCTGCTGAAGGCTTACCTGGACGCGGGCGGTTCGCTGATCGTCGAGATGGAACCCCTGCCGCTGACGGAATTCGGCAACTCGCCCGATCCCTTGAGCCAGTATCTCGAAACCGACTGGGGCGTCACATTCCAAAACGACGTGGTGGTGGATACGGCCACCAACCAGCCACTGGTTGCAGTGGCGAGCGAATATGCCGCCCACCCCATCACGGACAAGCTGCGCGGTGTGGTGGCTGTTTTCCCGACCGCCCGCAGCGTCAAGTTGACCCAGGTCAGCGAAAACATCGAACAAATCGAACTGATCCGCACCAGCGAGAATTCGTGGGGCGAATATGACCTGGCCAAACTCGACGGCGAGGGCCTGACCGAGTTCAACGAGGGTTCCGACCTGATTGGGCCGATGGCGCTGGCGGCCGTGGCCGAAAATTACGAAAACAATGCCCGCCTGGTCGTTTTCGGCGACTCGGAATTCGCCCAGGACGGCATGTATGATACCTACGGGAACGGTAGTCTATTAATTAACACGATAGACTGGGCCGCCCAGCAGGAAGATTTGATCGCCCTGACGCCCAAGAACCGGGTCGAGCGGGTCTATAACCTGCCCTCCCAGGGCCAGACCCTGGCGATCGTGCTCGGATCGGTTTGCCTGGTCCCGTTACTGGTGATCGCCGCGGGGGCCGCAACGTGGGTGAGGCGCAAACGCCGGGGCTAGGAGAACCTGTCGAAACGGCAGCCGGCCGCAGGTCCAGAGCGCACCGGGAACGCCTTTCGGGGTTACCCCATCCCGAAAGACGTCCCCAGGAGCAAAAATAAACGAATCCTAACAAAATCCTTTTCGGGTCTGCAAGGGCTTGCTTTTGGGCCTGAAAAAGAGTATTCTGATTTTGACCATTTTTAACTTAGGAAGTGCCAATTTATGGATATGGAAAACATTCTCATGGCGGAGGAAGATGGTTTTTCGCCGATCGCGCGGCTGATCGAACTGGGCCGCCAAAAAAGCTACATCACTATTGACGATATTCTTCACTTCTTCCCTGAAGCCGAGCAAGACGTGGAGCAGCTCGAGGAGGCTTTCGCGGCGCTGTTGAGCGCGGGGATTCCCTTCGTGGAAGACGTCAGCACGATCGAACCGCCGGAAGACGAGCTTGCGACCGTTGAAGAGGAGCGCGACACAGAAATCGAGAACGAACTGAGGCTTGACGATTACCTGGCCAACATTGACACCGACGACACCATCGGCCTGTATCTCAAGGAAGTCAGCCGGGTGCCACTGCTTACCGCCGCAGAAGAGGTGGAATTGGCCCAGCGAATCGAGCGCGGGCGCATGGCCCGCGAAGAACTCGCCAAGGGCAACGTCAGCCCGCGCCGGCGCATGGAACTGCGCCGCCTGATCGAGGACGGCTGGGCCGCCCGCGAACACCTGATCACGGCCAATTCTCGGCTGGTGATCTCGGTCGCCAAAAAGTACATGGGACGCGGCGTGCCCTTCCTGGACCTGATTCAGGAGGGCAACATCGGTCTGATCCGCGCTACCAAGAAGTTCGACTACCGGCGCGGGCATAAGTTCTCCACGTACGCCACGTGGTGGATCCGCCAGGCCGTGACGCGGGCCATCGCCGACCAGGGCCGCACCATCCGCGTCCCGGTCCACATGGGCGACCAGATCAACA
>DYLB01000058.1 GCA_020722305.1 Anaerolinea thermophila | reverse complement strand
TTCGTGACCTTCGTGTCCTTAGTGGTTAGAAAAGGTTTTTGCAGCGGAGTCAAATTTTAAAAAATGTCAAATCCGTGTAATCCGCGTCCTGCTTTTATTTGGTCAAAGTTCCCTTCGTGCTTGGCACAGTTTGCCGCCTGCTATCCATCATTGTTGCGGCATCCAGCGCTCTCGCCAGCGCCTTGAACAGCGCCTCGGCTTTGTGATGGTCGTCGCGGCCGTAGAGGAGGCGGGCGTGCAGGTTGCATCTCGCCGTGACGGCGAAACTCTCGAAGAAGTGCGGGAACAGGCTGGTGGGGATTCCCCCGACCGGGGCGCTGCCCCATTCGGTCTCGATCACGGCGTAGGGTCGTCCCGATAAATCGAGGGCGACGAAGGCCAGGGTTTCGTCCATCGGGACGTAACAACTCGCCATGCGGACGATGCCCTTGCGGTCGCCGAGGGCCTGGTCGAAGGCGGAACCGAGGGCCAGGGCCACGTCCTCGACGGTGTGGTGGACGTCTATGTGCAGATCGCCGCTGGCCTTGACGGTCAAGTCGAATAAGCCGTGGACGGCGAGATGGGTCAGCATGTGGTCGAGGAAGCCGATGCCGGTGACAACGTCGTGCTGGCCGGAGCCATCCAAGTTCAATTCAATCGTGATTTGGGTTTCATTCGTTTGGCGGGAGATTTTGGCGGTCCGCATAAAATTCCTTTCCGTAATTGGGGATTGGTCATTACCATTTACTGCTTACCATGCCAATCGCCTTTAGCAACGCGTCGGTGTGCTCCGGCTTGCCCACAGTGATGCGGATGGCTTCCAGGCCGGCGAACAGGCGAACGAGAATGCCCCGTTCTTTCAGGCCCTCGTACAATTCCACAGCCGAAAGGCCAAACTCCGGGGTGACGCGCACGAGCAGGAAATTGGTCTCGGAGGGGAAGACAGCCAGCCCGGTGAAATGGGACAATTCGTCTGCCAGGCGCTCGCGCTGGACCCGCAGGGCTGCCACCGTTTCGAGGAGGAAATCCACCTCCGACAGGGCGGCCACGGCCGCCGTCGCCGCCGGAACGGTCACATTGTAGGGTGATTTGGCTGTCCATAGCGCACTGCCCAGCCATTTGGGAAAAGCGCCGTACCCGATGCGGAATCCGGCCAGCCCGGCCCATTTGCTGAATGTGCGGATCACGGCCAGGTTTTCCTGCCCTGGCACATCTGTGATATGTGAGCGGCTATCAGAAAATTCGATGTAGGCCTCGTCGAGAACGATCAGGGCAGGTAACGCTGATAGTGCGTCGAAACAGCCTGCGGGTAGTCCGAGTCCGGTGGGATTGCCGGGGGCGTCTATAAAAATCATTTTAGCGGAGCTGGCCCGGGCGGCAGAAACGATCCCCTCCACATCCAGGGAAAAATCATCCTTGCGAGGCACTTCGATCACATGGCAATTTTTCAGGCGGGCATAGAACGCATACATGCTGAAGGTGGGCGGGCAGACGATGACACTGTCGCCGGGCTGGAGCATGACCTGGGTGATCAGCGAAAGCAGTTCGTCGGAGCCGTTGCCGGGGATGAGCCACTCGGCTGGGACGCCGGTGTATCCCGCCAGGGCCTCCCGCAGCTCGCGGTATTCGGGGTCTGGATACAGGTGGGGGTTGTCGAGGGCTGCCAGGGCGCGGCGGACGGCAGGCGGCGTGCCGAAGGGGTTCTCGTTGGCGTCGAGTTTGATGATGGATTCGGGTGGAAGGCCCAGGCGGGCGGCCAGGGCCGGCAGTGTTTCGCCGGGAATGTACGCCGGCAGGTTTTGGATGTGAGGAGGAAGGTTCATAGCTGTCATTGGTAATTCGTAATTGGCGATTGGTAGTCGGTGACTCAGGAATTACCAATGACTATTTACCATTTACTCTACAATCCGCCGATCTTGCGTGCGCTTCCAGCCCCTCGGCGCGAGCGATGCGGGCGGCGAGCGGGGCGATCTCGGCGGTGGTGGCGGGGTTGAGGGCGATCAGGCTGACGAGGTGGACAAAGTCCCAGACGTTGAGCGGGGAGGCGAAGCGGGCGCTGCCGCCGGTCGGCATGACGTGACTCGGCCCGGCGACGTAATCACCCAGGACCTCGAAGGAGTGCTCACCCATGAAAATGCCGCCGGCGTTGCTGATCTTCTCGCTCAAGGCCCAGGGGTCGGCAACGGCCAGGCACAGATGTTCCGGGGCGTATCCGTTGCTCAGTTCAGCAGCTTCGTCGAGGTCGCGGGTGAGGACGATTCCGCTCTGGCCAGGCAGGGATTGGGCCAGAATGTCGGCCCGCGGCAGGGACTCCATTTGGCGCCCGACTTCGACCTGGACGGCTTCAGCGATTTTCCGGGAGGGGGTCAGCAGGATGGCACTGGCGAGGACGTCGTGCTCGGCCTGGGCGAGCAAGTCGGCGGCGACCCAGGCCGGTTTGGCCGTTTCATCGGCGATGACCACCGTTTCGGTGGGTCCCGCCAGCCCCTCGATGCCGACCGCGCCGAAGACCTGGCGCTTGGCGAGGGTCACGAACAGGTTGCCGGGGCCGAAGATTTTGTCAACGGGTGGAATGGATTCTGTGCCATAGGCCAGGGCGGCGATAGCCTGCGCGCCGCCGAGGGCATAGACTTCGGTGACGTTGCAGAGGGCGCAGGCGGCGAGGATGACGGGGGAGACCAAATTCTGAATTTTGAATTCTGAATTTGGAATTTTCTGTGGCGGCGTGACGACGACGATTTCCTTCACGCCGGCGACCTGGGCCGGGATGGCGGACATCAGCACCGAGGAGGGCAGCGGGGCGGTGCCGCCGGGGATATACAGCCCGACCCGGCGATTGGGGCGGATGAGTTGTCCGAGCGTGCCGCCCAGATCGTTGGTCAGCCAGGAGGTCAGCGGCTGGCGGCGGTGGAACTCGCGAATGCGCTCGGCGGCCAGTTGGAGGGCGGCGCGGGTTTCGGGGTCGAGGGACGCGAGGGCGGCGGTCAGCGCGTCGGCAGGGACGCGGATCGGCGCGTCGGCGGGGAATCCGTCCAGTTTGGCCGACCAGGCCCGAAGTCCCGCATCGCCCCGGGCGCGGACATCCGCCAGAATCCGGCGCACGGCTTCCTCGGCGCTGATCCGCTCGCCGAAGGTCATCTCGATCCGGTCTAAAAGAGCCGGCGGGACTACAGTTTCGTCGGGGGGGATGCGGCGGAGGATAGTTTGACGGGCGGTGCTTGCATCCAAGATTTTCAACATAATAGGTTCCTTCTTTTTGGGGCCGGTAACTGGTAATTGCCAATTACCGCAACGCCTCCAGCATGGCGCGGTATTCCGCGGGTTCTTCTTCGAAAATGTAAGTCACCGGGGCGACGACCACGCCGCTGCCGCCGATGGCGCGCAGTTCGGCGATAGCCTGGGCGAGCTGGTCTTTGCGGACGATGAGATGGGCGGCGTACCATTGTTCGCCCTGGCGGGTGATGACCGGCGAGAGGGTCGGCCCCTGCAAGCCGCCGATGACCCGCTGGCTGAACATCAGCCGGGCAATGGTCTCGGGCGAGTCGCCGCGCACGTTGGCGAAGACCGAGACGGCCTTGCTGGCCCGCAGGTGGGCGACGATGAATTCGAGCAATACCCGGGCGATGGCGAGGGCCTCCGGATTCGCTTTGAGGGCGGCCCGGTTGGCAATCAGGCAGGCCTGCGAAGATAAAATCTGCCCATCTTGGAGGCGTTTGAGGTGGTTGTCGCGCAGGGTCGTGCCGGTCGAGACCAGGTCGGTGATCAGGTCGGCGTAGCCGATGGTCGGGGCGATTTCGAGCGTCCCTTCGGCGGCGATGAAGACGGATTCCGCTAAACCGTGACCGGCGAAAAAGGGCTTTGCCGCGTTGGGGAATTTGGTCGCCACCCGCAGCGGACGGCCGAGTTCGGCCTGCTTCCGTTTGAGGTCGTCCATCCGGCTGACGTCGGTCCAGGCTTCGGGGACGATGACGTCGAGGGTGCAGGAGCCAAACCCCAGTCCGGGGTGGATCGTCAGGATATCGCCGTTCGGTCCGTGGAATTCGGTCAGCACATCCAAGCCTGTGATCCCAAAATCCACGCTCCCGTTGCGGACGGAGATCACAATATCGGTCGGGCGCTGGAACAGGACGGTCAACCCCGGCACGGAGGGGATGCTGGCCTCGTACTGGCGCGGGTTGGGCTTGTAGACCTCCAAGCCGCAGGCGGCCAGGAAATTGAGGCTGTCTTCGGCGAGACGGCCTTTGGAGGGGATGGAGAGGCGGAGATGGCGAGACATAAATACCTTTCAGCCCCCCTCTTGCTCTCCCCCATTTTTCGCTGAACTTCGCGGAAAATAGGGGAGCTGGAGGGGGTATTAAACAAAAGCCCCCGGTCGCTGACCGAGGGCTTGGGGTACGCTTGGGGAGCGTGTAAGGGCGAATGCAAGACTCGCCCCTACCAACGGTCAGGCAGGGGGTTCGGGAGATGATGATGGTGGAGGGCGCAGGCCAGTTTCATGATGGGTGACATTTTACTCAAGGATGGGTGAGCCGTCAACCCGAATTTTGTGAGAAAATTGGAGTATGATTGAGCCAGACTTTTTGGAGGTTCCCATGCGAAATTTGACCCAAGAAATCCTCGAACTGATCCGCCGCACTTCGACGGATTTGCCCAACGACGTCGAAACCCGCCTGCGGGCCGCGGTCGAGAAGGAAGCCCCCGGCTCGGCGGCGCGTGGCGCGCTGGAGACGATCGTCAAGAATATCGAACTCTCCCGCAAGAATTCGACCCCACTCTGCCAGGATACCGGGACGCCGATCTTCTACGTCCATTATCCCGAAGGGATGAGCACCCGCGCGCTCAAGAAGCAGATCCGGGAGGCGATGGCCGAGGCCACCAGACGCTCGTACATGCGCCCAAACGCGGTGGACGCCATTTACGACAAGAACAGCGGCAACAACCTGGGCGGCGACGAATTCCCTTACATCCATTTCGATGAAGTGGACGCCGACCAGCCCCTGACCATCGAGTTGATGCTCAAAGGCGGCGGCTGCGAGAACGTTGGGATACAGTATTCGCTGCCCAATTCCCAGCTCGGCGCCGGCCGCGATCTGAAAGGCGTCCGCAAGGTAGTGCTGGACGCGGTCCAGAAGGCCCAGGGCCAGGGCTGCGCGCCGGGGATTTTGGGCGTGGCCATCGGCGGCGACCGCGGCTCGTCCTATTACGCCTCGAAGGAAGTCCTGTTCAGCAAGATGGGCACGCGTAACGAAGACCCCCAATTGGCCGAACTCGAAGAACGTCTGACCGATGAGGCCAACCAAATGGGCATCGGCCCGATGGGCTTCGGCGGCGAGACCACCGTGCTGGATACTAAGATTACCGGCCTGCACCGCCTGCCCGCCTCGTACTTCGTTTCGGTCTCGTACATGTGCTGGGCCTACCGCCGCCGCAAGATGACGGTCAGCGGCGAGGAAGTGATTTACGATTAGGAAAAGACCGTAGACGATAGACCGAAGACCGTTTCTCGGGCCGCGGCCTATCGTCCACCGTCAAAATGGAGGAACCATGCGTGAAATAACGATACCCATTAGCGATGAAACTATCCGCAGCCTGAAGGTCGGCGAGCCGGTGACCCTGACCGGCGTGATGATGACCGGGCGGGATGCCGTCCATAAGTGGATGATTGACACCTTCATCAAGCAGACGCGCCAGCCGCAGGGCGACGACCTGGAAGTCTACGCGGCAATCAAGCCCCTGCTGGACCACGGTGTGATCTACCACTGCGGGCCGGTCGTGGCCGGGCTGGACACTAAAGAGTACAAATTCGTCGCAGCCGGGCCGACCACCTCCATCCGCGAGGAGCCGTACCAGGCCGACGTGATGAAGCACTTCAACGCCCGGGGCGTGATCGGCAAAGGCGGGATGGGTCCCAAAACCCTGGCAGGCTGCCAGGAGGTCCCGTTCGTTTACTTCCACGCCATCGGCGGCGCGGCCTCCTACATCGCCCAGTCCGTCCAAAAGGTGCTGGGCGTTTACAAACTCGATTTCGGCGTCCCCGAAGCGATGTGGGTAATCGAGGTCAAGGAATTCCCGGTGGTGGTCACGATGGACAGTCACGGCGGCAGCCAACACGCTGTAATAGACGAAAAGTCCAGGAAAGTCTTCGAAGAATTGCTGGCCAAAGCTTGAAAGATCACTCCCTCGGCACGCCGGGGGAGTTTTTTTGTGACGGGAGGCCCAAAACAGAGACAATTCGTCTGCGTTTTCCGATTGTGCTATACTCTAATCAACGATTCTCGAAAACCAAGCCTCCCCAATTCTCGGAGAGTCGCCATGTCCAACGTGAGCAGCAGTTTCGACCACCAGTAGAGGAATGCCATGGCTATTGACCAATCACGTGCGATTATTGAACTGCTTTACCATGTCAGTCGCGAAGTTGCCACGGCGCTCGACCTGCGCACTGTGTTGCAACGTGTCGTATACGAGACCATCATCAACGTCGGAGGTGAACGCGGGAGCATCGTCGTGCTCGACGACCATGGGAACCCCGTTGACGCGACCATCGTGTACGGCAAACAATTCCACGAGCATACCACCCAGCAGATCCGGGATACGGTCGACCGCGGTCTGGCCGGATGGGTGATCCGCAACCGCAAAGCCGTCCTGGTGGACGACACCAGCAAGGATGAACGCTGGCTGCGCCGCCCGGACGACGCCATCGAGAAGACCGGGGCCAAATCGGCCATGTGCGTGCCGCTCCTGGCGCGGGAACGCCTGGTCGGGGTGCTGACCCTGGTCCATTCCTCGCCCCATGCCTTTCACCCGGAACACCTGGAGCTGATGCAGGCCATCGCCGACCAGGCCGGGATCGCGGTGCTGAACGGACGGCTATACGCCGAAAGCCAGCGCCAGGCGCGGGTGATGACCGCCCTGGCCGAAGGCGCCAAGACCATCAACGCCTCGCTCCAACTGGACGAAGTGCTGCAACGCATCACCGACCAGACCATGCAAGCCTTACAGGTCGAAATGGTCGCCATCGGCCTGATAGACCAGGAGCGCGGCGACCTGGTCTTCAAAGCGGCCGCGGGCATCGGCGCCAAAGACATCCTCGGCGGGCGTTCGCCCCTGGCAATGGGCATCATCGGGATGGTCTTGCGCGAGGGACGCGGGGTCGTCATCCCGATGGTGGACAAGGACAAGCGCGTCACCACCACCGACCTGTTGCTGCCGGGAGCGCGCACCCAGGCTATCGCAGCCGTGCCAATCCAGGCCCGGGAACAGACCATCGGCATCCTGCAAGTGGTCAACCCCAAGGCCCGCACCTTCGATTCCGACGCCCTGCTGGTGCTGGCCGGTATCGGTAGCTTGGCCGGGACCTCCATCCAAAATGCCCAGCTCTACGAGCGCCTGCAAATCGCCCACCAGGACTACCGCGACCTGTTCGAAGACAGCATTGACCCGATCCTGATCACCACCTTCCAGGGCCAGATCGTCGAGGCCAACCGGCAGGCTGCCATGTTGAGCGGCTATTCCCCGATGGATTTGAAGGCCATGACGATTGACCAGCTCCACGAGGTCAACTGGAACCGCACCGGCCTGGAGTTCGAGCACCTGCGCACTTCTGAGACCCAGAGCTACGAGTCCACCCTGTACCGCAAGGACGCCCGCAAGATGCCCATCGAAGTCTATGTGCGCGCCACCCGCTTCGAGGACACCGACTCTTTGCAATGGATCTTGCGTGACATCACCGAGCGTAAAGACCTGGATGCCCTGCGCGAAGACCTGACCGCCATGATCTACCACGACCTGCGCTCGCCGCTGGCCAACATCGTCTCCAGCCTCGACATCCTGTCTGGGATGCTGCCGAGGGATGAGACCATCGCCTCGCTGCTCGAAATCGCCAACCAGTCCACGTCCCGCATCCAGCGCCTGATCAGTTCCCTGCTCGACATCAACCGCCTGGAAGCCGGCCACATCATCGTTGACCAGCAGGCCATCGATACGGTCATCCTGATTGGCGAAGCCCGCGAAGCAGTGCGTTACGCGGCCGAGAGCCGCCAGCAAGTGATCAAGATGGATATCAGCGATACCCTGCCGCGCATCTGGGTCGACCCGGACATGGTGCGGCGGGTGTTCATCAACCTGCTGGAAAACGCGATCAAGTTCACGCCCACCTACGGCGTGATCGAGATCGGCGCGGACCTGGAAGGCGACAAGGTGCTTTGCTGGGTCAAGGACAACGGCCCCGGCATCGCCCCAGCCGACCAGGACCGGGTCTTCGAAAAGTTCACCCGTTTGAAAAAAGAAGGCATCACCAGCGGGTTGGGCGTGGGACTGGCCTTCTGCCGCCTGGCTGTCCAGGGGCATGGCGGCCAAATCTGGATCGACAGCGAATTGGGCAAAGGCGCCCGCTTCAACCTGACCTTGCCTGTGGCAAACGCAGGCTCACTTTAATGATTTCTGGAGTTTAAATGCAAGAGATTGCCACCAATGTCTACATCGAAGACCAATACCCGGGCATCACCCTCGGGGCCGTCTGCCTGCCGCGCGGGTTGATCCAGATTGATGCCCCGCCCTTCCTCGAAGACGGACGCTCCTGGCGGGCCTCCCTGCTCGGGCTGGGCGGCGGCTCGGAACGCGTCCTAATCAACCTGGATGCCCATCCCGACCGCACCCTGGGGGCGCGCTCGATGGAATGCACCACCATCGTCCACGAAAAGACCGCCCACATCTTCCGCAACCGCCCGTCCCTGCTCAAAGGCCAGGGCGACGACAGCGGCTCAGAATGGGAAACCGTCCCGAACCTGAGCAACCTGCGCTGGGCCACACCGGAGATCGTTTTCAGCCACCAGATGGCGCTGGAATGGGGCGAAACCTCCGTGCTGCTGGAACATAAACCGGGTTCACGCGCCGGGGCCATCTGGGTCACGCTGCCGGGCTACAAGGTGGTTTTCGTCGGCGATGCCATCGTAAAACAGCAGCCACCCTTCCTGGCCCACGCCAACCTCCCCGTCTGGATCGAAGCGCTGGAAGACTTGCTCTCGGACAACTACCGCGGCTTCACAGTCGTCAGCGGGCGGGGCGGCACCTGTGCAACCGTCACGATCCGCAACCAGTTGGATTTCCTCATCGAAGTGCGGAAGGAGCTGGACAAACTGACCTCCCGCAAGGCCTCGCTCGACGCCGTGGACAAATTGGTCGAGCCGCTCCTGGCCCACTTCAAATACCCGGCCAGCCGTCAGGACCAATACGCGCAGCGGCTGCGCTACGGCCTACGGAATTGTTACAGCCGCAACTTCAGCGCCGCCAGCAAAGAAGAGGAGTGACCTTGCCTGTCGAAACCTATATGCCCCTCGTCGAGTTGACGCGGGGTCTTCTCGTTGAATCGGTCCATTTCGGGGCCGCCGCGGTTGTGGACGCCGCCGGAAAATTGCTGATGGAATTTGGGGACGCGCGGCTGGTGACGTTCATGCGTTCGAGCGCCAAACCCTTCCAGGCCCTGCCGTTCATCGAGCGGGGCGGCCACCGGACCTTCGGCCTGACCCCGCGTGAAATCGCGTTGACCTGCGCCTCGCACGCCGGCACCGACGAGCATGTCCGCGTCCTTCAAGGCATCCAGGCCAAAGTCGGCGTAACCGAAGCCGACCTGCAATGCGGCGTGCACCCCATCACGCACGAGGCGACCCTCGAAGCCATGCACTTGCGCCATGAAAAACCGACCCCCAACCGTCACAACTGCTCCGGCAAGCATACCGGCATGTTGGCCCATGCCAAACTGCGCGGCCTCGCCCTCGAAACCTACCTGGAGCGCGGGCATCCCGTCCAGCAGGCCATCTTGCAATGCGTAGCCGAGATGTGCGACATCGCTCCCGAAGCCATCGAACTCGGCACCGACGGCTGTTCCGCGCCGAACTTCGCCATTCCGCTCTACAGCGCCGCCCTGGGGTTTGCCCGCCTGTGCGACCCTGGCGGCTTGCCCGAAAGCCGGGCCGAAGCCTGCCGGGTAATCACGGCGGCGATGACCAGCCATCCCGACATGGTCGCCGGGCCGGGCAGGTTCGACACCCTGCTCATGGAGACCTGCCAGGGGAAGGTTGTCTCCAAAGCCGGGGCGGAGGGGTTCCAGTGTATCGGTATCCTGCCCGGGGTCGTCGCGCCCGCTTCGCCCGGGATCGGGATCGCCGTCAAGGTCGCTGACGGGGACTACGCCGGGCGCGCCCGTCCGGTCATCGTCCTCGAAATCCTGAAACGCCTGGGCGCGGTCACCGCCGAAGAGTTGGACAGCCTGAAAAACTTTGGCCCGCTCAAGCCGCTGCAAAACTGGCGCAAACTGACCGTCGGCGAGATGCGC
The DNA here is from genome assembly GCA_020722305.1 of Anaerolinea thermophila. GTDB lineage: Bacteria > Chloroflexota > Anaerolineae > Anaerolineales > Villigracilaceae > UBA5796. The sequence continues at coordinate 990 of DYLB01000058.1, read as the reverse complement.
CCGGCCTTCGAAGACGGAGGATCAGCCCGATGACCGGCTCACCCGATTTGGCCCGCCGCGCCCTGCAAGTCCATCAGATTCTCCTGGATTTCTACGGCCAGCCGGTCTGGCGCAACCCACTGCCCGCCATTGACGAGCTGGTCTCGACCATTCTCTCGCAGAACACGAACGACACCAACCGGGACCGGGCTTTCGAGTCTTTGCGGGCGCGTTTCCCCACCTGGGAAGCGGTTCGGGACGCCGAGCCGGAGGCCGTGATCGAGGCCATCCGCCCGGCCGGGCTAGGCAACCAAAAGGGACCGCGCATCCAGCAGGTGCTGGGCGAGATCAGCGCCGAGCGCGGCGAGCTTGATCTATCTTTCTTGAAAGACATCCCTCTCGAAGAGGCCCGGGCCTGGCTGACCCAATTCAAGGGTGTTGGGCCGAAGACGACCGCCATCGTGCTACTCTTCTCGCTCAGACGCCCCGCCTTCCCCGTGGACACGCACATCTACCGCGTCACCGGGCGGATCGGCTTGCGACCGGAAAAAATGAGCGTGGAAGAGGCGCACCCCTACCTGGAGAGCCTGTTCCCGCCTGAGACGTATTACGCCGGGCATCTCAATCTCATCCGCCTGGGACGCGAGATCTGCCAGGCACGCAAGCCGCGCTGCGAGGCCTGCCCGCTCAACAAGTTATGTGAGTATGCCAGGGCGCGATCGGTCTGACGAAAATGTACCGAATCCTCAATGCGCCGAAAGTTGATTTTCTTTATCGAATGTGCTAAAGTAATTCCAACCTTGTGAATTTGTTCTTTGAGGTTAATCCTGATGAGAGGAGGTGAATTTTTTGTGATCTATGCACATGAAAAGGGGCAGGGATTGGCAGAATACTCCATGATCCTCGTTCTCGTTGCGGTTGTTGTTATTGTCGTGTTATCCCTGCTTGGCCCGGTTATCAGCAATATGTTCTCCACCTTGAACAGCGAATTGCAACGGTAAGCGGCCTCGC
>DYLB01000057.1 GCA_020722305.1 Anaerolinea thermophila | reverse complement strand
GTTAATTCTCCCGGCTGTTGACAGGACAAATCTTTATGGAACTCAAACCTTACCTGACGATCCTTTGGAGAAAAAAAAGGCTGATTCTCACCATGGTTCTCATCACAATGGGGATCGTAAGCATTGGGACTTTCGTCTCCCCGCCTGTCTACGCGGCCACCACCATCCTGCGTGTCGCGGCCTCATCGGGGGGTTCGTTGAGCTACACCGATTTCATCTACAACGACCGCCTGCTCAACACCTACACGATGCTTGCCGTGAGCGGGCCGGTGCTGGACGAGGTGAGTCAAAAGCTGGGGCTGGAGACTCAGCCCGAGGTCCAGGTCGAGATCATCGTCAACACGGAGCTTATCCGGGTCACCGCCGAGGATCCCGATCCGGTGAGGGCGCAGAACATCGCCAATACCCTGGCCGAAGTCCTGATTATCCAGAGCAAGGAACTCTACACCGGCGGTGGCAAGAGCACCAAGGAAATCCTGGCCGAACAGGTGGCCCAGCTGGGAGCCGAATTGGAGCAAGCCCGCAGCGAGTACGAGCAGTTGGTCGCCCAATCTCCGCACGAGACGGAACGCATCGCGGCTGCCAGCCAGGTTGTGGAATTGAAGAACGAGACCTATGCCGCGCTCCTGAAACAATATGAGGAAGCCCGGTTGCAGGAACAGATCCGGGCCAACACCATCACGATCATCGAACCGGCTAAAACCCCGGAGGCGCCCGCCAGGCCCAACCTGTTGATCAATTTCGGGCTTGGCTTCGTGTTGAGCCTGGTCGCCGGGGTTGGGCTGGCTTTCCTGTTCAATTACTTCGATACCACCATCTATTTTGCCCAGGAGGCTGAGAAATGGTCGGGGATTCCCAATATCGGCGAAATCCCGAATGAAAAAGGCGAGCGGCTGCTCATCACCGCAAACGACGATCCCATGTTCCGGGAGGCCTTCCGCCGCCTGCGCATGAACCTTTTGGCCGCGAACAACCCGGATGAACCTCGCACGATCCTGGTCACCGGAACCGGCGACAAAGTGGGGACCTCCACCATCGCGGCCGACTTGGCGCTGGCAATCGCCCACGCCGGGAAAAAGGTGGCCCTCGTGGACTGCAACCTGGACTTCCCCCAAGTACATACCCTCTTCGACATCCCCAACGAGACGGGGCTGACCGACGTGTTGACCGAACAGAGCAGTTTCAGCAAAGCTGTTCAGGAGATCCAGAACCCAACGGTCAAGGTGCTGACCCGTGGAGCAGACGAAAAAGACCGGGACTTTTGGGAATTGGCCCCTGCCCTCAGGACGTTGCTGAACTACCTGCCCACGAATTTCGAGGTGGTCCTGATCGATTCGGCCCCGCTCCTGACCTCCGCAGGCACAGCCCTGCTGGCAGAAATGGTGGACGGGATCCTCGTCGTCGCCAGGGCCGGGAAAACAAACGGGGAGGCGCTCCGCGATACCCTGAAGCAGACCGCCAACCTGCCCTCCAGGGTTTTGGGCACCGTCCTCAACCGGGCGGTTCAGTAAAAGAGACAGGACGCGCAGCTTGCCGGTTTTAGGCTGAAGCCTCCGGCTTCATGGTGCGGAATTCCACTCCGCAACCAAAGGCGATGTAAATCTCGTGCTACAAAAACCTCGCGGCTGCGAGTGATTTTCGAGAGTAATTCGATACAAGGCGGGCGGATACCACTGCGTGGCACGCATTGGTAATCCGCCCCACAGAATCGATTCATCTTTTGCATGTTGGCGCACAGGAATAGCGGATACGACCGATGAAAAAAGTTGAATGGATCATTGCAATAATCCTGTCAATTGTTCTTGGGCTGGGGTTGATCCTGGGCTTGAGCGGGAATCCCCTGGGTCAGGCTTCGGCGTCGAACCCGCAGGCGGCGGCCTCACCGGAGGTCACTGTTGCGCCGGCGACTTCCGTAGTGGATATACTGCCGACAGCCTCCGTCCAGCCGGGCGGGACGCCCCTGGAGCCGGCCGCCCCGGCCGGTGCGGACCTCGAAGACGTGCTCCTGCTTTACAGCGAAATCCTGCCGTCGAATTTCTCGGTCAACTTTTGTTCCATGGCGGCTTATTACGGCCTGGGCTGCCAGAAAATTTCAATGGATTCGACCGGCCTGACCGACGCTCGTTTGCGTGACGGCAACGGTCAGGTTTTCAAACTAATCGGCTTGGACGCGAGCCTGCTCCGCCAGGGGAGGAACCTGTTCACCGCCGAGGAACTCAACCTGCTCAAGAGCCTGGTCGCTTCGGGCCAGACGAGCCTGTTCATCTCCAAGATCGAACCATCTGTCAACAGCCTGTTGATTTCCACTTTGACGGAGGGCGCTGTCAGCGGCGCGCAGCAGGTCGAAGATTTGGACAAGGACTGGAGAATCGCCGCGGACAGGCCCGAGGTCACGCGGGAATTCAGCGGGCAAACCGTCCTCGCCGCCCAGACCACCTCCTCCCCCTCCTACGGCCTGATCGTCGCCGACGAATCTCGGATCACCAACCTGATCACCTCCCAGGATACCTCCGGCGGCGAGTACGTGGTTTTCGCCGAGCTCAGGTCCCAATCCGGTTCAATCTTCCTTGACGCAGGTGAAGACAGCAACAACCTCGACCAAATACCCATGCGGGAGATGGTTTACAGCGCCGCCCGATTCACCCAGATCATGCCCTTGATGATGACCCTGCGCTACGCCTTCAGCGACGAAACCTGGCACAACCCGAAGAACTACGCCAACCTGACCATAGATAGGGGGGTATTGACCGAATCGGCTCAAGGCATCAATTACACTGCCTTGCTCTATTTCATGAAGGTGCATAACTACCACACCACTGTGGCGCTGATCCCGGCCTATTGGGAGCTTTCGGCCCCGCACGTGATCGCCATGTTCGTCACCAACCCGGATTATTTCTCCCTGGTGCAATACGGCAACAATGCCGACGGCTACGAATTCTATTACTACACCGATGCGGAGATAGACCGCAGCATTGCCAGCATCCTTCCGGCCCGGCCTTTCGAGGAACAGGAGTGGGACATCCTCGAAGGCATGGCCCGGATGGAAATGCACCGCAGCCTGACCCTGGTACCCTACGACAAGGTGATGATCTTCCCCTTCGGGATCAGCCCCGAACCGACCCTGGCGTATCTCAAGCGGACCAATTACCTGGCTGCCGTTACCGATGATGACATCCCGCTGGGGGCGGCCCTGCCTACCGCACCTGACTACGGGATGTTCCCGGCTGTGATGGACTACGGCAACTTCCCCATCCTGACCCGCCGCCTGCCGGCCGAGACTCAGGCCTACCAGCCCTACCTGCTCATGTCGCTGATGGACCTGTTCATTGACAGGCCGGCCCTCTTCTACACCTATCCGTTCAGCGAAGGGCTGTTCCCCGGCGAAATGGACGCCTTCAACCCCATCGCCGACGAGTTGAACCAACTGCCGGGCGGGGTCGAATGGGCCAGCCTGGGCGACATCCTCCACCACCTGTACCTGGAAAAGTTGAACGACGACGGCAGCCGGGATGTCCGCATTTACAGCCGGGAGATCATCCTGGAAAACGATGAGACATTCCCCCTGGCCTATCACGTGACCAAGCCCGAGACCCTGAACGTGCCAATCGCCCGCCTGACGGTCAACGGCCACGAATTCCCCTACCAGGTACGCGACGGCATCCTGAGCCTGGATATCCTCATCCCTGCCGGGCAGTCGGCCCGGATCGAGATCGTCTATGACAACACAGCGCCGTAGCCTCTCCTGGCGGGTCAAGAACCTGCCCTACGCTTCCTGGCTCCAGTGGGGATTGGCAGCCGGCACAGCCCTGGTACTGGGCGTATTCGTCTTGTATTTTTACAAGATCCCGACCGAGTGGGGCTTCCTGATCGTCGTCGCCATCATCGCAGCCTTTGGCATCATGGTGGTCGGCAACCTCAAGAAAATCCTGCTGGCTACGATCCTGATTGACATCCCCCTGCGTTGGGACATCTACTTCGGCGTCCAGATCGAATCCCCCCCGCTGGGCATGCGCCTGGGCTGGATGGTGGCGCTCACCTCCGCTGCGCTGGCGGGGCTGTACGTGCTCTACATCTTGCAAGAGTTGGCCAAACCAGGCAGCCAGCCCAGGATTTTGCTCCGCGAAAACCTGCCCCTGACCCTGTACATGCTCTTCGTGTGCCTGTCGGTCTTCGTCGCCCGCTACACCCTGGGCGCGTTGTACCAGGTCTTTTTCCTGGCGCAACTGTATTTGTTGTATTTGTACATCGCCACCGCCGTCCGCGAACGCGAGGAGATCGTCTTCATCATCCTGCTCCTGCTGGCAGGACTCATCTTCGAGGGACTGATCATGATCGGCCAGATCTTCTTCGGCCTGCAAATCAACTTTGGCGGGATCGTGACCGTCGTCTGGACCGACGAGGGGCGGCGCGCCGCCGGGACGCTGGGATCACCCAACGTCGCAGCCGGATACCTGAGCCTGCTCATCGCCCCAGCCTTCAGCATCCTGTTCACGCACTTGCGCAAAACCTACAAACTGCTGGCCCTGGCCGCTTTTGGACTGGGGCTGATCGGCCTGGGGTTGACCCTTTCACGCGGCGGCTGGATTGCCATGGCCCTTTCGATGGCGATCTTCGTCCTGGTTGCCACTTGGCGCGGCAAACTGCCGGTCTCGGTCCCGATTGCCCTGGTCACCGCCGCCGGGATCGTGCTGCTGCTCTTCGACGACGTTTTCCTGGCCCAGTTCACCGGCGGGCGCACGGACGCGGCCCTGGCGCGCATCCACCTGATGCAGATCGCCTTCAACATGATCGCCGACAACCCGCTCCTGGGCATCGGGGCCAACAATTACGCCATCAACATCCGCAATTACCTGCTGCCCGGCCTGACCGGGGAGTTCATCTACACCGTCCACAACAAGTACCTGCTGGTCTGGGCCGAGACCGGCATCGGCGGGATCGCCGCCTTCCTGTGGTTCCTGATCGCCACCATCCGCCGCGGCTGGACGCTCTGGCAGCGCAACGACGCGCTCCTGTCACCGTTGGCCCTGGGAATCATGGCCGGCGTCATCGGTCAGATGTCGCACATGCTGGTCGAAATCTTCGACTCGCGCACCCAGGTGCAGGCCCTGTGGCTGGTTGCCGGGTTGCTCGTCGCGATGCAGACCATTTCGAACCATCGGGTTCCAAAATCTCCTGAGATTGGAACCCAAACGACAGGAGTCGCTGGACTCCGCCTCCGAGAGGATAAACCTTGACCACATCACCATCCCCCGCCCCGACCCTCAACATCGGCCTCAAACACAAGGCCCGCAACACCGCCTCGCTGCTGGTCAACGACGCCGTGACGCGCGCCGTCACCTTCGTCATCTACATGCTCATCTCCCGTTATCTCGGCGCAGAGGAGTTCGGGCAATTATCCCTCACTCTGGCAATTTTTTACCTGCTCCAAAGCCTGGCCCCCGCAGGATTGAAGATTCTGGTCATGCGCGAGGTCGCCCGCGACCGCGAAAACACCAACCGCTACTTCGTGAACGGCAGCCTGGTCGCCGGGGCCTTGTCGCTGCTGGCCCTGCTCGCCCTGCTCCTCTTCCTGGAAATCATGGGCTATTCCCAGAATACGGTCAACATCGTCCTGCTGGTCTCGTTCGGGATCGTCCCGTTTTCCCTCTCGGCCATCTGCGAGGCCATCTTCCAGGCCTGGGAGCAGATCCGCTTCATCACCATTGCCAACGTGCCGCTCAACCTCCTCCGCGGCGCGCTGGCCTGGTGGCTGTTGTCCCGCACCGGCAGCCTGCTCCCGATCGGTTGGCTCTTCCTTGCCACCTACGTGATCACCTTCCTGATGGAATGGGCCCTTTACGCAGTTTTCATCACCCGTCCCAAACTCGAATTCGACCTGGGCTTCGCCTGGAAATTGCTCAAATCCTCGGCCACTTTCCTGGGCTTGCAGAGCGTCATCGCCGTGATGGGCAGCTTCCTGCTGATCGCCATATCCAAGATCGCCAGCGAAGCCGATGCAGGTTTCTACAACGCGGCCAACCAGTTGATGGCCCCCATCATCCTCTTCTGCCAGAGCGTGGCGATGAGCCTCTTCCCGACCCTATGCCGCCGCTACGACGCGGGCCTGCCGGCCTTCAAGCGTTTTTCGACCCAGTTGGCCGAATTCCTGAACGTGTTCACCCTCCCGGCCGCGGTCGGACTGTTCATCCTGGCCAACCCGATCCTGCTCCTGCTCTACGACAACCCGGACTTCCTGGCTGCTTCCGTTGTTTTGCGGATCACCGCCTGGAACCTGATCGTCAAGGGGCTCACCAGCGTCCTCGGGCGGATGCTAATCGCCAGCCAGCGCGAAAAGGTCCTGTTCCGCATCCTGATCGTCGAACTGGTCTTCCACGTCATCCTGGGGATTGGCCTGACCCTCTGGCTCGGACTGGTGGGCGCTTCGATTGCCACCTTGCTGACCGCCCTGCTCGAAATCGTCTTGCACTGGATTCCTGTCCGCAAGGTCGTGGGCCAATTCGACCTGGGGGCCGCTTTCTGGAAGCCGCTGGCGGCCAGCCTGGCCATGGGCCTCTACCTGATCCTGGCAGTCGGGGCCGGGATGAACCTCTGGCTCATGATCCTTTCGGCCGCCGCCATCTACGGCATTTTCTGGCTGGCACTCTCAGCCTGGGCCAGCGGCGGACTGCGCCAGTTCAAAGCCGCGTTCATCCGGCAATGGTCGGAGTAGCCATGCGCGTCGTTTACTACACCATCCCCCCGCTGCTCGACGCTGCCCTGCCCTTCATCGCCAGGATGAGCCGCCGCGTCGAACTGCACGTCATCCTGCAGATCCATCCTGGCGGCTGGCAGACCAGCATGTTCGACCTGAAACCCCAATCCCTGCCTTATGGCATGTCGCCTGCGGCCCCGGTCATGGGCGCATTCCCGCCTGAAGTGCGCTCCTGCTGGGCGGAGGCCCGCAGCTTCCAACTGGCTGTTTTTGGCGGAGGACACAGCCTGCACCTAGACAGCCTGCGGACCGCCTGGCAGGCGGCGCGCTATATCAAAAAACTCGATCCAGACATCCTCCACCTCGAAACCACCATCGGGCGGATGGGGATGGCCCTGCCGCTGCTCAACTCGACCCCGTTGGTGATGACCGTCCACGACCCCGAACCGCACTCCGGCGAAACCCCCTGGAAGAAGCGCATGATCCGCCGGGTAAACTTTGGCCGGGCCGACCACTTTATCCTGCACAACCGTTCGCAGGTTCCATTGTTTTGCAAAAATAACGGCTTCGCACCCGGGCGGGTTCATTACACTCCGATCGGGGTTTTGGACCTGTACCGTCAGTGGGCGAACGGCCTCGAAACGGACGACGGCCGCACGGTCCTGTTTTTCGGGCGCCTGTCCCCTTACAAGGGGCTGGAAGACCTGTTCGAGGCCATCCCGCTGGTCAGCCGGGAAATCCCCGAAGCCAGGTTCGTCATCGCCGGGCAGCCCATCCCCGGATACAGCCTCCCACCCAGGCCCGAATCCGGCCACGTCGAAATGTTCGACACCTACATCTCCAATGCTGACCTGGCCCGGCTCTTCCAGCAAGCCAGCCTGGTCGTCTGCCCCTACCGGGACGCGACCCAGAGCGCGGTGGTGCTGACCGCTTACGCCTTCGACAAACCCGTCATCGCCACCAATGTCGGCGGCCTGCCCGAATACGTGGACGGCGGCCGGACCGGCGAGTTGGTCCCGCCCCGAGATCCGGAAATGCTCGCCGGGGCCATCGTCCGAATGCTGCGTCAGCTCGACCGCGACCCTCAGGCGCGGGAGGCTTACCGGCAGGCCATCCGGCACAAATGCCAGACCGACCTGTCGTGGGAGACGATTGCCGATCAAACCCTGGCGATTTACGAAAAGGCCCGCGCCAGTAAATAGACTTTGGAAGTCGGCTTGATTTCCAAGAAAGAGAGACCAATGAAGCCAGTCCTCACCATTTTCATTGACGGCCTGAAACCCGAAAGCCTGCCGCACATGCCGTTCCTGAATTCCCTGCCCCACAAGCGGCGGCTGGAAACGATTTTGGGATATTCCATCACCTGTCACGCCTCGATGTACACCGGCGTGTACCCGAACAAACACAAACTCTGGTTCCTGTGGCAATATTCCCCGGCGACCTCCCCCTTCCGCTGGCTGAAGAAACTGCCCTTCCTGTACCCGTTCAACATCATCCCGGCCTGGCTCTTCCTGCGCAAGATCACCCTGCGCTATTCCAAGCTGACTTCCTATTGGAAAATCCCGCGCATCCTCAACCTGCCGCTGCGCTACTGGCCGAACATCGACGTGGCCGAGAAAAAATACTGGGACGAGGACGGCTACATCGAAGGCTACCCCACTATCTTCGAGAAACTGCGCGAACACGGCATCCCCTACGAGATCGTCGGCATGGTCCCCGGGACGATCCACACCTCGCGGATCATCGCCGAACATACCTTCGACGAGATCAAACCCTGGACCTACCTGTTCGTCGGCGACCTGGACGCCATCAGCCACCATCACGGGCAGGACGCGCCGGAGGTCATCGAGAAGCTGAAAGAACTGGATTCCATCCTCGAACGCTGCTACCGCGATTTCGAGGCCAAGGTCGGCGATTTCGATTGCTTCGTCTTCTCGGATCACGGGCATGCCCGCCTGAACGAGAAAATTGACCTGTACCAGGTCTTTCGCGAAGCAGGCGATAACCTGAACCGCTACATGCACCTGATGGACGCTAACGTGGCCCGTTTCTGGTTCCGCAACGAAAAGGAACGCGCCCGGGTCGAGAAGGTCCTGTCCACGCTGAAGAACGGCTACATCCTGACCCCCGAAAAGATGGCCCACTATCACATGGACATGCCTGACACCCGCTACGGCGAATTGCTCTACTACCTCGACCTCGGCAGCGCCTTCTCGCGCACCATCTTCGGCTATGGCTTCCGTCAGCAGTCCATCCACGGTTACGTGCCAGACCATCCCGAAGTGGACGGCGTCTTCGTCTCCAACCGGCCCATCGCCACCGAGGGCAAAGTCCGCCTGGTGGACATCCTGCCGTCGCTGTTGAGCCAGTTCGAGCTGCCCATCCCCGACCACGTGGATGGCCGGAGCATCTGGGAGTGATCATGGGAAAATACACCTTGCACACCGACCCCCGGGTGGACGCCATCGTCGAGTCGCACCTGGCCCAAATCTGCGAATGCACGCTGCGACATTTCAAACCCGAAGCGCTCCTGCTTTCGGGCAGTTTCGGGCGCGGCGAAGGCTCGGTCTCGCTCGACGGCGGCCAGGTGCGCTTCTACAGCGATTACGAGGTCAGCCTGATCAGCAGCCGGCCGCGCGCCCGCCTGGCGATAGACCCGATCCAGCGCGAGGTCAACGCCAAACTGCCGCTCTCGGTCTCCATCTTTTGGACCACGCCGCGCAAACTGCGCCACAATCTCAGCCGTAACCTGTCGTTTGGCCCGCCTTACCTGTCCATCGGCATGTACGAGTTGAAGGCCGGGTCGCAGGTGTTTTACGGGGACTTCGACCTCTCGGCCAACCAGAACGACCCGCGCGACCTGCCCGTCAGCGAGGGGGTGCGATTGATCGCCAACCGCATGATGGAAACCATCGAGAAGTGGCGGCGGACTCCGAAGTCTGGAGACTTCGGAGTCCAGGATCGAAGCGAACTGGCCTTTTCGCTCGCGAAACTGGTCCTGGCCTGCGGGGATGCACTGCTGGTGAAGAACGGCCTGTACCACTACTCCTACGCCGAAAGGGGACGGCGTTTCAGCCAACATTACACCGAACTGTTCAGCCCCCTGCTGGGCGCCGAGTTTCTCGGCCTGTACGAGCAAGCCTCCTCTTTCAAACTGCGCCCGTATGCCGAAGTCCAGCCGGCGGCCATTTTGGAGGCGCTGCCCCAAATCCGGGCCTATTGCTGGACGATCCTGCGCCACCTGCTGGACTTGCCGGAAGACGACCATGACCGGATATTCGAAGCGATGGCTGCCTCGATACACATCACCTACCAGACCGGGCTGGCCCCGTCATTGGATGTGGCCTATGAGAACCTCATCCTGTGGCTGCGCGGCCGCCGCGCAGGGATAAAAACCTTCCCGAACCGAAAAGCCGACCTGTCCATGTTCCAGATGCTTTACGGAGCCATCCCGTCGCTGTTCTGGGGGCTGCCGATGGAGGGGCAAGCCGACGCCCGCCTGCTGCAAAACAGCCGGGAGTGGGGCGCGTGGGCCTTCCCGCCCTTGAGCAGCGCAACGCCTTCAGAAGAGCAACTGGTTTCCGTCTTGCTTTCGATGTGGCACGCTTTTGGATAAGGCTCTATGTCCCAAATTCGCATCCTGCACATCGTCAACAACCTGGTCGATTCGAGCATCAGCCGGATCGTGGAACGCATCATCCGCAGCCTGGGCACCACCCAATACGAATGGCACGTGGGCGACCTGGGCGGCTTCGACGAAATGGCAGCCGCGTTGAAAAGCCTGGGGGCAGAGATCGTCCATTTTTCGGTGCAGCAGGCCGAGGGTCCCGCGCCGCAGCAGATACGAGAATACGTCCGGGAGCACGAGATCCAGATCGTCCACACCCACACGCCGCGCACCATCCTGGCCGTCACCCGGGCGGGGCTGAAAAACGTCCCCCACGTCGCCACCAAACACCTGCTGACCAAACCCAGCGACCGGCGCTGGGGTGCACTCTACACCGCCCTCGATTACGTGACCCTCTACCTGCCCGACCGGATCGTGCCGGTCAGCGAGAGCATGGCCGCCGGAATCAAGTCGCTGCCGGGGATACGGGACTGCCGCGTGATCCCGGTGCGGAACGCCATCCCGTGCGAGGAGTTTTACCAGCCCGAAAGGCGAGGGGCGACGCGCCGGAGCCTGGGGTTTGGTCCCGACCAGGTGGTCTTCGGCTACACCGGACGGCTGGACCCGGTCAAGCGGATTGACCTGCTCTTGAAGGCTTTTGCCGAAGTGCTGGCCTCCCAGCCCAACGTCCGGCTGCTGATCGTCGGCGAGGGCAGCCAGAGCCGGGAACTGGAAGCGATGTCCCGCAGCCTGGGCCTTGCCGGGAGCGTCACCTGGACCGGGTTCCGAGCCGACATCGCCCGCTTGCTGGCCGCCATGGACGTGTACGTCCAGCCCTCGCACAACGAGGGGCTGTCGTTGAGCATCCTGGAAGCCATGGCCGCCGGGAAACCGGTGATCGCCACCGACGTGGGCGGCGCCAGGGAAATCCTGCACCAGCGGGAGACGGGGATACTCATCCCGCCGCGGGCGCACGGGGCCTTATCCGCAGCGATGCTGGAATTGGCCCAAAGCCCGGTGCTGCGCTTGCAGCTCGGGGAAGCGGCCAAAGAACACGTTTGCGACGAATTCAGCCTGACAAAAATGGTCAACGCCTACGGGCAAATTTATCAATCGTTGACTCCGCTGCAAAAACCTTTCTAACCACTAAGGACACGAAGGTCACGAATTTTTTTGAAATCATCTTGCGC
>DYLB01000056.1 GCA_020722305.1 Anaerolinea thermophila | reverse complement strand
GCAATCTCCTGTTGCGAGGAGATTGCTTCGTCGCAGAGAACGCTCCTCGCAATGACAGGTTATGGAAAGTATTCCTCAAGCAAATCTTTCCACTCAGGATTCGTGCTGTTTATCAAATCCTCTTTCTTTTTGCGCGAACCGCCTTTGATCTGTTTTTCACGCGCAATAGCCGCTCTCACATCATTGCCCGATTCAAGATATACCAGTTTCGTTACATTGTATTTTTTCGTGAACACACCGCCATTGCCAGATTTATGCTCCATGACTCTGCGATAAAGATTATTGGTGACGCCCGTGTAAAGAACAGTGTTATGAGCATTGGTCATAATATAGACAAAATACTGGTGTTCAGCCATACAAGACCTTTCATGTCATTGCGAGCGAAGCGAAGCAATCTCCTGTTGCCAGTATCACTGCGAGGGACGAAGCAGTCTCCCGTTGCGAGGAGATTGCTTCGTCGCAACTTGCGCTCCTCGCAATGACATCAAAGTCTAAACAACAAAATAACCAGCGCCGCGGACAGCATCAACAGCGCGCCAATGGCGAACGTCCACGAAGCCAGGCCGACAAATTTGTGCTTGCGCGCCAGCATCTCATTCAGGATGCCGCGCTTGGCGGTCAGGCTGGCACGTGGGAAGTCGTACCGTTTCGGCGAGACGGCCGCCAGCGCAAAAAACAGCGCAACGAAAAAGGCCAGCAACGCGCCCGCGCCGACCACCTTGATTTCGAGAAAGGCCAGATAGTCAGGGGCATCTTTGAGCGCCAACAAGCCGAAGAACGCGCCGAGCAGGGCGGTGGACAGGGTGATGATCTGCCGCGCCGCGTCCTCCAGCGTTTTCAACGATCCTTGCTCCATCTCATCGAAGGACTTCTCCAGCCGCTCATCCTGTGCAGACAGGGGAGAGGAGGGGACGAGGATTTCGTCGTCTTTGGGTTTAGTCAATTTCGGCATTGCGATACCCTCCTCGCTTCGCGTCCATGCGCGGGACAGTGATCTTGAAGCGCCCTCCGCATTTTTCGCAGACGACGGCCAGTTCCTCGTCGGCCTCGACCAGGCGATGGACTGTCCCTTTGTAGAGATACCCGCCATCCTTTTTCAATTCGGCCAGGTCATAGCGGTTCTTGTGATTGCATTTCGGACATTCAGCAGAGATAAACGGCGGCATCGGGTTACCTCCTAGTGCTTGCAATTAGTTCCTCGACATTCGATATTTTATCCCTAAAACCCCTCCGCCGCATACTCTCCCCACACGCCACGCAGCGTGTTGCAAATCTCGCCGAGCGTAATGTGGTTTTCGACACACTCGACAAAAAGCGGAATCAAATTCTCAGTGCCTTGAGCAGCAGTTTTCAGTCTTGCGAGCATTTCATTCACTACTCCCTGCTCTCTATTCTCTCGCAACTTCTTCAACTTTTCCCGCTGGCTCAATTCAATCGCCGGGTCAACCTTCAAACGTTCCAAGGTCAAATCTTCATCAACCTTGAACTGGTTCACGCCGACGATGACCTGCTCCCCCTTCTCGATGGCTTTCTGGGCCGCGTAGGCCGCCTCCTGGATCTCGTTCTGGATGTAGCCGCGTTCGATAGCGGTCAACGCCCCGCCCATGTCGTCAATCTTTGCAATGTATTCTTCGGCGCGCTTTTCGATCTCATCGGTGAGATATTCGACCAGATATGAACCCGCCAGCGGATCCACCGAATCGGCCACGCCCGATTCGTAGGCGATGATCTGCTGAGTGCGCAGCGCCACCCGGACCGATTTCTCGGTCGGCAGCCAGAGGGCCTCGTCCATGCTGTTGGTGTGGAGGCTTTGCGTCCCGCCCAGGACAGCCGATAAAGCCTGCAATGCGACCCGTACCACGTTATTCTCCGGCTGCTGGGCTGTCAGCGTGGAGCCTGCCGTCTGGGTGTGGAAACGCAATTGCCAGGAAGTCGGTTTCTGCGCCTTGAAGCGCTCGCGCATGATCTTCGCCCACATCCGCCGCGCCGCCCGGAATTTGGCAACTTCTTCGAGCAGGTTGTTGTGGGCATTGAAAAAGAAAGATAGCTGCCCGGCGAACGAATCCACGTCCAGCCCGGCGTCGAGGGCGGCCTGGACGTAGGCGATCCCGTTCGCCAGGGTGAAGGCCACTTCCTGCACGGCGGTCGAACCGGCCTCGCGGATGTGGTAGCCAGAGATCGAGATGGTGTTCCAATTGGGCACTTCGCGGGCGCAGTACTGGAAGGTGTCGGTGATCAGCCGCATCGAAGGCGCAGGCGGGAAGATGTAGGTGCCGCGGGCGGTGTATTCTTTCAAAATGTCGTTCTGGATCGTGCCGCGCAGCTTCGACACGTCCGCACCCTGGCGCTTGGCGACCGCGATGTACATCGCCAGCAGCACCGCCGCCGGGGCGTTGATCGTCATCGAAGTGGAAACCTGTTCGAGCGGGATCTGGTCGAAGAGTTGGGCCATGTCTTCGATGGACGAGATCGAGACGCCCACCTTGCCCACTTCGCCGAGGGCCATCGGGTCGTCGGCGTCGTAGCCGATCTGGGTCGGCAGGTCGAAGGCCACCGAGAGGCCGGTCTGGCCGTTGGCGAGCAGGTAGCGGTAGCGCCGGTTGGACTCCTCGGCGGTGGCAAAACCAGCGTACTGGCGCATGGTCCAGAAGCGGCCGCGGTACATGGTCGGCTGGACGCCGCGCGTAAACGGATATTCGCCGGGGAATCCGATCCGCTCGTAATCGGCAGCCTCCCCGGAGGGGAGTCCGAGGCGAGGGATGGGGATGCCGGAGGAAGTCTCGAATTCCTCCTTCCGTTCGGGGAAGCGCTCCAAAGTCCTCTTGAGCGTGGTTTCCTGCCAGCGTTCGAGTTCGTCTTTGAGTGTCATGAGTCACCTTTTTGTCATTGCTGCGCTTGCGCCTTCGCTGCCGCTCAGGACAAGGCTCGCAATGACATTTTGTTTTCCCTAAGTATACAGCCTTAAAGTTACACCCCGAAAGGGAAATCGGTTAAAATTGCAAAAACCTTTCCTGAAGGAGACCGATGAGCGTATTTTTGTAATCCTGACCAATACAGCCCAAAAAGCGGACAAATGTCATTTGTCGGCCTGGGGAGAAAATGCTACACTAATCTATGCAATCCTGCGGCCTTTTCTGCCGTAAATACCTTTGGAAATTTTTCAGGAGGCCTGCATGTCGAAAAACGTCGGTTACATCGGTGGGGGCGTGCTCGTATTCGTATCCCTGTGCTTTTTGGGGTTCGGCGCAATGTTCTTCTTCGCATCCTACGACCCGGTGCGCGGCCTCCCGGCCTGGCGGACGATCGGCCTATCGCTGAGTTGCGTGGGGCTGCTGCTCACCGGCGGCGGGATCGCGCTGGTCATTGCGGCTTATCGAAAAGCCAAAGCCGAGATGCAGCAAAACGTCACGGTCCAGGTAGATCTGCCGGCTGACATGAACGTCGAAAAAATGAAATGCCAGTCCTGCGGCGGCGTCTTGACCGCCAAAGACATCACCCTGGTCAACGGCGCGCCGATGGTCACCTGTCCGTTCTGCGGCACAGTCTACCAGCTCAGCGAAGAGCCGAAATGGTGAGGCGATTTACGATTGACGATTGACGATTGACGATTTTGGGAGGGCCGTATGAAGAAAACTCTTCTGGCAACAATTCTGATCATCATCCTGGCGCTCAGCCTGACGAGCGGCGCGCTGGCGCAGTCTTATTCCTTCACCGTGGACAGGCAGGTCGTCAACGTCTACTGGAACGAAGACGGCAGCCTCGGCCTGGACTACACCTTCGATTTCTCCAACGACGCCTTTGCCTCGCCCATCGAATACGTGGACGTGGGGCTGCCCAACTCGAATTACGATTTCGGCTCGATCCGGGCGGAGGTGAACGGGACGCCGGTCTCCGTTTCGAGGGATTACCAGGGCGACGGCTGCTGCGGGATCGCGGTCGAACTGGGTTCCCACTCGATCCCACCCGGCCAAAAAGGCCGGGTCTTCGTTTCGATAGGCCGCATCTCGCGGGTGCTGTATCCCGACTCCGAAAGCTCCGATTACGCCAGCGCGGTCTTCATGCCGAGTTATTTTGGCTCACAGTACGCCCACGGCAGCACCGACATGACGGTGGTCTTCCACCTGCCGCCGGGAGTCCAGCCGGACCAGCCCAAATACCATCTGCCCCAGAACTGGCCGGGAGCCTCCGAGCCTGTCGTGGGTTTCGATTCCGAGGGGCGCATCACCTACACCTGGCGCAGCACCGACGCCAACGCCTACAGCCGCTACACCTTCGGCACCTCCTTCCCCCGGACGTATGTCCCCGCTTCGGCGATTTACACCCCGTCCATTTGGGAGACCCTGGGGATTGATCCCGAAGACCTGGTTGGGTTCGGCTTCTGCTCGATGTTCGCCCTGTTCTTCTTCGGCGCGCCGATCCTGGGCGTGGTCTCCGAACGCAAGCGCAAGATGAAATACCTGCCGCCCAAGATTTCCATCGAAGGGCACGGTATCAAGCGCGGCCTGACCGCCGTCGAAGCCGCCATCCTGATGGAACAGCCGCTCGACAAGGTGATGACCATGATCCTGTTCGGGCTGGTCAAGAAGAACGCCACCGAGGTCATCACCCGCGATCCGCTCCGCATCAAAGCCCTCGAACCGCTGCCCGAAGACCTGCGCTCCTACGAAAAGACATTCCTTGACGCCTTCACGGCCACCAACAACAACGCCGCCCAGCGCCGCAAAGCCTTGCAGGAATTGACCATCAGCCTGATCCGCAGCGTGCAGGACAAGATGAAAGGCTTCAGCCGCAAGGAAACCATCGAATATTACAAATCCATCAACGAGCGCGCCTGGGCGCAGATCGAAGCCGCCGGGACGCCGGAAGTCAAGTCCCAGCTGTACGCCGAAGCCCTCGAATGGACCATGCTGGACAAGGAATACGACGACCGCACCCGCCGCACCTTTACCGGCCCGATCTTCGTCCCGGTCTGGTGGCACCACTACGATCCGGTCTACCGCTCGCGGGGCATGTCCGGCGGGGTGTCCCTCCCGTCCTCGTCCGGCGGCGGGGGCACGGGCAGCGTGCCGGGGTCGGCCTTCGCGGCCTCGGTCGTCACTGGGGTGCAGAATTTCTCCAGCAAAGTCATCGGCGACCTGACCGGGTTCACCTCCAAGGTGACCAATGTGACCAATCCCCCGCCGAAACCCTCGTCCAGCAGTTCTCGCGGCGGCGGACGCAGCGGCGGCGGCTGCGCCTGTGCCTGCGCCTGTGCCGGCTGCGCCTGCGCCTGCGCGGGAGGCGGACGGTAGAGCGGAGTCAAACGTCTCCTGACGTTTGATACTCAAAGTCGGGAGACTTTGGACTCCGATCTCCGAATGCAGGAGCACCCATGAATGATATTTTCAAGTCAGCTGACCACAACCCGCCGCATCTGTTTCGAGCGGATACGATCTACATGATTACAGCATCCACTTACCAGAAGAAACCGATCATTTGGCCGGATGAGCGAAAGGCTGTGTGGCAGGAGGCCTTGCTGAGAGCGGCCAGGCTTTACGGTTGGATAGTCATTGCCTGGGTCGTGCTGGATAATCATTACCACGCTCTGGTTGAAGCGCCTGATAATCCGTTGAGCCTGTCGAAGTTTATAGGCAGTTATCATAAATTTACAGCTCGCCAATGGAACGATGCCGATGGAATGCCCGGACGCCAAGTTTGGTGGAATTATTGGGATACTTGCATCCGGTCAGAGAAGGATTTCCTTAATCGGTTGCAGTATGTTTTCTGGAATCCTGTCAAACACGGACTGGCAGAAACGCCGGAAGTCTACCCTTTTAGCAATTACCGGGCGTTTTTAGAGAATCAAGGTGTAACCACTTTTGCAGGCTTGGAAGAGGTAACAAATGTCCCTGAGTTTTAAAAATATTTTCGCAAGCGGACTCCAACGTCTCCAGTTATTGGACAATCCGGTCCAAAGTCGGGAGACTTTGGACTCCACACACATATTCCACTACACCATCGAAAACCCCGGCGAAAAGTCCCGCGTCCACCTGCGGGTTGACCCGGACGGGCACGGGACGCTGATCGTCAACGCCAACCGGGTGATGCACCTCAACCCGACCGCGGCCCTGATGGCGCAGATGATCCTGGAAGGCAAAAGCGATAAAGCCATCGAAAAAGTAATAAGTGAGAAGTTCAAAGTAAAAAGCGGACAAGTTGCCGAGGACCTTGTGACCTTCAACCTGCAACTGGACAACCTGATCCGTCCAGACGGGGCCTGCCCGGTCCACGAACTGGAACTGGATACGCTCATGCCGTTCAGTGCCCGCCCGTCCGCCCCCTATCGCATGGACCTGGCGCTGACCTACCGCTGCAACAACGACTGCGCCCACTGCTACAACGCCCGCGAGCGCAGCTTCCCCGAACTCAGCACGAGTGAATGGAAACGAATCATCGACCAGACCTGGCAACTCGGCATCCCCCACGTCGTCTTTACCGGCGGCGAACCGACCCTGCGGGACGACCTGCCGGAACTGATCGCCCACGCCGAGGCCAACGGTCAAATTACCGGGTTGAACACCAACGCCCGGAGGTTGTCCGATCCGAAATTCGTCGAAACGCTGGTCGCCGCCGGGTTGGACCACGTCCAGATCACGGTGGAGTCCGCAGACGCCGACGTCCACAACAAGATGGTGCGGGCCAGGGCCTTCGACCAGACCATCCGGGGCCTGAAAAACGCCCTGGCTACACGCCTGTACGTGATGACCAACACCACCATGCTCAAAGACAACGTCCACACCATCCCGGCCACGCTGGATTTCCTGGCCGACCTGGGCGTGCCGACCGTGGGCCTGAACGCGCTGATCTATTCGGGTCGCGGGGCGACGGTGGGTAGCGGCCTGCCCGAAAGCGAACTGATGCCGCTGTTGGAGACCGCCCGTTTCAAGACCGAGACCCGCGGCCAGAAGTTGATCTGGTACACGCCGACGCAGTATTGCCATTTCGACCCGATGGCGCTCGACCTGGGCGTGAAGGGCTGCACGGCCGCGCTGTACAATATGTGCGTCGAGCCGAACGGTGACGTGCTGCCCTGCCAGTCGTATTACCACCCGGTCGGCAACCTGCTGCGGGATGACTGGGACGCCATCTGGAACCACAAACTGTCGGTGCGGCTGCGCGAACGCCAGGGCTTGCCCGACAAATGTAACAGCTGCGCCCTGCTGGCCGAGTGCGGCGGCGGATGCCCGCTTCAATTCGAGATTTCTGATTGACGATTTACAATTGATTTGAACCGGAAAACCGGGAAGGAGCCTGATATGAGAATTGTGAACCGACTTGCCGAGCGTTTCACCCCGGCCAAGCCCCTGCCGGAGGGCATCCACCACGCCCAGGTCGCGCCGCAGGATAAGCCGCCCTATCGCCTGCACCTGCGCCTGCGCCAGGACGGCACCGGCATCCTAATCGTCAACGCCGCCACCGTACTGCAACTCAACGAGACCGCGGCCGAATACGCCTACCATTTCATCAAAGGCACGCCGCCGGAAGAGACCGCCAAAGCCATCGCCTCGCGTTATCAGATCGGCAAGAGGATGGCGCTAGACGACTACCTGGATTTCATCGGGCGGATCGAGACGCTGATCGAGACACCCGACCTGGACCCCGTCACTTTCCTGGACTTCGAGCGGGTCGCGCCCCATTCGGCCGACCTGACCGCCCCGCTGCGCCTCGACTGCGCCCTGACCTACCGTCTGCCCGAAGGCGCCCAGGCCGACGACGCTCCCACCAAACGCGTCGAACGGGAGCTGACCACCGCCGAATGGCAATCCGTACTGGACAAAGCCTGGCAGGTGGGCGTGCCGCACGTCACCTTCACCGGCGGCGAACCGACCTTGCGCGATGACCTGCCTGCCCTGATCGAACGCGCCGAGCACAACGGCCAGGTCTGCGGCCTGTTGACCGACGGCCTGAAACTGGCCGACAAAGCCTACTTCGACACGCTGCTCCAGACCGGGCTGGATCACCTGCTCTTCGTGCTCCACCCCGAAAACCCTGCCTCGTGGGCCGCGCTCGAAACCATCATGCCTGAAGACCTGTTCACCACCGTCCATCTGACCGTCACGCCCCGAAACGCAGAACAGGCCGCCGGAACACTGACCAGGCTTGCCGGGCTGAAAGTGACCAGTCTGTCCCTCAGCGCTTCGGACAAATCCCTGGGCGAAACGATACACGCCCTGCGCAACATGGCCGCCGACCTCGGCCTGACCCTGACCTTCGACCTGCCCGTGCCTTACTCCAGCTCGAACCCGGTGGCGCTCGAAACCGCCGAAGACGAAGTCCCGGCCGGGGCCGGGCGCGCCTGGCTCTACGTCGAACCGGACGGCGACGTGCTCCCCTCCCAGGGCATGGCCGGCCGCATCCTGGGCAACATCCTCCGGGACAAGTGGCAGGCCATTTATCCCGCCCGCTGAAGCGGCCCATGCCCCGCGTCCGCGCCATATTGGTCGAAAACGATGCCCCCGCGCGGATCGAACGTCCGCGCCAGGGCCACACTGACGACGTCTTTCCCGGCAGCGGCGTGGAGACCGGGGAGACCTTCGAGCAGGCCGAAGCGCGCCCGATCCGCGCCGCCTATTGGGTCGAGCCGGGCCGCTTCCTGGCTGGCGAGTATCCCGGCCGCCCCGAGCCGCACCTGATGCGCCAGCGGCTGACCGCTTTCCTGCGCCTGGGTTTCGACACCTTCATTGACCTGACCGGCGAAGGCGAGCGCGAACCCTATTTCCCCCTCCTGCAAGCCGAAAGCCGGGACTACGGCCTGGACGTGGCCCACCAGCGCTTCAGCGTCGGCGATTTCGGCCTGCCGAGCCGGGAGCAGATGACCGAAATCCTGGGCGCTATCGAGTCCGCCCTGGCCGCCGGGCGCAAAGTCTACCTGCACTGCTGGGCGGGCGTCGGGCGCACCGGCACGACCGTCGGCTGCTACCTCGTCCGGCGCGGCATGAGCGGGGAGCAAGCCCTGGCGCGCCTGTCCCAGCTTTTCAAGACCGCCGAGCAAAGCCTCTATTATCCGCAATCGCCCGAGACGGCGGCGCAGATCAGGTTCGTGATGAACTGGCGCGAAGCCCTCCCATGAACTGGCACGCCCAATTCCAAAAACAGGCCGGCTGGACCACCGATTTGCGGGCCTATCTTTTCGAAAAAGCCGGATTGGGGACCGCTTCCCGCGTCCTCGAAGTCGGCTGCGGGAGCGGGGCGATCCTGGCTGAAACGCGCCCCCCCGCCCCGCTTCATGGCCTGGACCTGAACCTGCCGCGGCTGCGAGAGGCTCGATTCCACGCCCCGGGCGCGCGCCTGCTCTGCGCCGACGCGCTGTCCCTGCCCTACCCGGATGAATCCTTCGAGGTCGTTTTCTGCCACTACCTGCTGCTGTGGGTCAGTGATCCATTGGTTGCATTGCGCGAGATGCGGCGCGTCACCCGCCAAAACGGGCACGTCCTGGCGCTGGCCGAGCCGGATTACAGCCAGCGGGTGGACGAGCCGCCCGAACTCGTCCCGCTGGGGCGGCTGCAAAACCAGGCGCTCGAAGCCCAGGGTGCGGACCCGTTCGTCGGCGGGCGGTTGGCGGAGCTTTTCGCCAGGGCCGGGATCAGGCTCGTTGAAACGGGGCCGCTGGCCACAGGTCCGGGGCGGAGCGGGGAGGACGAATGGGAGGTGATCGAAGCCGACCTGCGTCACCTCCCGCTCGAGGCGGAGGTCATCCAATCCTATGAAAATCTTCACCGGCTTGCAGTATTGGAAGGTAAAAGAGTACTACGGGTACCGACGTATTTTGCCTGGGGCCGAATAAATCATGTATAATCGTCGGCAGAAATACCCGGAGGTATCGTTTGACAACCCCAATCCCTGAAGAAATAACCCAAGCGCCGGTCGAGGAACCGGCAGAAGATAAACCAAACGCATTCTGGCGTTTCTTGTTGGACTTGCTGGAAACCCTGGTTTTATCGGTTTTGCTCTACCTGGCGATCAACGCCGTTTCGGCCCGCGTCCGCGTGGACGGGTTCAGTATGCGCCCGACCCTCCAAGACGGACAATACGTGCTGGTCAACCGGCTGGCGTACCGCTTCGGCGAAACCCAGCGCGGCGACATCGTAGTCTTCCATTCGCCGGTCGCGGCGACCCAACTGGACCTGATCAAGCGGGTCGTCGGGCTTCCCGGCGAGACGGTCAACATCCGCAACGGGGTGGTCTCGGTCAACGGCGTCACCCTGACCGAGCCATACATCGCCGACGCCCCGCGCTATAACGGCGAATGGGTCGTGCCGGAAGGCCACCTGTTCGTGCTGGGCGATAACCGCAACGACTCGTCCGACTCGCACTCGTGGGGCTTGCTGCCCACCGCCAATGTGATCGGCAAGGCTATTCTCATCTACTGGCCGCCACCCGCCTGGGAACTGATTGACCACGTCCCGCCGGTGGCTGCCGCGCCTTGACCGATGCCGCGCCCATGTCTGAAAACCCTGTCTCGGACGAGGAGGCCAAAATGAATGATACATCCTTGCCCCAACCCGTCCCCTGTAGCCAGTGCCAGGCGGGTAAGATGCACCTGCACTACATCACTTACTTCACTTGGCTTGGCGAAGAACTGATTAGTGTGCCAAACTTCCCGGCTTGGATCTGCGACGTCTGCAACCGGCGGGAGTACGACGAACGGGCCATCTCGTGGCTGACGATGCTGCTCAGCCCCAGCGCCGGGCGCCCGACCCGCACCGGCCACCGCCCGCCCGCGCCTCCCAAGCCGACCGGGGTACGCCCGGCCCAAGAACCCTAGCCAGACAGGAACTGATCCCGATGAGCTTCGATGCGCCCAACATCACCCAGCGCCTGATTGCCGCCGACCTGTTGACGACGAGTTACCGGATCGTGGGCCAGATCATGGTCCCCAACACGGGCGTGGTCGGCCTGATGAACGATACGACCAACTCCTTCATCGAAGTCATGGATGCCAAATTGGCCCGGGTCCACATGCCGACGAAACTGGTGGGACATTTCGAAGTCATCCGCATGGTCAAAAAGCAGATCGTAGCTGTCTGCATGAAACGCCGCGAGGACCTCGGTCCGCAGGCGCTGGCTCGGGGCGGCTTTGGGCGGATCGTGGAATACCCGGTTCAGATCATCTCCCAGGTTTACGAGATCGAGGGGATCATCGAGTGGTCGGGGCGTTTCGATTTCGCCACCATCATGGCCGAAGGCACCCGGGATTTCGTGCCGGTCTACCAGGCCCGGCTGATGGCCATCCTGATTCCGGCGCTCAAGATCGAGAGCCAGGCCATGCTGGTCAACCGCACCCACGTGGATATGCTCGGCCTGGTCAACCAGAAGCTGGAAGATTAGCCCGAAAAAACGCTTGACCTATCCGAGTGTGGATGATAAAATCTGCCCGCTTAACCAAGCGCCCCCATCGTCTAGTGGACCAGGACGCAGCCCTTTCAAGGCTAAAACCAGGATTCGAATTCCTGTGGGGGCACTAAAAAAGAACCGCCGCAAGGCGGTTTTCGGTTTAAAACCACGATCCC
>DYLB01000055.1 GCA_020722305.1 Anaerolinea thermophila | reverse complement strand
AAATTTATTTGGCGCTTTCCCGACTGCAAAAATCGGAAAAGACGCCGGAGGCCGTTTATACTCGAAATTCCCCAGTTGTAAAGGTTTTCAAGCTCGCAATTTTGTCGGCAAAGTAAGGTAAAATGCCTGAGTCAGGAATTTGCCCATGCCAGAGACAAACTGCCCAAACTGCGGCGCGCCCGCATCGAACATCGTCCAAAAGCGCGGCTTTGCCGTTTGCACGGTCGAGCCGAGCAGGGAAGCGAACCTTGACGCCGTCTTCAGCAACTTGCAGGTGCGCGCCGTGCCGGATGATAAGACGTAGGAGTTTTTATGCGGATCGAAGACCTTAACTGGATGGACGTGGAACGTTACCTGGATGCCGACGACCGGCTGATCCTGGTCCTGGGCGCGACGGAACAGCACGGACACCTGAGCCTGCTGACCGATATCCGCATCCCTCTTGCCCTGGCGGATGCTGCCAGCCAACAGAGCGGCGTGCTGGTGGCCCCGCCGCTCAATTTCGGCTGCTCGCCCTACTTCCTGGACTATCCCGGCACGTTCAGCCTGCGGGTCACGACCCTGATCGCGGCGGCGGAAGACATCGTCCGCTCAGCTTACCGGCAGGGATTCCGGCGCATTCTGGTGCTCAACGGTCACGGCGGCAACAGCCCGGCCCGCACCCACCTGGCGGAGGTCAACAATGACCTGCCCGGCCTGCGCCTGGCCTGGTACGACTGGTGGACTTCGCACAGTGTCGAAGTGGTAGCCCACAGTCACGACCTCAAGCCCAACCACGCCAACTGGCTGGAAGCCTTCCCGTTCACCATCGTCGGCGAACTCCCGGAGGAAGACAAAATTCCGCCCCGCGTCCCCAGCAACATCATGGACGCGGCCACCACCCGCCAGGTCTACGGCGACGGCCAATTTGGCGGCCCGTATCGGGTCGAGGCGGCCATCATGGACGAACTCTTCGCCGCCGCCCTGGCAGACGTGTTGCAGCTGCTGGAATTCGAGTAATTCGAATTTTATTCGCAGATTGTCTGCCGGGCAAAACCAAAGACTTTAACGCAAATTTCGCGAATGGGGCGAATTCCGCAAATTTGAGTCCACTGCAAAAACTCCAAAAACTTAACGCGAAGCCGCCAAGGCGCAAAGAAAATCAAGATTTATGACGAAAAAGCAAATTTGTCACTGAAACATTTCAAGAAAAGCAAGAAAAATGCAAAAATCTTGGCGGCTTTGCGCCTTTGCGTTGAAAAATACCTTTTTGCAGTGGAGTCAAATTTATTGGCCCTTTGGGATTTCCCGTGATGCGCCCCCATATCTGGCAGCGCGCCGTAGAGCGGAATTAATTCCGCCCTACATTTGGCGGCGCGCCACGCCAATTCCCAATGAACCGAATTTATTTTCACAAACATTCGCGTTACATCGTACCCGCAAGGGTATTCGCCAACTCTGCGTAACGCGCCCGTCAGGGTATTCGCGTTGAAAAAGGGTTTCTCAAAACTTTGTCCGGTAGAGAGGGCGGGGCTTGGCAAATACGCCACCGGCAAAGCCTGTCTTTACGTCAAGAAGATCGAAGACGTAGACCTGGACCTGCTGCGGAAACTGGCGGCACGCTCCGTGGAACACATGGCCAAACAATCGAGCTAAAACAGTTTCCCATCCGGCGGAGAGAGTATAATAATCCTGCCTGAGGGTCAAATTTCTTTCACCAACGGAGGTTTACGAATGGTTCTTCCAAAGCACGCCTATTTCCGGGGAAAAATAGTCCCCTACTCCGAAGCGACGGTTGGCGTAGCGACCCATGCCTTGAATTACGGCACGGCCGTCTTCGGCGGGATTCGCGGATACTGGAACGAAGAGAAGCAGCGTCTCTTCGTTTTTCGTCCCCACGACCACTTCCGGCGCTTGCTGAACTCGGCCCGGATGATGTGCATGGAAATCAACCACACGCCCGAGAGCCTGACCGAGATCATGCACGAATTGCTGCGCACCGACGGCTACAAACAGGATGTCTACATCCGCCCATTGGTGTACATCTCCGAACAGGGGATTGGGGTGCGCCTGCACGACCTCGAAACCGACGTGACCATGTTCGCCCTGCCGTTTGGACTCTACGTCAAGAACGATACCGGCGCCCATGCCACCATCTCATCCTGGCGGCGGCTGGACGATAACATGATCCCGGCCCGGGGCAAGGTGGCCGGGGCCTATGCCAACTCCGCCCTGATCAAGACCGACGCGGTCCGCGCCGGTTTCGACGAGGCCCTGGTCCTGAACGTGGACGGACACATCTCCGAGGCCAGCGCCATGAACATCTTCATGGTCCGTGACGGCGTGGTCATCACCCCGCCCGTGACCGATAACATCCTCGAAGGCATCACCCGCAAGACCGTCATGGAACTGGCCCGGAACGAACTCGGCCTGACGGTCGTGGAACGCTCGATTGACCGGACCGAAATCTACATCTGCGATGAGTTGTTCATGAGCGGCACGGCCGCCCAGGTCACGGTCGTCACCAAAGTGGACCACCGCAACGTCGGCAACGGCGAGATGGGTCCCATTGCCGCCCGGCTCCGTCAGCTGTTCGACGATGTCGTCCGGGCGAAGAATCCCAAATACGCCCATTGGAATTATGAGATCTAGGGCGGCAACCGGGTGGGAGTGTGGAGCAGTCTGCTGAATTGCTTCCGGCAAATTGGCAAATTGCCCTGCAAATCAAGCAAGTGATGGATCAGATTTTGCCAGATGGGGGACGATAAAAGGACACACTACACCAGCAGAGGCCGCATTTGCGGCCTCTGTGGTTGGAAGATCGCTTTCCTTACCGCACCTTCTTGAACCGCACCAGCACCAGATTCTTCTTGCAATCATCGAAAGTGCTGAAATACACCTGGTCTGAGAGCGGCAGGCCGGCCTGGTCGAACAGCTGGATCGAGAGAGTGTTCTCAGAATTTACCGGCGCGTCGGCGAGGGTAAACTCGAACGCGCCCTGGCCGTACTTTGGGGCCGTGCCGGTCACAGTCAGCAGGTCAACCGGTTTTTCACCCAACATACCACTCACTTTGACCGTCAAGTACAGCAACGGGCTGCCGTTCAAGTCTTCGGCGGTGCCGGCGATGCCCAGCCAGTTGCAGCCGATCCCGTTGATCGGGGCGCTCTCCAACGCCGAAACAGCCACAGTGAACGGCATACTCGTCGCCTTGGGGGTGAAGGTCGGCGCCGGTGTGTCGGTAAAACCCGAGCTGATGGTCGGCAGCATCAACGGCGTCGGACTGGGGAAAGGCGTGAACGTCGGCGGTCTCTCCCGCGTAGCCGTCGGTTCCTGGGTCACTGTGGGAGTCCAGGTCGGCGGCAGGGTCAACGGGGCCAGGGTTGGCGTGAGCGTTTCGAAACCCTTGGTCGGCGAAGGCGGCGCCAGCGGGTTGATCGCCGTGTAAGGGTTGAACAACAGGATCAGGAAATAAACGCCGACACACACCGTCATCAGCACCATCACGCCGGTCAGGACATCCCAAACCAGACCGGGCCGGGTCTTTTTTTCCGGGGGCAGGTCATCGAAATTGTAGCTCATAGAGTTCCTCCATCCATCAAGGCGTCAACGTGATGGCGCTCGACTGGCGCTGCTGATCCAGCCAGCCGGACAGGGCCTTCTCTTGCAAGGTCAGGTAGGCGTCCGCCGAGAGCGCTCGTTCGGCGCGTTCGACGACTTTGATAATGTGAAAACCCACCCCCGTCACAATCACCTCACTGAACTGGCCGGGTTCCAACGCAAAGGCGGCTTCTTCGATGGCCGGTTCGAACAGGTAGCCTCGCGGGAACCATCCCATTTCGCCGCGCGTGACCGGGTCGAAGAGCGCGGCCAGCTCGTCGAAATCGCTGCCGGCCTGCAACTGCGCCAAAACATTGTTGGCCCGCTCCTGATTATAGAGCAGAATTTGTTTGACGTGCACCTGTTCTGCGGTAGGGGAGACATCTGCAATGATCTGGTCACGCATCCAGGCCGCAGCCAGGGCGCGGCGCAGCGCGGACCGGAAGCCGGCTTCCGTGTAACCCTGGGCCTGCATCCAGGCTGACAGCGCCTCCGCGCCGCCCATATCGGCGGCCAGAGAAGTGATGCGGGCATCCAGCGCGGCCTCGTCGAGGCTGTAACCTTCGGCCTGGGCCGCCTGGGCCAGGAGCACCTGATCAATCAGTTCGTCCAGGGCGCGGGCGGCGGCCTCATCGTCGCTGATCTCAAGCCCCAGTTCGGCCTGGGACGCCTTGATCCGGGCCACTTCGGCCTCGAACTCGGCCTGGCTGATAATCTCCCCGTTGACTCGCGCGGCCGCCGGGACGGATGTCGGAGTGAGGGTGGGGATCGGGGTCGGCGCTTCAGGTGAGACAGCGGCCGGCGAAACGGGATCCGTACCCACCGGTCCAGGTTTGGAGCCGCAGGCCGTCAGTGCCAGGAGCAATAGTAGTGAAAATCGTCGCAGGGTTGGCATCGCCGGAATTATACCTGTATCCGAAATAAAATGCAGGTCACGCTTGAGGCGTGACCTGCGAAAACTTGTGGCGCAATTTGTTTTGCTTGCGGTCTAGTACTCCGGCATCGGCGGGGGAGCGGGCTTTTCTTTTTCGGGCACGTCGGTGATGAGGGCCTCGGTGGTCAAGATCATGGCCGCAATGGAGGCGGCATTTTCGAGCGCACCGCGGGTGACCTTGGCCGGGTCAATCACGCCGGACTTGATCATGTTGACGTATTCGTCGGTCAGCACGTTGTAGCCGATGTTGATGTCTTTCTTTTCCTTCTGGACGCGGCGGACGTTTTCGACGATGACGGAACCGTCCTTGCCGGCGTTTTCGGCAATCTTGCGCATCGGCACTTCGAGCGCCTTGCGGACGATGTTGATGCCGGTGGCCTCGTCTTCGTTTTCGCCCTTCATGCCATCGAGGGCAGCCATGGCGTTGATCAGGGCTACGCCGCCGCCGGGGACGATGCCTTCTTCGACCGCCGCGCGGGTGGCGGACAGGGCATCTTCAACGCGGTGTTTCTTCTCTTTGAGTTCGGTCTCGGTGGCCGCGCCGACCCGGATGATGGCTACGCCGCCGGACAGTTTGGCGAGGCGTTCCTGGAGTTTTTCGCGGTCGTAATCGCTGGTGCTCTTCTCGATCTCGATCCGGATCTGCTCGATGCGGCCCTTGATCTGGGCGCTGTCGCCCTTACCGCCGACGATGGTGGTGTTGTCCTTATCGGAGACGACTTTCTCGCAGCGGCCCAGGTCTTGCAGGGTGGTGCTTTCGAGCTTGCGGCCGGTCTCTTCGGAGATGACCTGGCCGCCGGTCAGGATGGCAATATCTTGGAGCATGGCCTTGCGGCGGTCGCCGAAGCCGGGGGCTTTGATCGCCAGCACGTTCAACATGCCGCGCAGTTTGTTGAGTACCAGGGTGGCCAGGGCTTCGCCGTCAATGTCTTCAGCGATGATGACCAGTTCGCGCTTGCCAATCTGGACCAGTTTCTCCAGCAGGGGGACGATATCCTGGGCGGCGGAGATTTTCTTCTCGTGGATCAGGATGTAAGGCTCCTCGATGCTGGCTTCCATGTGTTCGGAGTCGGTGATGAAATAGGCCGAGATGTAACCACGGTCGAACTGCATCCCTTCGACGTACTCGGTCTCGAATTTCAAGCCGCGCGACTCTTCCACGGTAATGACGCCGTCTTTGCCGACCTTGTCCATCACCTCGGCGATCAGTTCGCCGATCTCGCGGTCCTGGGCCGAAATGGTGGCCACGTTGCCGATTTCTTCCTGCGAGGTGACCTCGATGGCCTGTTCGGTGATGC
Source organism: Anaerolinea thermophila (assembly GCA_020722305.1). Taxonomy (GTDB): domain Bacteria; phylum Chloroflexota; class Anaerolineae; order Anaerolineales; family Villigracilaceae; genus UBA5796. The sequence goes on along the minus strand of DYLB01000055.1, from coordinate 5,919 downwards.
GCCCAGCCACAGCCTTGGAAGCTGCTTCGATGCCGCGCTTGAGCAGCATGGCGTTCGAACCAGCGGCCAGGGTCTTGAGGCCTTCGGTCACGATGGCGTGGGCCAGGACAGTCGAGGTGGTGGTGCCGTCACCGGCGATGTCATTGGTCTTGGTGGCGGCTTCCTTGAGGAGCTGCGCGCCCATGTTTTCGAAGGGGTCTTCGAGTTCGATTTCCTTGGCCACCGTCACGCCGTCGTGGGTGATGGTGGGGGAGCCGAACTTGCGGTCCAGGGCGACGTTGCGGCCCTTGGGACCCAGGGTGGTCGCGACCGCGGTGGCGACGACATCAATGCCATTCTTGAGTTTGCGGCGAGCTTCTTCGGAAAATACGAGTTGTTTGGCTGCCATAGTTTATATCCTCCAGTGTTTGGGTTATTCGATAATTGCGAGCAGGTCGCTCTCGCGCAGGATGAGCAGTTTCTTGCCATCCAGTTTCAGTTCGGTTCCGGCGTACTTGGCGAACAATACTTTATCGCCAGCTTTGACGTCCATGGCGATGTAATCGCCGTCTTCGTCGCGGTCGCCGGGGCCGGCAGCCAGGACGATGCCCTGCTGCGGTTTTTCCTTGGCGGTTTCAGGAAGGACGATGCCGCCGGCGGTCGTTTCTTCCTGTTCGACAGGTTCGACGACCACGCGGCTGCCGAGGGGTCTTAGCTTGAGTGTCATACCTTTTCTCCTGAATTAAGGGATTACATTTCTTTGGCCTTTAGGGATTCGCCACGCGAACTTTTACGCGCATTCCTACAGGACCGCAATTTTTTAGCACTCTAACAAGGCGAGTGCTAATTACTGCCGAATGATACATCCCTTTACAGGGTGCGTCAAGCCTTTATTTTCAGGGTTAACGAAATTCTGATACACCCCCGGATCAGTCCTCCGCCAGCAAAGCGCAGATCTGCTCGCCCGCGGCGACGATGGCCTGGATGTCCACGTCTGCGGGATAGGCGGCCTTGACCTGCCGCAGTACGCTCAACGCTTCTGGACAATAATTCTGCTGAGGGCGGCTGAGGGCGGCCAGCACCGAGCCATAAGTGTAGTAGTACACTACCGTGTTCGGCGTCAACTCCAGCGGCTCAATCGGCGCGCCGGCTTCGTTGAAATCGGGATCGCAATCACGCCCGAAACGGGCCTGGCAATTCTCCTCGGCCGTGCAGCCGTTGATCACGCAGCTCAAAACCGGGATGGAACCCTCGTAATTGCGGGCCTTGAAATAGATGATTCCCAACTGCCCCATCGTGTCGGCGTTGGAGGGATCAAGCTCTAAAGCCTTTTGCACGTTCCGGGCCGCGATAAAGAAATCACCTTTCTGAGAGTAGGTTTTGGCAATCGAAAGATACGGGATGGGGTCCGCAATACCTAATTGCTCGTTCAGTTTGGCGGCTTGGTCGAAATACTCCAACGATTTGTCGTACAGTTCGTTTTGGGTGGCTTTGACGGTACTGGCGAAAGCCAAACGGCGGTAATTGGCCCCGGCCCGCAGGTGCAGGAAAGTCAGGTTGGGCGAGATCGAGATCGCTCTATCGTATTCCTGGATGGCCTGGTTGTAAGCCCCCAGCGATTCGAGCACGTAGGCGTAGACGCGGTGGACGTCCATCAGGGACGAGTCGCGTTCCAAAGCCTGTTGGATGTATTGTTCTGCCTGGCTCCAGTTTTGCTGATCCACCAGGATTTCGGCATAAAAAGCCAGCGCCAGGGTGTTCTGGTTATCGTAACGGATGGCGGTCTGGGCTTCCTGCTCGGCTTCGTTCAGCATTTCCTGGCCCAGCCGTTGTTGTTCGGGGTCTAAGCTGTAGAGCAGCGGGGTGGCGTTCCAGTCGAGCACCAAAGCCCGAATGGCGTGGACCGTGCTGTCTTCCGGGGCGATTTCGACGGCTTTATTGATCGATTCCAGCGCCTCGGCCAGACGGGCGTTCTTTTGGGCGTCCGTCGTCAAGAGCGTGGACGTATAGGTCTGGATGCGGGCCAGCTTGGCCCAGACCTGGGCATCGTTCGGGTCGACGCGGACGGCCTCCCCGTACGCGGTGATGGCCGCCTCCAGTTTTCCGGCTTCGAAATGGGCATCCCCCTCCTGGGCATACGACGTGGCCGAACGGGTGGGGGTAGGCTCGGGTTGGAAGGGCGGCTTGATCACGCCCCGCTCCACCTGGAGCGTGACCCAGACCAGCCCCAGGATGACCAACAGGTAGAAGAACATGCGATAGACGCTGTTGTTCGGTCGCTGGTAGAACAGGTTGCGGCGCGAATTGACGTTCATGGGGTGGGGGTTTCGGCTGGCGGCTCGACCGTAGGGGTCACATCCACGTTTTCCTGGCAGAGGCGCAGGCTCTCCTGGGCATTGAAAACCGCCGTTTCATCGGTCGGGAGGGTGCTGATGATCCGTTGGGCCACGTCTATCACCTCTGAGCAGCGGCCCAGGCGGGCCAGCACCAGCGCGTAGGTGTAGAAATACTCGGCAATGCGGATGTCGTTGGTCAGTTGCAGCGGGGCTATTTTCACGCCCTCTTCGTCCGTGCCGCCGTTGACCGCCAGGGACAACTGGTCGGCGGCTTCGGGCCAGAGCAGGTTGTGGTAGAGCCAGATGCCCCAATTGCCGCGCAGGTATGGGTCGGCCGGGTCGTCGGTCACGGCCGATTTGGCGTACTGTTCCGCTTTGGCATATTCACCGATGCTGCCGTAAGTGCGCGAAATGTACAGATCGGGCGTCGGGTCCGATGGGTTAAGCACGTTGGCGCTGAGATACTCGTCCACGGCCTTGTCGTTGACCCCCAACGAGCGATAGACCACCCCCAGTTGCAAGTGCAGGTCGGGGATGTTTGGATTGATAGTGATCGCGGCCTGGTACTCGGTAATTGCCAGTTCGTAGTTGGAAGTCACGTACAGCACGTAACCGCGCGCCCGGCGGGATTCGAGCAGGTTCCCGTCCAGGCTGGTGGCCACGCGGGATTCTTCGGCGGCGCGCTCAATGGTGTCCAGCGCGCCCACATTATTGATGTATTGGTCAGCCAGGACCTCGGCGTAGATCGCGTGAGCCATGGCGTTGTTGGCATCCAGTTCGATGGCACTTTTGGCCGCTCCTTCCGCGGCCAGGTAATCGCCCAGGAAATCGAGCGCCCAGGCCCGCATGGTGTGCGCCATTGGGTTGTTCGGGTTGAGCAGCAGGGCCTTCTCGGCACTGTTGAGGGCATCTTCATATAGGCCCGCATAGATTTGGGCACGGGCGATATCCGTGTAATACCCCGGGTTTTGCGGGTCAGAGCGGATGGCCTGTGTATACGACTCGATAGCCTGGAGCAGTTTACCCTCGGCAAAATAACCCTCGGCCTCCGAAGCGAAGGATTCGGGGGCACGCGTCGGGGTAGCCGTCGGCACGCCGATTGGCGGGATGGTCGGGATCCAGACCTGGTTCAGGTACACGGCCGCCACCACCAAAAGCGACAACAGTCCGACGTTGAACCAGTTGATCGGCCTGCGCCGCTTGCGCATGCTCCATTTACTGCCTTTCAAGTACATAAAATCATCTTACCATTGGCCTAAAAAGCCTGCAAGCCGCCCCTATTTATTCTAATATCTTTCTTAAGCAATGTTTTCATCACAAATACCACTTGCATCGCCGTTTACTCGCGGCTAGAATGTAACCATGCGTTTCGACGTTTTCACCCTCCTGCCCGAAACCCTTTCCCCCTACTTGCAAGCCAGTATCCTCCAAAAAGCCGCCGAGCGCGGCCTGATCGAGATCGCACTCCACAACATCCGTGATTGGACACGCGACAAACACCATACGACGGATGACACGCCTTACGGCGGCGGAGGCGGGATGGTGATGAAACCGGAGCCGGTTTTCGAAGCCGTCGAAAGCGTCCTCGGACGCTTCGACCCGCTCAGCGCGACGCCCGAGCCCGCCTGCCCGGTCATCATGCTTTCTCCTCAGGGACGCGTTTTCTCCCAACGCGTAGCCGACGAGTTATCCCGTCACGAACGCATCGCCCTCATCTGCGGGCGCTACGAGGGCGTGGACGAGCGCGTCCACGAGCACCTCGTCACCGATGAAATCTCCATCGGCGACTACGTCCTCACCGGCGGCGAACTCCCGGCCCTGGTCGTGATTGACGCCGTAGCCCGGCTCATCCCCGGCGTGCTTGGCGACCCCGAAGGCGCGGCGGACGATTCTCACGCCACTGGCCTGCTCGAGTACCCGCACTACACCCGCCCGCCCGAATTCCGCGGCTGGAAAGTCCCCGATGTACTGCTCTCCGGCCACCACGGCGAAGTGGACCGCTGGCGGCGCGAACAGGCCCTGCTGCGCACCCTGCAACGCCGTCCCGATTTATTGACAAAAGCGGACCTGAGCAAGAAAGACCTCGAATTTCTCAAGAAACACGGCTATGAAGCCGGTTGAAAGAGCGAGACGGCGTGGGATGACATCCCGCTCCGCGAAGCACAACTAATTTTTGGAGGCTTTCATGAAATTCAACTACGGCAAGATCTTCCTGCTCGGCTTCGGGTTCTTCGGTGTCAGCGTCATCTGGGGGGTGTACAACGCCTTCGTGCCGATCTTCCTGGCCAATAAATTCAACCTCGCCCCGGCCTGGATCGGCTTCTTCATGACCCTCGACAACATCGCCGCGCTCTTCATCCAGCCGCCGGTCGGGGCCTGGTCAGACCGGCTACGCACCCCGATTGGCCGCCGCATGCCCTTCATCCTGGTCGGCGCGCCGGTCGGGGCCATCGCTTTCGGGATCATCCCGATCGCCGCTGTCCTGCCGCTTTTCGTGGCCTGTACCAGCACCCTGATCCTGAGCATGGCGCTTTGGCGCACCCCGGTCGTGGCCCTCATGCCCGACATCACCCCCTCCCCAAAGCGATCGCAGGCCAACGGCATCATCAACTTCATGGGCGGCATTGGCGCGATCATCTCCTTCCTGGTCGGCGCCAGCCTGTACAAGATGAACCCGGCCTTCCCGTTCTGGATGGGATCCGGCCTGGTCATCCTGTCGGCCATCCTGGTCTTCATCTTCATCAAAGAACCGAAAGAATACGAAACCGGTGAGCAAAAACCGGCGTTGTTTGCCAGCCTGCGCGAAGTCTTCTCCGCCCCCGACAAGAGCGCCCTGCGCCTGTTCCTGGCGATCGGTGCCTGGTTTATCGGCTACAATGCCATCGAAGCCTTCTTCACGCTTTACGCCATCAACCACCTGGGGCTTGAGGAAGCCGACGGCGCCCGCCTTTTAGGCCATCTCTCGCTGCTCTTCGTCTTGTTTGCCCTGGTCTCCGGCTTCATCGGAGCCAGGTTTGGCCGCCGCCGCACCATCATGACCGGGGTCGCGCTATTGGGCCTGCTCATCCTGGGCATATTTGTGATGCCCCCAGCCACCCTCACCATCGTGTTGACCAGCTTGCCTGTCCTCGGCACTGTGCCGGTCATCAGCCTCTTCCTGATGCTGGCAGGCATTGCCTGGGCCTTGATCAACATCAACTCCCTGCCGATGGTGGTGGACATGGTCGAAGACCTGCGGGTAGGCACGTACACCGGCCTGTATTACCTGTTCTCCACCCTGGCCGCCATCGCCGGGCCAATCATCAACGGCTGGATCGTCCAATTGACCGGGAGCAATTACAACAACGTGATGCTCGTGGCCCCCATTTTCATGGCCCTGGCGTTCTTCTTGATGGCCGGTGTGCGCCGCGGTGAAGCTAAAGTGCTATAAAAAAAGCGCAATTTTCAACTGATCTGGGTATTTTGACAATCTCGCATGGGTGCATCTCTGACTCTGCTGCAAAAACCTTTAACGCAAAGTCGCCATGATACAAAGGCGCAAAGAAGACCAGACTCCGCTGCAAAAACCTTTTCTAACCACTAAGGACACGAAGGTCACGAATTT
>DYLB01000054.1 GCA_020722305.1 Anaerolinea thermophila | reverse complement strand
CCGGCCCGCGCATGTCCTTGCGGAAGGACTGCGGGATCTCCCATTCGTGGTCAGAAATTTTCACCAGATCGTGGATATTCATAACAATCCTTTCAGAGAATAGAGCTTGGAGAATAGAGACCAGTGGCTGCTCTCCGCTCTCTATTCTCTTCCCTACACGTCAAAAACAATCACCACTTCCAATCCCCGCTCCGTCTTTTTGATCTCCAAATTATGCCACGTGACCGCCTTGATGGCTTTGGTGAGCGCTTTCAGCGGCGCGCCTTGCATGGTTGCTGATAATCGAAAATCGAATATTCGAATATCGAATTCATCGAAGCCCAGGTTCTCCTGCTCGGCGTAATAGACCAGCTCGCTCAGGAAAGCCACCAGCAGGCTCTCGGCGTCGGCGGATTCGGTCTTGAAGGTTATCTTCCGGCGAGGGCCATCCGATAGCGCCGCCCCGGCCAGCCAGTTCATGCCCCGGGCCGATTCGGCCAGCAGGCCGGGCAGGTCCTCGGCCCAGACGCGCAGGGCCCAGTCGGCGGCGTGGGGGATTTCCTCGAAACCCAAATCGAACTCCTTTGAATTCTTGTCTTGCGCAAAAAGCCAGGCATCTTTAACGCGAATGACGCGGATTGGGCGAATTTCGCTGGTTTGCCGGGCACGCTTGCTCTGAAAAACGCGCCTGTTGCATCACTCTCCTTTGAACATCTTGTTCTTCTCGAACAACTGCGGGGCGATGATGTACAGGCCGCGCCCCTCCACCGCCACCGCGCCGTCGGGCAGGCAGATTTCGCCGTGAGCGTAGATTTTCCGTCCCCGGCGGCGGGTGATGAAGCCCCGGGTGCTGACCGGCTGGCCAAGCGGGACCGGCCTGCGATAGTGGACCTCCAGCTTGGCTGCCGCGACCGTGTACCCCGCCTGCCAGACCGCCGCGCCCATCACCTCGTCCAGGATGGCCGCCGAGGCCCCGCCGTGGGCGTGACCGGGCGGGCCTTGCTGGGCCAGGGTCAGGGTGAAGGCCGAAGTGACGATTCCTTTCTCGTCCACGTACCAGGTCAGGCCGGGGGCGTGCGGGTTTTCACTGCCGCAGATGAAGCACGAGCCGTGTTCGGGAAGTCTTTTTTTCATTGTGGTGGCGTTCCTCCGAGAGCCAATTGTAATCTTTTTTCCAGGGCGGGGATGTTATAAGTAGGGGAAAAGAGACTTTCGAAGTCTGCCCTGAAAGGCTTAGACATGAAAAAACTGTTTACCGGCATAGTCCTCCTGACCCTGCTCGCCTCGCTCGCCCCCGCCCCAACCCAGGCCCAAAGCAACGCGGCCGCCTCCATCCGGGGTTTCGGCCTGGCCGCGCCCGGCGCAGGCTGGCTGCTCTTCGGCGACAAACTTTACTGGACCGACACCGACGGCGCGGACTGGCGTGAGATCACGCCCCCACAAACAGGGGATATTTTGGCGGTGGATTTCGTGGACCCGGACACCGGCTGGACGCTTTTCTCGTCTGCTGACGGTTTCTCCCTGGCCCAAACAGTTGATGCCGGGCGGGGCTGGGACCTGTGGCCTGTTTCCGTGCCCCTCGACGACTCCCTGCCCCCGGCCGCCGCCGTCGAAATGGACTGGCTCGACCCGCAGAACGCCCGCCTGACGATCAAGCACCAGACCGGGACCAACTTCGACCTGCGCAGCAGCTTCATCAGCCGCGACGGCGGCCGGACCTGGACCCGGGACGAAACCCGTTTGGCCCAACTCGCGGCCGAAAAGATGATTGCGGATGGTTTCGCCCAAATCAAAATGATAGACACCCGCTCCGGGTGGGCGCTGTCGGTGGAGGGGGAGTGCAAGGCCAAAACGGACTGCACCGTCACCCAGCGGCTGGTGAAAACAAGCGACGGCGGCGGTTCCTGGCAGCCTGTGGCTTTGCCGGGGGCGGCCTCGGTGCGGGACATCCCGTCCACAACGGAAGCCGGCTTCTCCCCCCGTCCGCTTTCGGCTACCGGCGTGCTGACGGGCCAGGGCTTCGATATCTGCGAAATCCCCTCGGCCAACGCCATGTCCACCTGGTGGAAGTCCAGCCCGTATGACGCGGTCAACCTGTACATCGGCGGCTCGATGCGGGCCTGCGATAACCTCAACCTGTCCGAGGCCTATCTGTCGGATTTGGCCGGCCAGGGCTGGAAGTTCATCCCCACCTGGGTCGGGCCGCAAGCGCCCTGCTCGATTTTCAAGATCAAGATGAGCTATGATCCGGTCGTCGCCTACCAGCAGGGCGTGGACGAGGCGGTAGCGGCCGTGAATGCGGCGGCTGCCCTGGGCCTGACCCTGCCCGACAAGACCGGCACGGTGATCTACTACGACCTGGAGGCCTATAACGTCAATGATGCCGCCTGCAAGGAGGCGGCCACGGCCTTCATCTCCGGCTGGACCGACCAGCTCGAAACCAGCGGGAACATCGCCGGGGTGTACGGGTCCACCTGCACTTCCGGGCTGGATTCGATTGCGGCGCTGCCCAACCCGCCGGAGGCCGCCTGGCTGGCGAACTGGGTCCACTTTGCGCCCGGCGGTTACTACGACCCGGATGCGAGCGTCTGGAACGTGAGCTGCCTGTCTTCGAGTTTTTGGACGAACCAGACCCGCCTGCGCCAATACGAAGGCAGCCACACCGAGGTCTGGGGCGGCCTGGGACTGAACATTGACAGCAACGTGCTGGACGGGATCGTGGCGAGCCTGGCGGGAAGCGGCCCGGCGGCCAAAGTGGTGGACGACAACTCGTACCTGATCTATTACGACGGCTGGGACAATTACCAATCCCCGGCGGCGTATGGCGGCGGCTACCGCTACGCCTGGCAGGCCGGGCAGGTGCTGACCTGCAAGAAAAACGTCAACGTGGCGACCGTTTTCGTGCTGGCTTACCGGGGACCGGACCAGGGCAAGGCCCAAATTACGGTGGACGGGAGCGTGGTCAAGACCGTAGACTTGTACCGGGCCGAGCCGCTCTGGGTTTCCATCCGCATCCCGAACCTGCCGAAGCAGGCGCATACCATCGTTGTCAAGGCCCTGGGGACGAAGCGCCCGGCCTCCAAAGGCACCCAGGTGCGGGTCACCGGCTGCAAGTTCGGGGCGGTCTACGCCGACGACCTGGGCTACGACTTCATCCGCCTGGGCCGCTGGACCGCCAAATACGACGCCCGGATGCCGGACGGGTGGTACCGCCTTTCGGGGGTTAAAGGGGCGCGGTTATCCTTCCACATCAGCGGGACGGCTTTCACCTGGAAGGCCGCCGCCGGTCCCTGGTATGGAAAGGCCGAAATCCTGGTGGACGGGACGCCCGTCCAGACGGTGGACCTGTACCAGCCGAAATGGTCGCTGAAAGATATTCAGGTGTCCGGTTTGGCGGAGGGGGACCACGAGATCACGATCAAGGTCCTGCGGCAGAAGAACCCGGCCTCGACGGGGTTCGGGGTCGGGTTCGATGGGTTTAGTGTGCCGTAGGATTTACAGCACCTTCCCCCATTTTCCGATTTTGAAAATGAGGGAAGGCGGGGGATGGGGGGTCCCTCGCCGGGCGGGGGCGTTTTGGCGGTGATGCCCGCCAGGGGACAAAGCCCCCCGGCTACACCTGCGAAGCCGCCTGAAGGCGGCTGGCCCGCTTTAGCGGGCCTTGTACGAATAGCCCGGACGTTTTACGTCCGGGCGGGGTTATCGCCGGGCGGGAGTGGGTTTGGCGGATGTCGTGCGAGATTAATCTCACATTACGTTTATCCGTGCTACAATTCCCGCCATGAAAATCCGCCTCAAACTCATCGCCAGCTACCGCGAGCACCTCCCGCCGGGGACGGAAGGCAGCGTGATCGAGGTCGAAGTTCCGCCCGGCGCGACGGTGGCGGAGGTGGTCACGCCTTTCGGCATCCCCCTGGACGATTCGAGCGTGATCGTGCTTAACGGCCTGACCGTCCCGCTCGACGCGCCGGTCTTGGAGGGCGACACGGTGGCGGCTTTCTCGGCGATTGCTGGTGGATAGAATACACCCCTGTCATTGCGAGGCGGTGCTCTTCCGCCGAAGCAATCTCCAATTTGCGAGGAGATTGCTTCGCTTGCTCCTTCGCTGTCGCTCAGGACAAGGCTCGCAATGACAGAATAAAACCCAAGGAGTCTCTATGTACGGCTGGCACGGCAAAATCCTGCGCATCAACCTGACCACCGGGAAAGTCTCCACCGAGGAGATTGATCCCAAACTCGCCCGCGATTACATCGGGGGACGCGGCTGGGCGATCCGTTACCTGACCGATGAAGTGGATCCCAAAGTGGATCCACTCTCGCCCGACAACAAACTCATCTTCGCTACCGGACCCCTGACGGCCACCACCGCCCCGACCGGCAACCGCTACATGGTCGTCACCAAGTCCCCGCTGACGGGGGCGCTGGCCCACTCTAATTCCGGCGGCGACTTCCCCACCTGGATGAAGCGCACCGGCTACGATATGTTCATCTTCGAGGGCCGCGCCCAAAGCCCGGTCTACGTCTGGGTCAACGAGGACCAGGTCGAGGTCCGGGACGCTGCGCACGTTTGGGGGCGGGACGTCCACGAGACGACCGACATCCTGCTCGAGGAAACCGATCCGGGCGCAAAAGTCGCCTGCATCGGCCCGGCCGGCGAGAACCGGGTGCTGATGGCCGCCATCATGAACGACAAGCACCGGGCCGCGGCCCGCTCCGGGGTGGGGGCGGTGATGGGCAGCAAGAATCTCAAGGGTGTGGTCGTCATGGGCCGGAAGAACCCGGCCTTCTTCGACGATGCCGGGATGCGCGCCCTCAGCCTGGAACTGAACAAGGAAGTCGGGGCCGACATCAAGAAAGGCTCCAACCTGCGCATCTACGGCACGGCCTACGTCCCGCAGGTGACCAATACCCTCGGCATCCTGCCGACCCGCAACTTCCAGACCGGCGTGTTCGAAGGCGTGGACAACATTGACGGGGTGGCGCTCAAGAACAAGTATCTCATCACTCACAAGCCCTGCTACCGCTGCCCGATTGCCTGCGGCCGTCTGACCGCCGTGGACGACGAGAAGTACGCCGGCAAGGGCGAAGGCCCCGAATACGAGACCATCGCCTCGCTCGGCTCGGCCTGCGGGCTGAGCAACCTGGCCGCCCTGACCAAAGCCAATTACCTGTGCAACGAACTCGGCCTGGATACCATCTCGACCGGCCTGACGATCGCGGCCGCGATGGAACTCTACGAAAAGGGCGAGATCGGCATCGAAGACACCGGCCGCCCGCTGTCTTTCGGCGACGGCGACGCGGTGATAGACATGGTGCAGAAGATCGCCTACCGTGACGGCTTCGGCGACGAACTGGCCGAAGGCTCGTTCCGCCTGGCTGCAAAATACAATCGTCCCGAGGTCTCGGTCACGGCCCGCAGGCAGGAACTGCCCGGCTACGATCCGCGCGGCTCGCAGGGCATGGGCCTGCTCTACGCCACCTCCAACAAGGGCGCTTCCCACATGGAAGGTGACGTGGCCTACGAGGAAGTCTTCGGCACCCCGGTCAAGGCCGACGGGCTGGTCACCGATGGCAAGGCCGAGCTGGTCGCCCGCTTCCAGGACGCCTTCGCCCTGATCGACTCCGGCGGCATCTGCGTCTTCTTCGCCGTGCGCTACGTCTTCACCAAAGAGATGATGATCTGGCCGGTGCGCCTGGCCCAGTTGTTGAACTTGACGACGGGAGCGGACTATTCCCCGGCTGAGGCATTGGAGGCCGCCGAACGGGTCTACACCCTCGAGCGGATGTTCCTGATCGGGGCGGGGTCGGGGCCGGAAGAGGATACCCTTTCGCCGCGTCTCCTGCACGAGCCGCTGCCCGAAGGTCCCGGCAAGGGCCGCGTCGTAGACCTGGACAAGATGCTGCCCGAATACTACCAGGTCCGCGACTGGCCGGGCGGGATACCTTCGGAAGAGAAGTTGTCCGCGCTGGGATTGATGTAGGTATTCACCACACACCTGCCCAGAACCGCGGTGCTGGGGAGCGCACGGAGAGCACGGAGATTTTTGATTATTCTCCGTGCTCTTTGTGATCTCCGTGGTAAAAAATTCTCATCACCCGAAGGGGGCAAGGCGGTTGTGAATTTACGTACTTGTTTTTCACCTTACAAAGGTGTAAACTGAAAGTGACAAATCCCATTGTCTCCGGCTGCCGGGCCTGACCCACCGCGGCCGAAACAGATGTGCAAGCATTTCGTCCTTTTCCTGACCTGCCTGATTTTCCTGGCGTGCGGGAACGGGTGCGCCCCATCCAACACCGACACGCCAACACCCGCACCCGTCGAGCGCCCGACGCCGACGCCAGAACAAGGGGACAGCGATTTTTTGCCAACGCCAGGGATTCAGGTGACACGACCGGCATCCTCCACGCGCTTCAGCCATCTCATCAGCAGCATCCTCTCCAACCCGGAAAATTATTCAGGCCAGCCGGTGGAGATCATCGGCTATTACCGGGGCTGGGATTTGTTGAAGGAGGTGCAGGGCACGCCGCCGGTCACGCGCAGTGATTGGGTCATTGCCGATACGAGTGGGGCGATTTACGTCACGGGGATTGTCCCCGAAAAACTCGATCCATCTTCACAGCAAGATACAAAGACCATTATCCGCCTGGTGGCGACCGTCGAATCCAATCAGAACGGTGTTTATTTGAAGGCCCAATCAGTCGAAGTGATTTCGACGGATTAGCCAATTTAATGTCATCCCTGGCACCGCCCGCCAGGGCAGGTGTGCGAGGATGTCTGAGCGGAGCGCAGTGTAGTCGAAGACCGACGAAGCAATCCCTATTTTATCGGAGAGTCTACCCTGAGGGCGATCTCGTTTAACGGGGGATTGCCTGTCCTGGCGTCAGGCCAGGGCTTCGCTTCGCTCGCAATGACCCAATCGTTTTTCGAATATTGGAGGGCACGATGAAAACGAAAGTCAATTTTCGCTTCACTTTATTGGCAGCTTTCCTGATTATCGGTCTGGTGGTCCAACTGGGGGCGGCGAGGCCCGTCGAAGCGGGGGCAGGCCAGAAGTCCGGGTACGCAGCGGGGACAGAGACCAGGCGGGCGGTCACGGCGGTACTCGGCCAGCCGGCTGACGTTAACCGGCAGCCCAAGCCGGATTCCAGCCGGACGCAGGATCCCGCCCGGGAGCCGAGTCTCGACCTGCCGCCCGCTGCCCCCGACCCGGAAAAGGGTCCGGCGGGCGAGACGCCGTCTTCCCGTGACCGGGGCTGGGTCACGCTGATGACCGAGACCTTTGAAGGGGTTTGGCCCAGCGGCCTTTGGAGCGCGCTCGATGGCGACGGCGCGACCAACGGGGAATATTATTGGGACGACGATGACTTCAAACCGCACAACAACTATTGGAGCGCCTGGCCGGCCAACGGCGGCGCCAACGCTCTCGACCCGCAATACAACAACTACCCGAACTACATGGATGCCTGGATGGTCTACGGCCCGTTCGACTTGAGCGGCTGCGCCCTGGCCGATTACGATTTTTACTATTGGAACAAATCCGAGGCGGGTTACGATGAATTCCAATGGCTTGCTTCGCCGAACGGCATAAACTTTTACGGGTGGGCCATCTCCGGCGATTCGGGCGGTTGGCAGTACGTGGATATGGATTTGAACCCTTATGCCGGTGATAACTCCGTCTGGCTGGCCCTAAAGTTCGTCAGCGACTACACCGTCACCGATGTCGGCGCGTTCGTAGACGACATCCAACTGTGGTGCTACAACAATGTCGCCCCGAAAACGTGGACCTTCATGGTCTATCTCGACGGCGACAACAACCTCGAATCCGCGGCGATCAACGATTTCCTGGAAATGTCGAGTGTCGGCTCCAGCGCCAGCGTCAACATCGTGGCCCTGGTGGACCGCATCTCGGGCTATGATACGAGCTACGATGACTGGACGGATACGCGGCGGTTTTACATCACCCCCGGTTTGACGCCCGCAGCGGCCAACGGCGTGAGTTGGGGCGAGGTGAACATGGGAGACCCGGAGGTTCTCCTCAAATTCGTCCGCTGGGCAAAGGCCTATGCCCCGGCCTCTCACTACGTGCTGGTCTTCTGGGACCACGGCAGCGGCTGGCGGCTGCGAGACCCGAACGAGGTCCTGAACAAGGGCGTCGCTTTCGACGACACCAGCGGCGGCGACTCGATCGATATGTCGGAACTGCGGAACTCCCTCAGCACGCTGACCAGCGGCGGGACCTATCCATTCGACATCGTGGGCATGGATGCCTGCCTGATGGCGATGGCCGAGGTGGATAACCAGATCAGGCCTTATGCCGGGATCCGCGTCGGCTCGGAAGAGACCGAACCCAACGATGGCTGGCCCTACGATACGATCCTTTCGGCGCTGGTGGGAAATCCGTCCATGTCGGCCACGACCCTGGCGACGAACATCGTGGATTTCTATTACAGTTCCTACGGCAACGACAACACCCAATCGGCGGTCAACCTGGGTTCCCCGTATGCCACGCTCAACACGGCGGTCAATAATCTGGCCGTGGCCTTGATGAACAACGGCCATAACTATATTGCCCAGATCCAGGCGGCCCGCAACGCTTCCACCGAGTTCAGCTACACCTACTACATCGACCTGTGGGACTTCGCTGACTGGATCCGCATCAACGTGCCTGACTCGGCAATCAACAGCGCGGCCGTGGCGGTGGAGAACGCGGTCCTGAACGCGGTGATCCACGAACATCATGGCTCGGCCTGGCCCTGGGCGCGCGGCATCAGCATCTACTTCCCGAAGACCGCAGGTGAATATGATGCCCGCTATGACGGCGGCACAGGCTTCCTGCAATTCACGGCCAACACCCAATGGGACGAGTGGATCCACAGGTATCACGCCTTCGCAAACTATCCGGCCATGTTCAACAAGAGCAGTCCGGCCAACGGCGCAACGGGGCAAGTGCTCAACCTGACCTTCAGTTGGGCTTCCAGCGCCGGGGCGACCGCTTATGATATTTGCATGTTCGATACCACCAACGACAATACCTGCAATGGAGGCGGCGCGTGGTTCGACCTGGGCAACATCACCAGTGTGTATGTCACCGGCCTGACCGAAAACACCAGTTACTATTGGCAGGTGCGGGCGCGTAACGCTTCGGGGACGGTGTATGCCAACAACGGCGGGTGGTGGTCGCTCACAACCGGCAGCCTGCCGGCCAACTTCAACAAGACCGGACCCGCCAACGGCGCGGCCAACCAACCGCTCAGTCTCACCCTGACCTGGGGTGCCAGCACCGGCGCGGCCAGTTACGAATACTGCTACGACACCACCAACGACAACGCTTGCAGCGGCTGGACCAATAACGGCACGTCCACCAGCAAGACCCTCAGCGGCTTGAGCCAGTACACCACCTATTACTGGCACGTGCGCGCCAACAACAGCATCGGCACGCGCTACTCGAACGGTTCCAGTACGGCCTTCTGGTCCTTCACCACCGGCGGTGTGCCCTACGATTTCAACAAGACCGGACCCGCCAACGGCGCGGCCAACCAGCCGCTCAACCCAACCCTGACCTGGGGTGCCAGCACCGGCGCGACCGGCTATGAGTATTGCTACGACACCACCAACGACAACGCTTGCAGCGGCTGGATGAGCAACGGCACCTCAACCAGCAAGACCCTCAGCGGCCTGAGCCAGTACACCACCTACTACTGGCACGTGCGCGCCAACAACAGTTTCGGCACGCGCTACTCGAACGGCTCCAGTACCGCCTTCTGGTCCTTCACCACTGGCGGCGTGCCGGGCGCGTTCAACAAGAGCAGCCCGTCCAACGGGGCGGCCAACCAGCCCACCAGCCTGGCCCTGATCTGGGGGTCGAGCAGCAACGCGGCCAGTTACGAGTATTGCTACGATACGACCAACGACAACTCGTGCAGCGGCTGGACCAACAACGGTTCCAGCACGAGCGTATCGGTCAGCGGCCTGAACCTGGCGACGACCTACTACTGGCACGTGCGGGCGGTCAACAGCTTCGGCACGACCTACTCCAACGGCAATGCCTGGTGGTCGTTCACCACTGGCGACATTCCCGGCGCGTTCAACAAGACCGGCCCGGCCAACGGATCGGGGAACCAGCCTCTCAGCCTGACCCTGGCCTGGAATGCCAGCAGCGGCGTATCGAGTTACGAGTATTGCTACGATACCTCGAATAACAGCGCCTGCGACGGCTCCTGGGTCAATATCGGGACCAGCACCAGCGTCCCGGTCAGCGGCTTGAGCCTGGGGACGACCTACTACTGGCACGTGCGGGCCGTCAACAGTTTCGGTACGCGCTATTCGAACGCCAACGCCTGGTGGTCGTTCACCACCGGGAACGTGCCCGCTGCGTTCAACAAGAGCAGCCCGGCCAACGGCGCGGTCAACCAGCCCACCAGCCTGACCCTGAGCTGGGGAGCGAGCAGCGGCGCGACCGGCTACTCGTACTGCTACGATACGGTCAACAACAACGCCTGCGACGGCTCGTGGGTCAACGCCGGGACCAACACCAGCGCGGCCATCAGCGGCCTGACCTCCCCGACGAATTACTACTGGCACGTCAAGGCAGCCAACGCCTTCGGCGAAACCCAGTCCAATGGCGGCGTGTGGTGGAACTTCACCACGGCCAACACCGCGCCGCACTTTACCAGCGCGCCGGTGCTGGCGGCCACCGTCGGATCGGTCTACACCTACAACGTCACCGCCACCGACCCGGATGGAGACCCGCTGTCTATCACCGCGCCAACCCTCCCGTCCTGGCTGACCCTGACCGACCACGGTAACGGCACCGCCACCCTGACCGGGACCCCGGCCGCGGCGGACCTCGGCGCCAACCCCGTCACCCTGAACGCCAGCGACGGGATCAACCCGCCCGCGCCGCAGTCCTTCACCATCAACGTCACCAGCGCCCCGCCCCTGAAAAAGACCTTCAAGTCCACAGGTTCACAGGACGGCTGGGTGCTCGAATCGACCGAGTTCAGCAACAAAGGTGGAAGCCTGAATGCCACGGCCACCACCTTCTATCTCGGCGATGATGCCAAGGATCGCCAGTACCGCGCCATCCTGTCCTTCAACACGGCCGGCCTGCCGGACAACGCCACCATCAAGAAAGTCACCCTCAAGATCAGGAAGCAGGGACTGGTCGGGACCAACCCGTTCAATACCCACCAGTACATCATCATCGACATCCGCAAAGGCGCTTTCGGGACCAGCCTCCTGCAGAAGACCGACTTCCAGGCTGCGGCCAGCCGGAACCTGGTCGGCAAGATCCTGAATTCGCCGGTTGCCAACTGGTTCTCGTCGGTGCTGAACAACACCGCCTTCCCCTACATCAACAAGACCGGCCTGACGCAGTTCCGCCTGCGCTTCAAGCTGGACGACAACAACGACAACGGCGCGGATTACCTCAAGTTCTTCAGCGGTAACGCCCTGGCTGCCTACCGTCCGCAGTTGATCATCGAATACACTGTGCCGTAGGCGCGGCCCGAAACACCGCCCACCAGCGGGGAAGACTTCCCGGCAGCGAAACTGAATAACCAAACCAACAGCCTCCGAACAAAAACCGGAGGCTGCTGGATTTGCCGGGCGTTGAACAAATTGTCAATTTGTTCAACACTGCACCTGAATGGTTCGGTCAACTCATCTGCACGACTTGACCGACTTATCTGGATGAATTGACAGAGGCCCTTGCAGTGGCATACCTGCCAGGTTTAGTGGAGCGCAGACGCCTGTGCTGAGTT
>DYLB01000053.1 GCA_020722305.1 Anaerolinea thermophila | reverse complement strand
GTCGAAGTATCCGTGTACCAAAAGGTTTTAACCACGCCAATTCCCAATGAGCCAACTAATCAACGGCTTTTTCGATCTCCATGTTCCAATCCATGTCAGGAAAGAGTTCTTCTTCGCCCAGCCAGGGTTCAATCCACGGTTTATCATCCCCTTGTGGGACGGCGCGGAGTTTTTGATACAACTCGCGCGCAGCGGCTTCGCGCGGCGGGCTTGTGCTGCCATTTTTACCTTTTTTGCGGCGCAAATCGAAAATTTTGGGCGGAAAATAGACCGGGCGGGCTTCCCAACGCCAGCCTTGCGATATAATTTCATCCCCCCCCGAAGAGACGAGACAATTTTCCATCTTTGTTTCGTCTTTTCATTTACAGAAGCAGATGGGCTTGACTTCCCACATCATCTGTGCACGTTTTGTTGTGCCGCTTTTGTTGTGCAAGACTCGATTATAAATTTTGAAGTTGCTCGCGAATCAAAGTGCTTAATTTCTTCACGACTTCATTATATTTTTCAGGCGGCAATTTATATGCAAATTCGGCTTTTCTTGCTTTCCAATCAAGACTTTTTACTTGGTCGGATAAAATTGCGCCTTTTACTTCTAATCCTTCAGGTGTCAAAACTTCAAATGGGTAGCCTTTTACCTGACTCGTTATTGGACAAAGAATTGCTAATCCAACTTTGCCGTTATATGCCTTCGGGGACAGAACTAACGCTGGTCTATGACCTGCTTGCTCATGTCCTGTTTGTGGATTAAACATAATCCAAACGATGTCGCCGCTATCAGGAATATATGCCATAGGTTCACCAAACTTCATTTCCTACGGCAAAACCCGTGTCTATTTCAGCATGAAGATTATTTTTTGTTATGCCTGCAAGCAATTCATCAAGCGTCCAACTTGGGGCTGGAACTGGCGTAACAATAATTTTGCCTTTTACGATGCTTATTTCTACGAAAGAATTGTTCTCCAATTGAGCGTCAACCGCAAAGGCTTTAGGTATTCGTAGGGCAAGACTATTGCCCCATTTCTGAACTTTTGTGAGCATAAGGTTATCTCCTGTTAGTTTCTACAACAAAGATACACCTTTTTGCTGGATTTTTCAAGTGCTGATTTTGCAGGCGGCGTGCCAACGGTTTGCGTTATTAGAAAGCCCAAAAAGAGCGGTTTTTGCCTTAACTTGGTTCTTTAGAAAACGCATTGTGTGCAACCTGTTCGCCCGAAACCATCAGCAAAGATGGGGGCTGGGCGGCGAAAGTCGTTTGATTTTCGTAACTGCATAACAGCCTATATCCAAAATTATACCTTCTGTGCCACCCCAAAAACAACTGCCAATATCACCCCTCGTCAGACGCAAGGTCAACCCTGCCGCCGGGACCCTCCGGTAATTCATCTGACAGGACTATGAAGGACGTGGTCCGGTAACGACATCACCGAATCGAAACGATATACTTTGTTCCTGCGCGGCTGCCACTGGATACTGGATACTGCTCCCTGGATACTGCCCACTGCCCTACTTCACCCCCACCACCTCGTACACCTCCACCGCAAAACGCTTGCCCTTGACCTGGAGGCTGTCGAGGCGCAGGGCGTCCACCTGTTTCTTGACCCGCTCGTAGGCTTCGCGGCTGATCAGGATCTGGTTCTTTGCAGCGTTCTCCTGGATGCGTTTGGTGGTGTTGACGCTGTCGCCGATGGCGGTGTATTCCAGGCGCTGGTCGGTGCCGACCAGTCCCAGCACGGCCTCGCCGTAGTGGATGCCCACCCCAAAGGACAGGCGCGCCTCGGGCGGCATTTCGGCGTGCAGGCGCAGGATGCTCTCGCGCAGGGTCACCGCTGCCTTGACGGCCCGCAAGGTGTGGTCCTCCTGGTGGATCGGCCAGTTGAACCAGGCCATGACCGCGTCGCCCAGGAATTTGTCCACGGTGCCTTCCTGGGCCAGCACGGCTTCGGCCCCGGCGGCCAGGTAACGGTTGAGCACCGAGACCAGTTCTTCGGGCGAGAGGTTTTCGCTGTAGGTGGTGAAGCCGCGGATGTCGGCGAACAGGATGGTGATGTCCACCCGTTTGCCGCCCAGGGCCAGGCTGTCGGGGTCGAGCTGGCGGATGACGGCCGGGGAGACCATGCGCTCGAACAGGCGGCGCTGGGCTTCGAGGCGCTTGCGCTCGGTCAGGTCGTCGAGGACGATGGCGATGCCCTGGGTGGTCTGGTCGGCATCTTTGAGCGGGGACATGTTGAGCCGCCAGTCCACGTGGCCGCGGCGGGGCAGGACGTGGGAGATCTCGAAGTCCACGATCGGGGCGTTGCTCTGGCGGACGGCAGCCAGTTGGGGCAGGATGGCGTCCGCGGCGGAGGCCAGCGCCTCGTCCAGCGGGCGGCCGATGATCTCGACCGCGCTGTGGCCGAGGATGGTTTCAGCGGCCCGGTTGCAGAGGGTGATCTGGTCCTTCACGTCGGCGGTGATCACGCCGCTGGCGATGGAGGCGAAGATGTTATCCATCAGGTGCTTGAGTTCGGTCACTTCGGCCAGGGTGGTGCGCAGGGAGGTGAACAGGCGGGCGTTCTCGATGGCGACCGCGGCCTGGTTGGCGAAGGCGGCCAGCAGGTCCCGTTCGGATTCGCTGAAGATGCCGGAGCGGATGCGGTTGTCGGCGTAGATGACCCCGATCAGGTCGTTCTTGGCCTTGAGCGGCACGCACAGGATCGAGCGCAGGTTGAAGGCGATGATGCTCTCCTGGCCGCCGAAGCGCGGGTCTTCCTGGGCGTTGGTGGTCAGCACCGCCTGGCCTTCTTCGATGACCCGCTTGACGATGGTGCGGCTGATGGCGAACTCGGACGGGTTGATCGATTCCTGTTCCCAGTTGCGAGCCACGCGGGTGGTCATCTCGCCGGCGTCGTCGCGCAGCATCAGGAAGCCGCGCTCGGCCCCCGTCAGCCGGACGATGGTGTCCATAACGATCCGCAGGACTTCGTCCAGTTCGAGCGAGGAGTTGATCACGCTGGAGATGTCGGTCAGGGCCAACAGGTCCGAGCGTTCCTCTTCGTAAGTTCCGATCTGGCGGCTGAGTTTGAAGAGCGCGCCTTCGATGTTGGAGATGGTTTCGAGGGTGTGGGCGGGCAGGGTGTTGCGCAGGGCGTGGAGGGCGGTGCGCAAATTGCCGACCTGCTCGCTCAAATCCTTGAGCTGCCGGTTCATGGGGATGGAGGAAGGTTCTGGGGTCATGGGATTAGTTTGCGGATGGATTGTATCAGGGTTCGTCCCCAGGCCTGGGCGGCGGCGTGCAGGATGAGGCGGTTGGCGCGCCGGGCGATGAAGATGTCGCCCGGTTCGGGGCTGTAAACCGACTTCTGGTATTCGTGGAGCAGGTTCCTGATCGAGAGTGCGGCCGCAGGCAGTGACTCGCCCAACAGCCGGGCCTGTTCGGCGGGGGTGTGGGCCGGGTCGGGCGGTTGCCCCAGCCAGCGCAGGCTCCAGGGGATGATGCGGTAGGCGCGGGCGACCGGGTTGAGACTGACGTAGAAGGCCCAGCGGTCGAGCCAGCGCGGGGTGGCAATGCTGCGGCGTTCCAGGTTGGCTTTGAGCAGGCCGGGGATGCGGTCTACGAAGTGGCGCTGCTGGTCGAGGTACCGGAACCCGATCACGGCCGCGATGGCCAGCATCCAGCCCAGAGTGCGCAGGAACGGCTGCCAGTCGAAGATGAAGGCGCGCAGGCTGGAGGCGTCTGCGGCGGCGCTCTCGTCGGGGAGGGGGAGATCGGTTTCGCCGCCGTCGAGCTGCGGCAGCAGTTCTTCCGGCAGGGGATTGGCGTTCGGCCCGCCCTCGTTATCGTTCAACTCGCCGGGCGGGCGGACGAGCGGGTTCTGGTTGACGGTCGGTTCGAACTCGACCCAGCCGATGCCGGGGAAGTAGACTTCGGGCCAGGCGTGGTAGTTGCTCTGGCGCACGGTGTATTCGCCCGAAACGCCGTTGTTATCGCCCTGGGAGTAGCCGAGGGCCAGGCGGGCCGGGATGCCCAGCGAGCGCAGCATCAGCACTTCGGCGGTGGCGTAATAATTGCAGAAAGCCTGTTTGTGGTCGAGGATGATCCATTCGAGAGGGTCGCGCCCGGCGGGCGGGTCGGGGATCGTGCGGGAGTAGGCGACAGTGCGGCGCAGGTAGAGGGTGATGACCGCAGCCTTGTCGTAGGGGTTTTCGGCGTTGACCGTGACCTCTTCAGCCAGGCTGCGCAGGCGCGGCGAGAAGTTATCCGGCACGTCCAGGTAACGCTCGACGACCCAGTCGGGATACGCCTCGCCGGCGGCGCGCAGCTCGGATATGGTGGGATTGCTGACCGCGGCCCGGGTCTCGAACACCTCCCCGGCGGCGATCGGCGGGTTGGGGTTGAGCATCACCAGGTCCAGCACGCCGTCTTCCCGGACGTAGGATTGGGCCATGGCCGGACGGCTGATCCACACCGTTTGCGGCATGGCGTAAACCAGCCCCAGGCTGCTGATCCGGTTCTGGACCTTCAGACTCATGATGTCCGGGCTGTTTTTCTCCGGGAGGTTCAGATTGCCGTTTTCGGGGATGAAGACCACGCCGACCGGCTCGGAGGTGATCCACTGGCGGCCGTCGAACACGTCGTAGATGCGCCCGCGCCAGTACATGCGCGGCGGCTGGAAAGGCTTGTCCGTTACCTGGACGACGAAGACCACGCTTTCATCTTCGGGGACGCTGTTGCCCAGCGGGAGGGTATCGCCGAAGTATTCGCGGCGCAGGTTGACGGTCGCTTCGAGGGCCGCGAAGGCGTCCGACAGGTCTTCCTGCGCCTCGCGCCACGGACGGGTGAGCTGTTTCCAGGCATCCGCAGCGACCGCCAGGGAGGCGGCCGAGGCGGGCAGCGCCCAGGTCAGCAGCACGATGAAGGCCGAGGCAGCCAGCAGGCTGTTGACCATCACCGAGCCGGCTTCGGCGGTCAGGTAGACCTTTTGGGACTGCCAGGCGGCGCGCTGTTCGAGGAAGTAAAGCCGTCCGGCCAGGGCCAGGGAAAGGAAGATGTAGATTGCGACGAAGGTGATCCGCGAGGTGAAGTAGCTGTCGTAGCCGTGGACGACCAGCAGCACGATTCCGGCGGGGATCAGGGCGCCGAGCAGGTTGGCGCGGCGCTGGAGGGCGAAACCGGCGCTCACGCTGATGGCCCAGTAAACGATCGAGAGCAGGGTGACGAAGAAGACGTGGTCCTTGACCGGCTCGCCCCGGAAGAGCAGCCCGACGGAAAACAGCAGGCGTCCGCCCAGGCTGAGCAGGCGTTCCAGGGCCGGCAGGTTGGGCGTTTCGACCCAGCCCAGGTACCAGGGGTAGATCACCAGTCCGTAGCCGAGGGCCAGGCCGAAAAGTCCGCGCCGCCCGAAGCGGCTGTAGCCGAGGGCCAGGCCCAGCAACGCGCCAAGCCCGGCCATCACCTGAACCGTTTCGAGTTTCGGCGTCCAGGAGGTGACGGCCAGCCGTCCGGCCGAGGTCAGCATGGCGGCGGTCAGCAGGAGGGCGAGCAGCCAGTCCCATTGGCGTTCCGAGCGGGTATCCATGCCTTGAGTGTACAATAGGTCTGAACATCTCGTCAACGCCTCGGCAGGGCTGAATTTCGGGCGGGGATTACCCTACAAAACAAAACCGTTAAGTTCACAGAAAATACCGGTGTGCGAAGTCTTTTTGATATAATGCAGGCATCTTGCTCTCATCATTCCGCGCAAGGAAAAAACACCCTCTAAATGACACTTGAACGCGGCAATCTCCTCCATAAACGCTACCGAATCGTAGAAATTCTGGGGCAGGGCGGCATGGGCGCCGTCTACCGCGCCGTGGATGAAAACCTCGGCGTAGATGTGGCCGTTAAAGAGAACCTGTTTACCACCGACGAGTATGCCCGCCAGTTCCGTCTCGAAGCGGTGATCCTGGCGAACCTGCGCCACCCCAACCTGCCACGCGTCACCGACCACTTCGTCATTGCGGACCAGGGCCAGTACTTGGTGATGGATTACATCGAAGGCGAAGACCTGCGCCAACGGATGGAACGTATCGGGGTCCTGCCGGAAGAAGACGTGATCGCGATCGGCGCGGCGATGTGCGATGCCCTCGCGTACCTGCACTCCCGCAAGCCCCCCATCCTGCACCGCGACCTCAAGCCCGGCAACGTCAAGATCACGCCGGAAGGCTACATCTACCTGGTGGATTTCGGCCTGGCGAAAGTGGTCCAGGGCAGCCAGGTGACCACCACCGGGGCGCGGGCCATGACCCCCGGCTATTCGCCGCCGGAACAGTACGGGACGGCGCGCACAGACCCCCGCTCCGATATTTACTCACTGGGGGCGACCCTGTACGCCGCGATTTCGGGCGTCATCCCCGAGGATGCCCTGGCGCGGGCGATGGACAATACCCAGCTCACGCCGCTGCGCAAGCGCAACAGCAAGGTCTCGCGGCGGCTTTCGGCGGCCATTGAAAAGGCTATGGAAGTCTTGCCCGAAGATCGTTATCAGAACGGGGAGGCCTTCAAGCAGGCCCTGCTGGCGGCCAGCAACAAGAACCTTAACCTGGACGGAGTGACAGGGAGTTTCAGTGTCGAGCCACCGCCTGAACCCGCCGAGCCGGAAGACGAGTTCACCGGGCCGGCGGCGGAAGAAGACCTGGAACCGCAAATGCCGCCGCGCGCCGTCGAAATGCCCAGCCAGGCGCGGACTCCGGCCAAAAGCAAAAAACGCCGCAAGGGATCGGGCTGCCTGCTCGCCCTCCTGATCCTGGCTATCCTGGGGATTTTGGGTGTCCTGGCTTTTTCCTATTTCGCGCCGGGGACTTTCAATGAATGGCTGAGTATGGCGGGCGTGCCGGTCTTCGCCTCCACGCCGACGCCCAGCCCGACTCCCACCCCTCTGCTGGCGGTCCAGGCTTCCCCCACGCCAACGGAGACCGGAGCGATCGTCATGCCTACCGATCCGCCCTTGCCGACGGAAACGCCGCTCCCGACCCGAACGCCCTCGCCAACCCTGACGCCGACACCGACCGTCACGCCCCTGGGAGGCGGTTACGGGCAGTTCGCCTTTGCCTCGGCCCGCACCGGTGTGGCCGCCATTTACCTGAATAGTGTGGATGGCAATAGCCCGCCGAAACTGATCGTCGGTATGCCCGAAGGCGCCTGCCAGCCGTCCTGGTCGCCGGACGGGGAACGGCTGGTCTTCGTCTCGCCGTGTACCCTGGCCCAGGACCCCTACGCCATTTACCCGAACTCGACCCTTTACACCGTCAACGTGGATGGGACGGGCGTCGAGCAGCTCCTGCCCGAACCGGGCGGGGACTTCGAGCCGGCCTGGTCGCCCGACGGGGAGCGCATCGCCTTTACCTCGATCCGCAGCGGCCATGAAGAAATCTACATCTACAATTTGAAGGACAGTTCCCTGACGCGCCTGACCGATACCCGCCCCGGTGAAGGCGCGCGTTACCCGGCCTGGTCGCCGCTGGGCAACCAGCTCGCCTACTCGATGAAGCGTTTCGGGATCTTCCAGATCTGGGCCATGACCGACCTGGGGACGGTCCAGCAGCAGATCGTCCGCAGTGGGACGGATTTCCACGACCTCATGCCGGCCTGGACGCGGGACAGCGAGACGGTCGTCTTCAGCCAGCGCCGGGTCGAGGGCGTTTCCCGCCCCTGGCTGAGGGCGATCCCTTACGCCGACCGCGAGGCAGGGCTGTCCAGCCCATATTGGCAGCGGGACCTGCCGATCACGGACATCGAGTTCTCGCCCGACGGCCTGTGGATCATCTCCGAAGGCCAGGAAGACGGCAACTACGATATTTTCCTGATGCCCGCCGGGGGCGGCGACCGCATCCGCCTGACGCGCGACCCGATGATAGACATGGACCCGACCTGGCGGCCCGTCCCCTAGAATTTCAAGCCCGTTTTCTTCGAGGAAATGGGCTTTTTGTAGAATGACCTGGATTCCGGGAGGGAACATGGCTGACTTGATACCGTTGATCTTTGGCTCGTTGTGCGGGGGCTTCTTTATTCTGATTCTGGCAGGAGTGGGCGTTTACATGATCGTTGTCAGCCTGCGCAGCCGCAAGAAGGCCGAATCCAGCCAGGCCTGGCCGCATACGTTGGGACAGGTCGTCAGGGCGGAGGTCAAGCGTACCAGCAACACCGATGACGACGGCCACATCAGTTACACCTACCACCCGGAAGTCGAATACACCTACGAGGTGGCTGGGCAGACCTATTCCAGCCAGCGGCTGATGTTCGGGGCGATACGGGCCTATAACACCACTGCCAAAGCCCAACGGACCCTGGCGCGTTACCCGGTCGGATCGCAAGTGACGGTGTACTATGACCCTGCCAAGCCGGCGGATTCAGTCCTCGAGCGGATCGCTGGCGCTTCGACGAGCATGTTGGTGATCGGGATCGCCATGATTTTGGTGAGTGCCTGCGTGACTTGTGTATTCGGGGCCAGCCTGGCTAATGTTATCTTGAAAAACGCGAATTTTTAGCGTAATTGCGCTGAAGTAAAACCACAGGTCAACTCAGATAAATTCGATGAGGCAATAACGATCGGACAAGTTCATCGGACCATCCTTTTCATCTGCGTTTATCTGTGGTTAAAAAATACAGCCCGGCTTCACCATGGAACCGGGCTGTTCTGTTTTTGACGGCTGAAGCCGTTACTACAAAATCAGCCTCGATACCCCAACAACCTCAATCCATTCAGTACCACGATGACGGTGCTGCCTTCGTGGCCCACCACGCCGAGCGGCAGGGCCAGGTCGGCGCCGAAGGCGCTGGCGACCAGCACCACGATCACCGCCAGGGCAAAGGTCAGGTTTTGCCAGACGACCCGTTTGGCGCGCCGGGCCAGACCGATCGCAAAGGGGATCTTGCGCAGGTCGTCCGACATGAGCACCACGTCGGCGGTCTCGATGGCGACGTCTGTCCCCGCGCCGCCCATGGCGATGCCGATGTCGGCGGTGGCGAGCGAGGGGGCGTCGTTCACGCCGTCGCCGACCATGGCCACCGGGCCATATTTCTGCTGGAGCGATTTCAACACCGTGACCTTGTCCTGCGGCAGCAGCCCGGCATGGAACTCGTCCACTCCGGCGCGTTCGGCGATCCTGGCCGCCACGCGGGGGTTGTCGCCGGTCAGCATGACCACCCGTTCGATGCCCGCGGCCTTGAGGGCCTTGATCATCTCGATGGCGTCAGCGCGCAGGGTGTCGGCCACGGCGATCATCCCCAGCCAACGCGGGTTGCTGGCGCAGTAAACGTACATGGCGGTCTGGCCGTCTTCTTCGTGGGCACGCGCCTGCCCCAAAATGTCGGTGGGGATGGCGACGCCGCGTTCCTCGAACAGGCGCTCGTTGCCGATCCACAGCGTGCGTTCGCCGATGTGCCCCTCCACGCCCTGCCCGGGGGTGGCCCGGAATCCGGTCGCGGCGACCAGGCCTAAATTCCGGGCTTGAGCCGCCTTGACGATCGCCGTCGCCAGGGGATGTTCGGAGCGGGATTCGATTGCCGCAGCCAGGGCCAGCACTTCGTCCTCAGTCAGATCCGAAAAAGTCTGGATGACAGTCAGGGTCGGCGTGCCGGTGGTCAGCGTGCCGGTCTTGTCGAAGGCTAAAGCCTTGAGCGTGGCGGCCTTTTCGAGATGCGCGCCGCCTTTGAAGAGCACCCCGTGGCGGGCGCCGTTGGCGATGGCCGAAAGGAAACTGGCCGGGGTCGAGATGACCAGGGCGCAGGGCGAGGCCACCACCAGCCAGGTCATGGCCCGGTAGAACGCCGTCTGGAAATCGTGGCCGAGGAAGAAATAGGGCACGACGATCAGCAGGGCGGCCGCGCCCAGTACGATGAAGGCGTAAACCTGCTCGAAATTGTCCAACATGCGCTGAGTGTTGGCCTTGGTGGCCTGGGCATCCTCGACCATCTGGACGATGCGGGCCAGGGTGGTGTCTTTGGCGAGGCGTGTGACCCGGATCTCCAGCGAGCCGTTGCCGTTGACCGTGCCGGCGAAAACCGGGTCGCTGGCGCTTTTGTGGATCGGCATGGACTCGCCGGTGATGGTGGCCTGGTCCACGTCGGATTCGCCGGAGATGACTTCGCCGTCGATGGGGAAACGCTCACCGGGGCGGACGATGACCACGTCGCCCAGGGTCAGCTTCTCGATCGGGACCTGGACCTGCCGCGAGCCTCGACGGACGACCGCCACCGACGGGCGCAGGTCGAGCAGTTTTTCGATGGCTTTGCGGCTGCGGTCCATCGCGTAGGCTTGCAGGGTGTTGGAGAGCGAGAACAGGAACAGCAGCGTAGCGCCCTCGGCCGGCTGCCCGACCAGGGCTGCGCCCAACGCGGCGACGATCATCAGCAGGTCGACGTTGAGGGTCTTCTCTTTGAGGGCTTCGATGGAGGCCAGCAGGCCGAACCATCCGCCTGTGGCGTAGGCCAGGGTGTACAACCCGGCAACGGACCAGGCTGCCAGCCCCAGCCGCTCGCCGATGAAGGCGGCCAGCCCGGCGACCAGGGTGATGATCGTAAAGGCCGCTTCCAGGGTCTCGGTCGGAATGCCTTTTCTGGGCGCTTCTTCCTTTTTATCGAGTTCGAGGAAGTTGGCCTCGACCTCCACGTCTTCGGAGGCGGCCAGGCGCGGCTGGTTGAGCCGGGCTTCGAGCACGCCGTCCTTGAAGATGACCTCTGGGGAGGTGGCTGCGGCCTGGTACTGGAGTTTGAGTTGCTGGCCGAGCGCGCCGGCGCATTGGGCGCAAGCTGCGTGACCATGCTTGGCCCGGGCGGCGCACTGGATGACGCGGGTCGAGGCGAGCTGCCCGGCCTGCCGGATGACGTGCAGGGCGCGTTCGTTGCTCAGGATGCGCGGGTCGTAGACGGCTTTCAAGCTGCCGGTGTTGTAATCGTATTCGACTTTTTCGATCCCGGCGTAGCCTTCGAGCGCATCGGACAGGACCTCGGTACAGCGGATTTCGATGGGAGGGGATTGGATTTCTGTTGGTTTCATTGTTTGGTAGTTGGGGAGTCTGGTGGTTGGATGGTCGGTTAGTTTGCGATGTCTTGCTCACTGAAAACTGGTCACTGGTCACTGGTCACCGGTCACTGGTCACCGGTCACTGGCCCTCTGGCAGTCCGGGCACAGGCCGTAATACAGCACCCGCGCCCCGAGTAGTTTGTAACCGGTTGTCGAGGTAATCTCTTCAGCCAGGTGGGTGACGTGCTCGCTAGGGATGTCAACGATCTTGTTGCACGCGAGACAGGCCAGGTTCACGTGCGGCTCGGTGTCCGCGTCGTAGTGGACCGAATCGTCTCCTGCGTCGCCCAGCGCGTTGACCGCGCCAAGCTTGACCAGCGCGTCCAGGGTGTTGTAGACGGTTGCCAGGCTGAGCGAGTCGAAGTGCGGCTTGAGTTCGTCGTAGATCATGGCCGCGGTCGGGTGGGCCTCGCTCTCGGCCAGCAGCTTGCAGATGGCCGTCCGCTGGGGGGTCAGGCGCATCCCGGCGTGTTTGAGGGTCTGGGTTAG
The DNA here is from genome assembly GCA_020722305.1 of Anaerolinea thermophila. Lineage (GTDB taxonomy): Bacteria > Chloroflexota > Anaerolineae > Anaerolineales > Villigracilaceae > UBA5796. Next base: position 312 of record DYLB01000053.1, on the reverse strand, counting down.
GGTCAGGTAATCGGACATTACGGGCTTACTTTCTGTACTCATTCTAAATTCAGAATTATTATAAATAAGGTTTCCCAGTTTGTCAATATTTTCCAAAAGACTTTAAAATAGAACGGTAATGTTGGCCATGATTTCCTGTTGTATAACCCTGGCTGGGCGCAAATTTATTCTCGGAAAGTCTTGTTATGATGTTGGCGCGAGGTCGCCCCGCACCAAAGGTAGAGAAATTTATGGCGGATAAGCGCATTTCTGCGGCGGATTGCAAGATGTTCCAGACCATCGCGGAGCAGTTCGCAGGGGTTGTATTCGTGA
>DYLB01000052.1 GCA_020722305.1 Anaerolinea thermophila | reverse complement strand
GAATGAGTCCACTGCAAAAACTCCAAAAACTTAACGCGAAGCCGCCAAGGCGCAAAGAAAATCAAGATTTATGACGAAAAAGCAAATTTGTCACTGAAACATTTCAAGAAAAGCAAGAAAAATGCAAAAATCTTGGCGGCTTTGCGCCTTTGCGTTGAAAAATACCTTTTTGCAGTGGAGTCATGGAGTCAAAAGGCGAGATAGAATCTCGCCCTACTTTTCACTTCTTACTTTTTACTCGCAGTCTACTTCACCAATTCCACCACGAACACATCCAGGGCCACGTCCAGGGGGACTTCGCCGTTCTTGGCCTGCTCGTCCATGCGCAGCAGGCGGTGGTAGATATTTTCTAAAGTCTGCATCGAAAAACCGCGCGCCTGCCTGACGACTTTCTCCGCCACGAACGGGTGCAATCCCAGCTTTTGCTGGATCTCCGGCTGCGTGGCTGAACCATCCAGCAGCTCACGCGCCAGCAACAGCAGGCGGAACTGGCGGATGACCATCCCGAACAGCGAGAAGGCGTCCTGCTCGTCCAGCAGGCGGCGCAGCATGGACTGGGCCTGGCGTCCCTGGCCCTGGCCGAGGGCGTCCACCAGGGCGAAGATGTCGCCTTGGGCGGTCGTCACGCTGACCAACTCCACATCCGCCAGGCTGACTTTGCGCTCGAATTTGACGTAGGTCAGCAGTTTGGTGATCTCCTGGGCGGCCTGGCGGGTGTTCTCTCCGACCATCTCGGCCAGGCGGGCCGCCGCGGCCGGTTCGATCTCGCCGCCCTGCTTTTTGGTCTCGGCGATGATCCAGCCGGGCAGCTCGCGGGCCTTGGGCATCATAAAGCGCTCGGTTTTGACCCCCTCCCCGGTTTTGGCGGCCCACTTGAGCAGCCAGTGGTTCTCTTCCTCGCGTTTGTTGTTCTCCACGGCTTCGACCAGCACCAGCTTCGTCGTCGGCGGGACGGCGGCCAGGAATTCGCCGAATTTCTTGCGTGATGAGGGGGAGGTGTACTTTGCCGACGGCTCGCGCAGGATGACCAGCCGCTGCGGGGCCAGGAAGGGCATGGCGTTGACGGCGTTGTTCAGCTCGTTGTCGTTCAGACCCCTGCCCTCCAGCCGGGAGGTGTTCATATCGGCGCTGGTCGGGTCGCTGAAACCGGACTCGAAATCCGCCAGACGTTTGGCGATGGCGTACTCGTCGTTGCCGTAAAGCACGAAGACGTGGGCCGGATCGCTCATGGACCTGTGGGCCGGGTCGTCACGTAATGGGCTTTTACCCGCCCGAAGCGGACCGGGGTCACCTTCGTGATGCGCGTATCACCGGGGTCGGCCTCGGTGGTGATTTTGGCCTGGATGACGGGACCGAACGGCTGGGCGAACAGGTAGCCCAGCACGCCGAGCAGGACGGCCAGCGGCAGCAGGAACAATTTGCTCCGCCGCGTCCGGCCCACCGACAGCGGGAGCCAGGCCAGGGCCGCGGCCAGCAGGCCCGAGGTCGCGAAGTTCGTTCCGCAGCCGGGGTGGATCGCCAGGCCGCGTTCCCCGGCCCGTAAACGGGTCAGGGATTGGGTCGCGGCGTTGGCCACGTCCTCAAGCGAGACATCGCCGATGATGATGAAGCCGGTCGGGTTGGAGTGCCCGGCGAAAGGCTGGCCGGGGAACCTGGCCCCGAGGATGTGGATCGTGCCGTGCTCGATGGCGTGGTTGCGGCGGGTTTCGAGGATCAGGGGGAGTTGGAGGATGGACATGCGCCGATTATACCCCCTGAGAAATTGCAAGGTGACAGTCACTTTTTGTAGCAAAGTGACTGTCACAGGTAGGTGGAAAATTAATCCGCAGGTGCGGCTGTTGTGGCGGGTTCGGGCCTGGCAGCCGTCGCCAGGATGAATCCCGCGTACATCAGCACCGCGCCGACGAATTCGCTGACGTAGAGTACATCCACCAGCCCGGCTTTGACGAACGAACCGGCCATGGCGGGCGCCAGCGCCCCGGCTGCGATCAGGATATTGCCGAACATGCGGTTGGCGAGCACTTTTTTGCGCCAGAACAGGAAGGCCGAGTAGATCGCCCCGCCGACCATGGTGATCGTGCCGTAGATGTTGAGCAGGATGGTCAGGAAGATCATCAGGCCATTACGGGAGATGATATCCTTGTATTGTTCGGAGGCAGGAGCCGATACGTCGTAGGACGTTGAAAGTACCGGGGCGGCCACGATCAAGCCCAGCGCTAGCAGCGAAATGGCAGCCAGGACCCAGGTCAGGGTTTTGGCCGTGTTTCCCTTGCGGATGAGCAGGAAGACTGTACCCATGCCCAGCCAGGCGGCGGTCAGCATGGCGCCGGTCAGGTACCAGAGTTTGAGAACGAGGGGATTGAAAGTCAGACCGAGGATCACTTCGCTGAGGGTGCCCAGGCCGTAGAAGACCAGGCCGATTGCCCAGAGCAGGAGGTGCATCCCGCTGCGCTGGCGGTAACGGTTGAAGACCGCCGCTGCAAAAATGAAGGTAAGAGTGGTCGAAAGATAGGGGAAGAATGTCATTTTGAACTCCTGATTTCAAAAAGTTTACGCGCCGGGGGTCAACCCGACCAGTGCCATACCGGTAATCACCACCGTCGCCAAAAGGATCAGGACGAGCAGGACGAGGGCGGCCGGGACCAGTTTTTCGGTCCAAAAAGAGGGGGTGAAGCGTTTGGAACCGCGCCGGGCGCTCATTGCTTGGCCTCTTCGAGCACCTGGTAGGTTTCGAGCAATTTGAGCAAAATCTGGTCGGTGAAGCCGTGCATTTTGTGCAGCATCTCCTCCCAGGCTTTGCCGCTCGGCACGTTGGCCTCGCGGTAGATTTTCATCAACGATTCGAGCAAAATATTGCGGAAGAACAAAAATGCCCGGACCGCGTCCACGTAGCTGAGGCCGTAGCGCCGGGCGCGGGAGGCGTATTCGTATCCGATGGCAAAGGCTTCGGAGGCGGCTTCGGCTTCGGCGTCGGAGGCCATGTAGGCCAGCAGCCCCTGGAAGAGGGTGTGGGCGCTGCGGCGGTACTGTGACCGGGCCTCGTCGTCCAGCTTCTGATACCAGGATTCGGCCTCCAGGCGGCCGTCGGCGATCTGTACCCGCACCTGGCTGACCGCCGACTGGATGATCCGGTCGGCTTCGACCGGGCGGGACTGGCGGGCGGTCTGGGCCCACAGTTCGATCTCGCTGCGCCGGTAGCGGCGGTGCCCGCCCTGGGTACGGTGGACCGGGATGTCGCCGTTGTTCGACCAGGTGCGCACCGTGCTGGGGTGTACTCCCAGCAGTTCCGCTGCATCACTCAAGGAAAGCCAGCCGGTTTCGGGTTGAGTATCCAAAGGTGCCTCCTAATCTGCCAGGGCGACTTTTTCGATAAAGGAGGGTTCTTCCGCCCGGTGCTTGAAATCGGCCACGCTGACGCGGGTCAGCATGAACGCGGCGACGGCCAGCATGAGGGCTTCGATGGCGAAGACTACCAGGTAGCCGCTCAAGGCGACGCCTGTGGCCTGCGTCACCAGATCGCGGAGGATCCCGCCGAGGACCGATCCCGTTAAGCGGGACATGGCGTTGGCGAATCCCCAGGCCCCGATGAACAGGCCAACGTATCCGGGCAGGGTCAGATCGAACATCAGCGACAGGTTGGCGACCGTTGAAAGCCCCGTGCCGGCGCCGAGCAGCATCACCCCGGCGTAGAAGATGCTCCGGTTGAGCACGAACCCGCTGGCGACGATCACGACGAACCCGGCCAGGGCGGTCAGGTTGCCGGCCTGGGCCACGACGCGTTTGGCGACCCGCCCCTCCAGCAGACCGGCGATGACGATGGCAGCCAGCACGAACCCGCCCCAGATGGAGGTGATGCTGGTCGTCTGCCGGACGGTCATGCCGAAGGCCTCGGCCCCGAAGGGTTCGAGCAGCACGTCCTGGCCCAGGATGGCGGCCAGCAGGAGCAGCAAATACCAGAAGAACAGTTTCGCCTGTGGGTTGCGCAGGATCACGTCTGCCATTTCTTTGAAGGAATAGTTTTCGGATTTTATGGAGGTCTGCGCGGCGCGCGGTTCGAGCTTGAGCAGAGCCAGCAATCCCAGGGCCAGCGCGGCCAGGCCGATGACCCAGAAGGCCCGGATCAGCGCTTCGGGCGTGTACGGGTCCACCATGCGGCTCAGGCCGATGGCGGTGAGGATGATGCTGACGATCATCATGAACCACATGGTGGCGATGGTCTTGCCGCGCCCGTCCTCGCCGGAGAGTTCGGAGGCCAGCGAAAGGTAGGAGACGCTGGACAGGTTGTAGCCCATGCCCCAGGCTCCGAAGGCCAAAATCCCGGCCAGCACGCCCAGCCAGAAGTTTTCGCCCATCAGGAAAGCCACATACGGGGAGACGATCACGCCCAGGGCGCAAAGCAGGAGTCCGCCCAGGATGTAGGGGGTGCGTCTGAAACCGAAAACAGGATGCCGGTCCGAGTAGGAGCCGATGGCCACCTGGATCGGGGAGAAGAGATAGGGCAGGGAGGCCAGGAGCGCCACCAGCGCCGCCGAAATTGCCAGTTCTTTGATCATCACCCGGTTGAGGGTGGAGTTGATCGGCACCAGGGTCATGGCGACCGCGACGTGAATCAACCCGAGTTGGAGGCGTTTGCGAAACATAACTCTCCTTCGTTCGAGAAGCTTAGAGTTGTAATTGTACGGGCGGACGCCGCCGCGTCAATGTAGATTTGTGTAGAATTTTACTGGGAAAAGATGAGAGTACTTTAAAAGGTCAGCCATCGGATGTGTTGGTGGCCCCCACATCCGATGGCTGATCACGCGGCCTCAGCCTCCTCAGCCCCTGACCACGTGCCGGTGGTTTGGTGAGACTTGAGTGCCATTATCTTACCACGTGAAATTGATGTACGGACAAGTTTTGCAGAAATGAAAGGCGTTCAGTTTTTGGCAGAGACGCTCATCTCACGCGCCAGTTGCAGGATTTCGTTGGCCGACTGCAAGGTGGATTCGCCGACCTCGCCCAGCATCTGGGCCAGTTCGAGCAAGCGGGCGTCGTCTTTCAAGGGATCGACGCGGGTCAGGGTGCGCCCGTCCTGGACGAGTTTCTGGACCTGGAAGTGCAGGTCGCCGAAGGCAGCCAGTTGCGGCAGGTGAGTCACGCACAGGACCTGGTGGTTGCGCGCCAAATTCCACAGCTTCTGCCCGACAATCATCCCAACCCGCCCGCCGATGCCCTGGTCAATCTCGTCGAAGATGAGGGTGGGGATCTCGTCGGCGCGGGAAAGGATATTCTTGAGGGCCAGCATCAGGCGGGAGGTCTCGCCACCGGAGGCGATCTTCGCCAGGGGTTTGAGTCCCTCGCCGGGGTTGGGTGCGACTAGGAACTCGACCCGGTCGAAGCCGGAAGCGTCGAAGGCCAGGCGCCGGCCGTCGGGCTGGGGCACGCCCGCCGGGTCCGGTTTGACCTGGAAGTCCACCTCGAAGCGGGCTTCGGCCATGCGCAGGTCGTCCAGTTCGATTTCGATGAAACGGCTGAGGGCTTTGGCGGTCTCTTTGCGTTTCTGCGAAAGGGCGTTTCCCTGCCCGGCGAGCTTGTCGAGCAAAGTTTTCTCCTCGATTTCGAGTTCGGCCATGCGCTCGGTGGCGTGGGTGATGCTTTCGAGCTGGGCACGGGCATCTTCAGCGAACTTAATCGCGGATTCAATCGAGCCGCCGTATTTGCGCTTGAGGGACTGGATCAGGTTGAGGCGTTCTTCGGCCTCCTCCAGCCGTTTGGGGTTGAACTCGACTTCTTCGAGGTAACCGCGCAGGTCGCGGGCCATATCGGCCAGATTTTCGAGCAGCAGGGCGGCCTGGGCCGCAATCTCGGACTTGCTTTTATCGATCCGCGATAGGGCTTCGAGGGCGTGGGCGGCCTGCCCGAACAGGTCGGTGGCGGCGGGGGATTCGGAGGTGCCTTCGTCGATGGCGATCAGGGCCTCCTGGGCCAGGGTGGCCAGGGTTTCGGCGTTGGCCAGGCGGTCGCGTTCCTGCTTGAGTTCGAGGTCTTCGCCGGGTTTGAGGCGGGCGGCTTCGATCTCCTCGGCCTGGTAGGTCAGCATTTCAGCCCGGCGCTCGGCGTCCTTTTGGGCGGCGCGCAGCTCCGCAAGCTCGCGGCGGACGGCCTGCAATTTCTGGTAGGTCTCGCGGTAGGCCGCCAGCGGGGCGGCGATGTCGGCGTAGCGGTCGAGCAGGCCGAGGTGGGCCTTTTCGTTGAGCAGCGAAAGATGCTCGGACTGGCCGTGGATGTCTATCAGACAGGCGCCCAGCTCCTTGAGCAGGGACACGCCCACCGTCCGGCCGTTGACCCGGGCGATGTTGCGTCCCTCGCGGCGGACCTCGCGGGTCAGGGTGACGTAATCCGGTTCGTCGAGCAGGTCTTCCCGTTTCAGGACCTCGTGAGCGGCGGCCTTTTCCGCGCCGACCAGCTTGAAGACGCCCTCGATGATGGCCGTCTCGGCTTCGGTGCGGATGACGGTTGTATCGGCCCGCCCGCCGACCAGCAGTTCGACCGCGTCGAGGATGATGGATTTGCCCGCGCCGGTCTCGCCGGTCAGAATGACCAGGCCGGGACCCAGCCGCAGGTCGAGCCGGTCTATGATTGCAAAGTTTTCGATGTGCAGTTCGGAGAGCATAGGTTATTTGAAAAGCTGGATGCCGGAAAGGCGATAATAGACGGTGGGGACGACCATCACCAGGTAAACGCCCTGGAAGATCAGGGAGAAAATATCCAAAATGTACAGACCCGCCAGGATGGTGGGCAGCGCGCCCAGTGCCACCCCAATGGCGATGACCAGGAACAGGCGTTTGGCGCGGCGTTTGCCGGTGGCCCAGCGCACCGATTCGGAGATGATCACCCCGGCGGTCGGGGCGGCGGCGAAGAGGATCAGGAAGGAGAAATATCCCAGCATCCCGCCGACCAGGGAGATCAACAGGCTGATGATCAGCGAGAGGAACCCGGCGATGCCGAAGCCGATCAGGTAGTCGTACCAGTGGGCGGTTTCGAAGACTTTTTGCTGGCCGCGCACGCACTCCTGGCAGCGGTAGCCGGTCGGCGTGGGCACTGCGCACTTGGGGCAGATGGGTTTTTCGCAACGGTTACAGCGCAAGCTGGTTGGGACGTTGGGATGGTTGGCGCAGTAGGTGATGGGCGTTTCGGTCATCGGGTCAGTCCTAGGGAGGGATTCTGGTTCATGTGAGCGGTCAGGTTGCGGTAGAAATAACCGGGGTCGTCGAAGCGGACGAATTGGGCGGTGTACTCTCCGGCCCGAACGTTGACCCGGTCGTCCTCGGCCAGGCCGATGGGCTGCTGCCCGTCCACGCTCAAGATGGCGTTGTCGCTGTTGACCGTGATGCAGACGGCGGAGCCTTCCGAAAGCACCACCGCCCGGTCCACCGAGAGGTGCGGGGCAATCGGGACGAGCAGGATGTTGCGCAACTCCGGCGGCAGGATCGGCCCCCCGGCGGCCAGGGCGTAGGCGGTGGAGCCGGTCGGGGTGGCGGCGATCAGGCCGTCGCACATGTAACGCGCCAGGACCAGGTCGTCCACGCTGGCGGCCAGCTGCACCGGGCGGATGATCTGCCCGCGCCCGACGACGGCTTCGTTCAACGCGTACCACACGCCCTGCAGCTCGCCGTGACGGATAAGCTCGGTGTGCAGCATCATCCGGTTTTCGATCCAGGCTTCGTGGTTGAACAGCCGGTCGAAGTAGCTGCGCCAGTTGCCGCGTTCGACCTGAATCAGGAACCCCAGCCGTCCCAGGTTCACGCCCAGGATGGGCACTTTCGAGGGCGCGCACAGGTGCCCGGCCCTCAGCATCGTCCCGTCCCCGCCCACAGCCACCAGCATGTCGAAGTGGCCGTCCTTGACCCGCTTGCGCAGGGATTCGTCGTTGAGCGAGCCTTTCGGCGCTTCGATGCCGCGCTCTTTCAGGTAAGCCACGATAGCCTCGGCTTCCTGATGGGCGGCGGGCATTTTCGGGTGGAAAGTCACCACCATCTGCCGGGGCAGGAATGTTTCAGACATAACGCTTCCAATTATAGTCTCAAAATCATCACCGGTCTCTCAGGAGTACGTCGCCCCCTCCATCAGACAAGGCGCTGGTCGCAAATATCCCGGAAGCCGCATTTCTGGCAGCGGGTGGCCTGCTCGTGCGAGCGTTCCACCTCGGAGCGGAACTCGTCGCGGCGCATTTCGGCCAATAAGTCCAGCAGCGAGGATTCCAATTCGGGGGTGTAGTCCACCGCGAAATCCCGGTTGGCGTAGTGGATGATCCCGTAAGGCGGGCGCTTGCGGTAGACCTTCTCGACCAGATAGCAGTAAGCCGCCAACTGGTAGATGTGCGAATCATACGGCGCGGCCGGGGCGCGGCCGGATTTGACCTCGACCGGGATGATCTTCCCGCCGCGCTCGACCAGGTAATCCGGTTTGCCGGTCAGCTCCAGCCCGGCGTCGAAGAGCGGCTTCGGGACCTCGGACCAGCCGCGCGTGTCAGTGTAGATGACCCGTCCCCCGGGCAGCCCGGCGGCCTTGCGCTGGCGGTCCGATTGCCAGAAGAGGAGAATGGCGAGGATGAGCAAGAGAAGAGGCAGGTAAATCATCATGGTCGGGGCAGGCTTCGCGTCCGCCCTGGTCGGGGGTCTCGCGTCCGCCCTGGTCGGGGCGGGTCTCGCGTCCGCCCTGATTACAGGTTTTGGATGAGGATGAAAATCCCCACGACGAGGGCGGCCAGGAACAGCAGCCAGCCGAGCAGGCGCAGCAATCCGCTGACGATGACCTGGCGGCCGTGCCGGGCGTGGAGTTCCGTCCCGGCGGCCAGTTCGGCCTGGTTGGCGGAACCGTAGCCCTGGCGGCGGTACCACCAGGCCCGGCGGCAATAGAGATAGTTCCCGATGTCGGAAGCGCGGATGACAGGCATAGCACATTTATTCTAACAGATTTCCACTTCCCACTTTTCACTTTTTACTTTCCACTTTTCACTTCTTACTTCTTACTTTTCACTTTTACCTTATAATCGGCTCATGTCCGAATTCAAATTCTTCCACCCCATCGAAGTCCGTTACGGCGACCTGGACCCGCAGGGCCACCTCAACAACGCCAAATACCTGACTTATTTCGAGGCCGGGCGGATCAAGTACATCGTCCACCTGGGATTGTTCGACCACGGCCAGTCGTTCCTGAACGTCGGGATGATCATGGCCGACGCCCACGTCACCTTCAAGTCGGCGGTCGAGTACGGGATGAACGTCCAGGTCGGGGTGCGGATTTCGCGGCTGGGCCACAAATCCATGGACAGCCACTACACTATCGTGGACGCCGATACGGGCGAGGAGCTGGCAAGCGGCTCGTCGGTGCTGGTGGCCTACGACTACCGCAGCAGCCGGACCATACCCATCCCGGAGAACTGGCGGGAGAAGATCGCGCAGTTCGAAGGGTTAACCACAGATGAACGCAGATAAACGGGATTTGCTCTGATGAGCATCAGCGCACTCTCGTTTATCCAGTCATCGGTGTTCAACTGTGGTTTGAAAAGGATATTTTATGAATCTCCCTCAAATTGATACCGAACACCTGATCACCTTCCTCGTCAACCTGCTCAACACCCCTTCGCCTACCGGCTTTACCGAACAGGCCATCGCCCTCGTCGAGCAGGAACTCTCGGCCTATCCCCAACTAACCTTTTCCCGCACCCGCAAGGGCGCGCTGGTGGTCAAATGGCCCGGCCTTTCCAACGACGCCCCGCGCGCCCTGACCGCCCACGTGGACACCCTGGGCGGGATGGTCAAAGAGATCAAATCCAATGGGCGGCTTAAACTGGCCCGCATCGGCGGCCTCGTCCCCGGCGGCGTGGAGACCGAAGGCGTCACCGTTTACACCGCCAGCGGCGAACGGGTGCGCGGCGCGTACCTGCACAGCAAGGCCTCCGGGCACACCTACGGCAAGGCCGCTTACGAAGACAAACGCGACGACGACAGCATGGAAGTCCGACTGGATGTCCGCACCACCTCAGCCGAAGAGACGCGGGGATTGGGAATCAACGTCGGCGATTTCGTCGCCTTCGACCCGCGCGTCGAGGTGACCAACGGTTTCGTCCGCTCGCGCTTCCTGGACGATAAGGCCTGTGTCGCCGCTATGGTCAGCGCCATCAAATCCCTGGCGGATTCCGCTAAAACCCCGGCCCAGACGACTTACTTCCACATCAGCAACTACGAAGAGGTTGGTCACGGCGCGGCGGCAGGCATCCCGTCTGACGTCCACGAACTCCTCACCGTAGACATGGCCGCCGTCGGCGAGGGGCAGGAATCCGACGAGTTCCATGCCACCCTGTGCGTCAAGGACAGCGGCGGCCCCTATCACCACGGCCTGTCGAACAAGCTGCGCCGGCTGGCCGACCAGCACGGCATCCCCTACAAAGTGGACATCTACCCCAACTACGGCTCGGACGGCGAAGCCTTCTGGCGCGCCGGCGGGGATGTGGCCGTCGCCCTGATCGGCCCCGGCGTGGACGCCTCGCACAACTACGAACGCACCCACACCGAGGCCCTGGTCGCCACCACAAATTGGATTTTGGCCTATTTGCTCGATTGATGTCATCCCTGGCACCGCCCGCCAGGGCAGGTGTGCGAGGAGGTCTGAGCGGACGCTGAGCGAAGGCGAAGCGGCAGTCGAAGACCGACGAAGCAATCCCCGTCTAAACGGTCAAATTGCCCGATAGGCATTACCCCCTTAACTGGAGATTGTTTCGCCTGTCCTTTGACTTCGTTATCGCTTTGCTCAGGACGGCTCGCAACATTTGCACCGCACTGCGTTTGATGCAGCGCAGGTGTGATAACTTAGAACAGGAGGAGAAATGAAATTCGATGCAGCATTAGCCCCGATGCCCCTGACGGACGTCCCGGCAGTAGCCGAGGCCGCCGAGGCCCTCGGCTTCGACGCCCTGTGGACCTCCGAGACCCAGCACAACCCGTTCCTGCCCTGTGCCCTGATTGCCGAGCATTCGCAAAAGATGGAGATCGGCACGGCCATCGCCGTCTCGTTTGCGCGCTCCCCGGCTGATTTGGCCTACACCGCCTGGGACCTGGCGGCCCAGTCGGGGGGCAGGTTCATCCTCGGGTTGGGCACCCAGGTCAAAGGTCACATCGAGAAGCGCTTCGGGCTGCCCTGGCCCGAGTCGCCGGTGGGTAAACTGCGCGAGCAGATCCAGGTCATCCGCGCCTTTTGGGATTGCTGGCAGAACGGCACGAAACTTTCCTATAACGGCGAATATTACAAGATCAGGCTGATGACCCCGTTCTTCAACCCGGGGCCGCTCCCTTCGCTTGAAGCCGGGAGAGGGGCCGGGGGCGACAGCATCATCCCGATCTACATCGCCGGGGTCAACACGGGACTGGCAAAGCTGGCGGGCGAGACCTGCCAGGGCTTCCACGTCCACCCGCTCAACAGCCCGAAATACCTGAGCGAGGTGATCCTGCCGGCCATCGAGCAGGGCGCCCACAGGGCCGGGCGCAAACGGGAGGATGTGGCCGTCTCCGTGACCGCCTTCGCCGCCACCACGCCCGAAGAAGAGAACTTCGCCAGGGCCCAAATTTCGTTCTACGCCTCCACGCCCACTTACCGCCCGGTCTTTGCCCTGCACGGCTGGGAGGCCGTGGCCGAACAGCTTTCGATCCATGCCGCCAAAAGCGAATGGGGCGAGATGTTTGGCCTGATCACGGACGACATCCTGGAGACCTTCTGCGTGGTCAGCGACGAGGCCGGGCTGCCCGCCGCCTTGAAAGGCCGTTATCAGGGCCTCGCCGACCGACTGACCCTCTACACCCCCTTCACCCCCGGCGAACGGGACGGCTTCTGGAAGCGGCTGGTGGAGGCGTTTTAGCCGGGATTTCCCAAAAACCAGGAATATAACTCCTTGAATTTTGACAAATTCAAGGAGTTATTGTATGGCGAATCCATGTTCAAGTGCGTATACGAACCTCTTGAAAACCATTTGCAGCCCGGAAAAGTCCTTTTGATCTATGGTCCCAGGCGGGTTGGCAAGACTACCCTGCTCCAGAATTTCCTGGCTCAGACATCCCTGAAATATAAACTGGATTCGGGTGACAATATTCGCACGCAGCAAATATTGACTCCGCTGCAAAAACCTTTTCTAACCACTAAGGACACGAAGGTCAC
>DYLB01000051.1 GCA_020722305.1 Anaerolinea thermophila | reverse complement strand
ACCGGCTGGCTCAGGTAACTCTCGTTCCCGTCGGGTTTGTCCCGCAGCGGCAACAGGACGTTGAACCTGCTGCCGGGGAAATTGACCTCGTCGAAACCCGGGCTTTCGACCCAGATCTTGCCCCCGTGAGCTTCCACGATGCCGCGCGCCAGCGGCAGTCCCAGCCCGGCCCCCGCGCCCTTGAACTTGGTCTTGCCGGTCGAGTGGCGATTCAGGTCTTCGTTGGGCTGGTAGAACTTGGTGAAGATCAGGTCGTGGAAGTTGGGGTCAATCCCCACGCCGGTATCGCTGAAAATATAGTGGACACCGCCGTTGGGCAGTTCGTTCAGGACGGGCAAGACCGGCTTGCCGGTGATGCTGATCTTGCCGCCGTTGGGCGTGAATTTGATGGCGTTGGTCAGCAGATGATGGAAGACTTTGCGGAGCGTGTTCGGGTCGGCTTTGAGCGCCGGTAACGCGGGCAGGTCTATCGTCAAGGTTTGTTCGCGCTCCTTGATTGCCGCTTGCAAGGTCAACCCGACCGATTTCACCAGCTCGTTCACGTCCACCGGCTGGAGGTGGAGTTCGAGGCTGCGGGCGTCTATCTGGGCGATGTCGAACATCGAATCCATGATCTCGTGCATCCGCAGGGTGCTGTCGTGGATGCCCTTCAGCATTTGCTTGTAGTAGGCGTTTTGCTCCACGCCGGGATCTTCGAGCAGCATTTCGGTGTAGCCGCGCATCACCGTCAACGGGGTGCGCAGTTCGTGGGAGGCGATGCTGATGAAATTGGACTTGGTGCGGTCTATCCGCTCCAGGTCACGGTTGGCTTTGTCGAGGGCGCGGTAGGCGGTGCGGATCTCCTGGTTGAGGCGCATCAGGTTTTCGACCAGGCGGGCGTTTTCGAGGGCCACCGCCGTCTGGCTGCCAACCGTGGACAGCGTGACCAGGTCTTCGTCGGTGTAACGGTTGCCGGAGAGTTTGGCTCCCAGGGCCAGCAGGCCGATCCATTCGCGCTTGGCGTGGATCGGCACGTAGACTTCGGTGTTCAGCCGGTCGAACCATTCGCGCTCGTTGGGCGGAGTCTTCTGGAAAGCCGGCAGCAGGTCAATGTCGTATTGCAGCAGTGGGCGGTTGCCCTGGCTCAGGTGGACCGCGATTGGGCTGTCGCCTTGCAGCGTGCCGACCTTGACCGCCCGTTCCCCAGCGCTGCGGACGACCCGCAGGTGGTACTGCACCCGGTTCTCGGACCCGGTCTCCTTGTCCACCAGGAAGAGCACGCCGCGCTGGATCTGCAGGGCTTCGATGATCATGCCCACCGCCACGCTTGCCAGCCGTTCCATTTCGAGGATGTTGCTGATGGACTGGCTGTAATCCCGCAGGGTCTGGGCCGGGTCGTAGAAACCGCTCGACATCAGCCGGTCCACCAGGCCGCGCACCAGGCCCAGCAGCGGGGTAAAGATGAGGGCCAGCAGCAGGGCGATCACCGCTCCGACCATCGTCGGGTTGAAGTTGCTGGTGGTCTGGAACAGGTATTGCGAAAAGGCAAAGCCCGCCGTGTAGAACAGCACAATCACCAGGGTGGTGATGATGTAGATCAGCGTCTGTTTGACGATCTGGCGCATGTCTGGCATGTTGTAGTTGGTCAGGATGTACGTGACCAGCAGGGCCGCCAGCAAGCGGGTGAAGTTGCTCCAGGTTTGCGGATAGGCGATAAGGAAACCGTCGTTGACGACCACCAGGATCAACGCCGGCAGCCAGTAGGTCAGGCGGTTGCGGTGCAGCGGCTGGCGCGTCTTGCGGTACGCCGAGCGGACCGTCAGCGCCGCCCAGCCGAGGCAGGCCATCCACCCGGCAAGCGCCATCCCGAACGGCAGTCGCTCACGCGGCAGGATCCATTGGTCGTTTTGCCAAAGGATTTCGGGCAGGTTGAAGACATTGGTGGCGACCAGGATGATGAGGATGAACCAGACGCCCCCCGCCACCGCCCAGATCTCGTTGCCCTCCAGCCGCAGGAAGGAACGCAAGGTCAGCAGGAACAGGAGCGCCAGGGCCAGCATCCCGTACCATTGGATTTCTTCATAAAAAATCGGGGCCGAGCCGTCGAATGTCCCCCCGTAGTTCAGCGCCGCGACCACCTGGATCACCAGCGCCAGCCCGGCATAGATGGCCGCCAGGATGTAGGTTGTGGCCTCCTGCCCGTCCTCGTGCTGAACAGCGCGCATGATCGCCGGGATGTAGAGCGCGGCGATCACGAATTGCAACAGTACCGGAGGGAGTTGCGGGTCAATGGCGGGCATGGGTACGAAAAGTATACCCGAATTCGCAACATTGCAATTGCATTATCGGGTATCATTAGCTCCACACTTTTGTTAAGGAACCCGAGGTTCACTTTTTTCACGCCGGAACAATTTCTGCCACAGAGACGTAGCGCGGAATTCATTCCGCTTAAAATCCCTGAGTCCCCGTGACTCCGTGGCTAAAGATTGCCTCAAGCGATGTTGGCGAAGGCCAAGTAAGGAAGGCGATATGACCTGGTTCGAATTCCACATCTCCCGAAATGCGCGTGACCAGTATCAGTTGGACGATGAACTCTTCGCCACCAACGGGCAGGTCGTCGTGGCGGACTTCGCCGCGGCGCGTCAGCTTGCAGAACGGATGAGCGCGGGACGCGGCCAACCGGTCCCCGCCAGCGACGTGTACGCCATGGGGCTGATAGACGAGATCCTCCACATCCTGGTCAGGCAATACGAGATGCAGAATCCCGGCGTGATGACCAAAGCCCTGGGCTGGCTCCAAACCCGGCTGGGCGCAGCGTCCCTGGACACAGTCCTGATCCGGTTCATCGAGCAGTTCCCGCCGCTGACGGTTTATCGCGGCCGGATGTCGCCGCTCGAATATTTTGAATCCACCGATGGTGTGCGGGAGACGACGACCGAGGAGACCCTGCTGCTCCATCTCTCGAACGCCAACCCGGCTTTTGGCCCCTACAAAGAATTGTTCGACGATTCGGACCTGTCGCGGGCGACAGCCTACCCCGGCTTGGTCAGTGGCTTGCAGGATTTCTTCGCCGGGCAGCCGAGCTTCGAACAACACGGCGGTGAGAGCCTGTTCGACGTCCTGCGCGCCCCGGCCCGGGTCTCGCCCCATTCGCTGGGCGGCCAACTGGAATACATCCTCCAGCGCTGGGCGCCCCTGCTCGGCGATGAGTTCATCCAGCGCCTGCTGCGAAGCCTGGACTATGTGCGCGAAGAAGCCACCCGGCGCGGCGGCACGGGCGGCTTCGGCGGTCAGGCCCCGGTGATCGAGTTTCCCGTCGGCTTGCGCATCACCGAATACGAAAGATTCAGCGAAGACAAGGACTGGATGCCGCGCGTCGTGCTGATCGCGAAGAACACCTACGTCTGGCTGGAACAGTTGAGCCGCAAGTACGGGCGCTGGATCCGTTACCTGAACGAAATCCCCGACGAAGAACTGGACCTGCTGGCCCAGCGCGGTTTTACCGGCCTGTGGCTGATCGGGCTGTGGGAGCGCAGCCGGGCCTCGCAGTGGATCAAGCAGCGCATGGGCGACCACGAGGCGGTCGCTTCGGCTTATTCGCTCTATTCTTACGATATTGCCCAAGACCTGGGCGGCTGGCCGGCGCTCGAAGCCCTGCGCTGGCGGGCCTGGCAGCGCGGCATCCGCCTCTCGGCAGACATGGTCCCCAACCACATGGGGATCGATTCCAGGTGGGTCATCGAGCATCCCGACTGGTTCCTGTCGCTGCCTTATTCGCCTTATCCCAATTACCAGTTCCAAAGCGAAGACCTGTGCGCCGACGAGCGGGTGGCGGTCATCCTCGAAGACCATTACTACAGCCATTCGGATGCGGCGGTGGTCTTCAAGCGGATTGACCGCTACACCGGCGACGTGCGCTACATCTATCACGGCAATGACGGCACCTCCATGCCCTGGAACGATACCGCTCAACTGGATTACTCCAAAGCCGAGGTGCGCGAGGCCGTCATCCAGACCATCCTGCATGTGGCGCGCAACTTCCCGATTATCCGCTTCGACGCGGCCATGACGTTGGCGAAAAAGCACATCCAGCGGCTGTGGTTCCCGGAGCCGGGCGCGGGCGGGGCCATCCCGTCCCGCTCAGAGCACGGGATGTCGGTGGCTGAGTTCGAGGCCGCCATCTCGAACGAGTTCTGGCGCGAGGTTGTGGACCGGGTTGCGGCCGAAGTCCCGGATACGCTGCTGCTGGCCGAAGCCTTCTGGCTGATGGAAGGCTACTTCGTCCGCACCCTGGGGATGCACCGGGTCTACAACTCCGCTTTCATGCACATGCTGCGCGACGAGGACAACGCCAAATATCGCTCGGTGATGAAGAACACGCTGGAGTTCGACCCGCAGGTACTCAAACGCTACGTCAATTTTATGAACAATCCCGACGAAAAGACCGCCGCCGAGCAGTTCGGCACCACCGACAAATACTTCGGCGTGGCGACCCTGCTTGTCACCCTGCCCGGCCTGCCCATGTTCGGCCACGGACAGGTCGAGGGCTTCCGCGAAAAGTACGGGATGGAGTTTCGCAAGCCCAAATGGGACGAAAGCGTGGACGAGGGGCTGGTGCGCGGTCACGAATACCGCATCTTCCCCCTGCTGCACCGCCGCCGCCTGTTTGCCGAAGTCGAGAACTTCCTGCTTTACGATTTCTTCACCCCAGCTGGCTACGTCAACGAGGACGTGTTCGCCTACTCGAACGGATGGGGCAACGGATACGGAGCGGAGAAGCGGATGGAGGCACGCGGGCTGGTGATCTATCACAACAAATACGCTGCGACGAGCGGCTGGATCAAGACCTCCGTGGCCTTCATGGACAAAGACTCCGGCAAATTGGTCCAGAAAAACCTCGGCGAGGGGCTGGCCCTGCCGCACGAGGGTTATGCTATCTTCAAGGATTACGTCAGCGGGCTGGAGTATATCCGCTCGTGCAGTGAATTGTGGGAGAAGGGAATTTATGCCGATCTGGGCGCGTATCAGTGCCAGGTGTTCCTGGATTGGCGCTTTGTAAATTCGAGTGAATGGGGAATGGTCAATAGCGCGCTGAATGGCGTGGGCGTACCTTCGGTGCAGGCGAAGTGGGAGGAGATGTTTGGGGAGAAAAAGGAAAGCGGAGAGCCTGCCCTGAGCGAAGTCGAAGGGAAGAAAGGTGAAGAGGGGAAAGGCGTAAAACGTAAAGCTAAAAAGGCAGGCGCTGAGCAGCCTGCCAGTCAGAAAGTTGTGAGCAGGAAACAGGGAGCAAAGGCGACTCGTCGCCGATGAGTCCTCAATTCAACGCGGATGAATCCACGACTCATCGGCGTTGAGTCGTGTGAAACCTGAGGATGGGCAGTTTTCATGCTCCAAGGCGGATTGTGACTGCCGTGTTGTGCGGGAAAGGTCGGATTCGAGTTGTCCCTTGCCGGGATCCGCTCCCGCCGCGCAAAATGGGATAAAATACAGGCGGTATTCTTCACAAAGGAGCAACTATTCCCATGCGCGCCGTAGACATCATCGTCAAAAAACGCGATAAATACGAATTGACCGGAGAGGAGATCGAGTTCTTCGTCCAGGGTTTTACGCGGGGGGAGATCCCCGATTACCAGGCTTCGGCCCTGGCCATGGCAATCTTGTTGAACGGCATGACACCCCGTGAAACCACCGACCTGACCCTGGCGATGGCCCATTCCGGGCAGGTGCTCGACCTCTCCAAAGTCGTGGATATTGCCGTGGACAAGCACTCCTCCGGCGGGGTGGGGGACAAGACCTCGCTGGTGGTGCTGCCGGTTGCGGCCGCCAACGGGCTGAAGGTCGGCAAGATGAGCGGGCACGGCCTGGGCTTCAGCGGCGGCACGCTCGACAAGATGGAATCCATCCCTGGCTACCGCTCCGACCTGTCCACCGAAGAATTCCTGGCCCAACTCAAAGATGTAGGCATCGTGCTTACCGGCCAGACGCTCGACCTGGCTCCGGCAGATGGCAAACTCTACGCCCTGCGGGACGTGACCGGCACGGTGCAGTCCACCCCGCTGATCGCCTCGTCCATTATGAGCAAGAAAATCGCCGCCGGGGCGCAGGCCATCGTCCTGGACGTCAAGGTTGGGCTGGGGGCCTTCATGCAGACTCTCGACGAGGGCCGCCAGCTGGCCGAGATGATGGTCTCCATCGGCGAGCTGGCCGGACGCAAGACGGTGGCCCTGCTCTCGGACATGAACCAGCCCCTCGGCCACGCCGTGGGCAACGCCCTCGAAGTGATTGAAGCCCTCGAGACCCTGCGCGGCGGCGGCCCGGAAGATTTCCGTGAACACTGCCTGCACGTGGCCGCCCACATGCTCCTCCTGGGTGGACGCGCCACCGACCTGAACGAGGGCCGCCAACTGGCCGAATGGGCGCTGATCGAAGGCCGCGCCCTGCACCAGTTCCGCAGGCTGGTCGAAGCCCAAGGCGGGGACCCGGCTTACGTGGACGATCCGTCCCGGTTTGAGGGGGCGCGTTACGTCGAGGTGGTGGAAGCGCCGTCGAGCGGGTGGCTGGCCGAAGTCCACGCGCGCATCGTCGGCGAAGCCGCCGTCAACCTGGGGGCCGGCCGGGCGAAGAAGGACGATCCCATTGACCACGCAGTCGGTTTCCTGATCCACCACAAGGTTGGCGACCGGCTCGAAAAAGGGCAGCCGCTCTTCACCGTGTACGCCAACGACGAAAAACGCCTGAAAACCGCGCGTGAAACGGTCTTGCAAGCCCATAAAATCAGCGATGCTCCGGCAAGGCCGCTTCCTTTGTTTTATAATTAGACAGGTTGCTTGTTGAAATCAACCTGAGCGCGGAATTCACCCCCCGCAAGGACGATGTTCCGCAATCGAAGCGCTATGGCTATCGCGCTACAAAATCTTTTCGGACAATAAAATGAGTTTAGTGTGTCCGACACTAAAGACGGGAGCACGGGAACATGGCAAAAGTTTCTCTGCGAAGTTACAACCGGGATATCGAAGCGCTGATCGAAAACGAGCAGGTGGCCGAAGCGGTCGCCCATTGCCAGCATATCCTGAAGACTTTCCCCAAACACCTCGAGACCTACCGGCTGCTGGGCAAAGCCTACCTGGAGGCGCGTCGTTATGCCGATGCTGCGGACATTTTCCAGCGTGTGTTGATGGCCGTCCCCGATGATTTTGTCTCGCACGTTGGGATGAGCATCATCCGCGACGATGAAAAGAAGCTCGAAGAAGCCATCTGGCACATGGAGCGGGCTTTCGAGGCCCAGCCGTCGAACGCGGCGGTGCAGAGCGAACTGCGCCGGCTGTACGGCCGCCGGGACGGGATGGAACCGCCCAAGGTGCGCATGACTCGCGGGGCGCTGGCGCACATGTACGTGCGGGGCCAGCTCTACTCGCAGGCGATCGCCGAGATCCGGGCCGTGCTGGCCGACGAACCCCAGCGGGTGGATATGCAAACCTTGCTGGCCAAGGCCTATTTCTTTGGCGGCCAGCGGGCCGAAACCATCGAACTCTGCACCACCCTGCTCAAAAAATACCCTTACAGCTTCGATGCCAACCGGACCATGGTCGAAATCCTGCCCGGTACCGGGCGGGCCGAAAGCACCCAGGTCTACCGCCACCGGGTCAACCAGTTGGACCCGTATGCTGCTTTTGCGACCGGTTCGATCTTCGAACTGGCTGCCGTCCCGGATGCGGCGATAAACCTGGAACGCCTGGAATACGAACCCGGCCAAGCCGAATTGCTCGAATCCGGCTGGGCCTCGTCCCTGGGGATCACCCTCGAATCGGAGCGCCCGGACGCGCCCCCGGCCTGGTTGACTGCCTCTTCTGAAGATGAAGAGGAGAAACCCCCGGCGCTGCCGGAGGCCACTCTCAACAAATCCGAAGATATACCCGAGTTCCTGCGTGAGGCCGGCTGGAAACCTTCCACCGGCGAGTTCAAGGAGGGGCCGATGGATTTGGGCGAGGAGGACGAGGATGAAGGCGCGGAACTGTTCCCGGCGGACATCCCCGATTGGCTGCAAAACATGGCTCCGGAGGCGCCTGAACCCGAACAGGCGGACCAGGCTGACCTGGAGTTTCTGTCCACAGCCCGGCCGCCTGACCAGACGGAGGATATCCCGGATTGGCTGAAAAATATCGCCCCGGTGGAAGCCACCGAACCGGCGATGCGTCATGCCCCGGACGAGGACGCGACACCCGACTGGCTCAACCTGGGGGAGGAACCGGCTCTCGAAGCGGAGGCGGAACCTGAATCCGAGTCCCCGGCTCAGGGGTCT
This sequence comes from Anaerolinea thermophila, assembly GCA_020722305.1. Classification (GTDB taxonomy): domain Bacteria; phylum Chloroflexota; class Anaerolineae; order Anaerolineales; family Villigracilaceae; genus UBA5796. The sequence goes on along the minus strand of DYLB01000051.1, from coordinate 4,009 downwards.
GCTCCGGCGGGCGGCGTGGGCGAAGGGTCTTTGGAAATCCCCGACTGGCTGGGTGAGATGCCCTCCATGGAACAGGCCGCCACGCCCGAAGAGCCCGTCGAACCGGCTGCGCCCGCGGCCGGCGGTGTGGCTGGCCTGGGCACGTCTGCGGACGAACAGGATGCGGCCCTGGCGTGGCTCGAATCCCTGGCGGCCAAACAGGGCGCCAGCGAGGACGAGCTGCTGGTCAAGCCGGAGGAACGGCTCGACTCCGCGCCCGAATGGGTGGACAAGTTCCAGGCGGCCGCAGAGACTCAGGCCGAACCGGAGCAGCCCGAAATCCCGGCTGAAACGGAGATCCCCGATTGGGTGGGCGAACCGGCTGCGACCGATGAACCGGTCCAGGCGGAAGCGCGGGAAGCCGAGCAGCCCGAACAAGTCGAAGCCCCGGCTGAAACGGAGATCCCCGATTGGGTGGGCGAGTTGCCCGGAGCGGAGCAGCCAGCCGAAATGGGCGAACCGGCGGCTCCCGAGGCAGAGCTTCCCTCCTGGCTGACCGAGGAACTCGAAGCTGAGACTCCCGAACTTTCGGGAGGACCCGGCCAGACGAAGCTTTTCGAGACCGAAGAAGAACCATCGAGTCTGGTGGAGGAACCGGCTCCCGAAGCCTCGGCACTGGAAGATACCCAGAAAACCCGGGTGGCGGGACCTGCAGCCGGGGCCGAAATCCCTGAAATTGCTGCCGAAGCTCCTGTTCCGTCCGAAGCGGCGGCCGAGCAGGTTCCTGGCCCGGGCACGACCGAAGACGAACAGGCCGCAGCCCTGGCCTGGCTCGAGTCGCTGGCCGCCAAACAGGGCGCCAGCGAGGAAGAGCTGCTGGTCAAACCGGAGGACCGGCGCGAGTCGGCTCCCGAATGGGTGGGCCAGGTCCAGGCTGAGGCCGGGCAAGCTGCAACGGAAGAGCCTGAGGCCGAATGGCCTCCGGTCGAAGCCGAGGCGGAGGAAACACCCGATTTCAGCAGCCTGCCATCGTTCGAGGAGGAAACGGAACCGCCCCTCGCCGAGGTGAGGCCCGAGGCCGCCCCGCAGGCTGCGGGTCCCGAAGATGACCTGGCGGATTGGCTGAAAGAACTGGACCGGGCTGAGGAGGCGGAGTCCCTCCCGCCGTCCGCCGAAGAGCCGGAAGTCTCCTTCGAATGGTTGAAGGAAGACCAGGCCGCCAGTGAGGAGTTAGGCTCTGTCACCGATTGGCTGCATTCTTTGGATGAGCAGGAGAAACCCGCAACCGAGGCCCAAGCCGCACCGGTGGAAGAAACACAAGCCCCTGAACTGCCCACCTGGCTGGAAGAGGAAAGCCCTGCCCGCGCCGGCATGGACGAGGACCTGCCCGATTGGCTGCGCGGGGAGGAGGCAGAGGTCGAAAAACCGACCCCGACCGCTCCGGCGGAATGGCAGCCCGAAGCGGAGCCCCCCGTTGCTGAGGAAGAACCTGCTCCGTCCTCGTTCGAGGTGGAAACGCCTGCGCCGGAGCCGACCCAACCCGAAGCCCCGCTCGAAGAACCCGCCCGGCGGGCCTCGTCTCCGATCCCCACTATGCGGCGGACCGGGATGCTCGGCCCGACCAAGGACATCCTGCTGCTCGAAGCCCAGACCGAATTACAGCGCGGCAACCTGCAAGCCGCGTTGGATGTTTACGGCAAGATGATCAAGAAGAACCGCCTGCTGGACGAGGTGATCTACGACTTGCGCGAGGCCACCTACCGCTACCCGGTGGATGTGACCATCTGGCAGGCCCTGGGCGATGCTTACATGCGCTCGAACCGCCTGCAAGACGCCCTGGACGCCTACACCAAAGCCGAAGAATTGTTGCGTTGACCTTCGCCGGGAGGCGGATTTCCTCCCTCTCCCGGTGACATGGTAAAATACCTGCCTCGGGGCGCGAGCCCCGAGGTTATTATGTAACCTGGAGATTTTTATGGAAAAAACACTCGTTCTTGTCAAACCGGATGGCGTGCAGCGCGGCCTGATTGGCGAAGTGATTGCGCGGCTGGAACGGCGCGGCCTGCGCCTGGCGGCGGCCAAATTCATCGCCGTGAGCCTGGAACTGGCCGAAACACACTATGCCATTCACAAAGGCAAGCCCTTTTATGACGGGCTGATCAGCTACATCACCTCCTCGCCGGTGATGGCCATGGCCTGGGAAGGCCCAAACGCGGTTGCGGCCGTGCGCCAGACGATGGGAGCCACCCGCCCGACCGAGGCCGCGCCCGGCACACTGCGTCACGACTTTGCCCTCGAGATCGGGCGCAACCTGACCCACGCCTCCGACACGGTCGAAAACGGCGAAAAGGAAGTGGCCCTGTGGTTCAAGCCCGAGGAGCTGGTGGACTGGCCGCGTGAGATTGACCGCTGGGTGTTCGAGAAGTAAGCGTATTGCCTGGCCCAGCCCAACCCCGTTTGTTGGCATGGCGGCCTTCTATTGCAGCCTGATCAAGACCTTGCCTTCGCTCCACAGAGTTTCCAGCCCGTAGTAGGCGCGCTGGTCGGGCGAAAACAGGTGGACGATCACGTCTCCATAGTCAATCAACAGCCAGCCGTCCCGCGCCTGGCCTTCGGGGTTTTTGGTCTTCAGGCGGTGCTTCTTGCGTAAGTCGTCCGAGACGGCTTTCGCCAGCGCGTCCAGCATCCGGTCGCTGGTCCCGGTGGCGATGACGAAATAATCGGTGAAGACGGCTGCTTCGTGGATATCGAGCAGCAGGATGTCTTCCCCCTTTTTTTCTTCGAGAATGCCAACAATTGCGTGAGCCAATTCCAATCCGTTCAAAAACACCTCTTTCAAGTTTCATCGGATGCGCCCAGCTGGGCGCTGAACAAACGGGTATAGACTGCGCCTTCGGGACGCAAGTCGCTGCGGATGAGATGGATCGCCTCCGCTGTGAACGATCCCAGCTCGCCGATGCGGGTCGCTTCGAGCGCGGACCGGAGGGCCTGCATCTCGCTGGACGAGATCTTCTGGCTGACGCGTCCCAGCGTCAAATGCGGCGAATAGGGACGCGTTTCCGCCTCAAAGCCTGCGCTCTGGGCCAGGCTTTCGATCCGGCGCTGAAGCGTGGATAGCTCGGCCGGGGCCTGGACTCCGATCCACAGGACGCGCGGCCGCTTCGGGCTGGGGAAGATCCCAAATCCGCCGACTGTAAGCTCCATCGGCTGGAACAGGGCAGCCTGGCGGGATAGTCCTCGCTCGATCTGGTCGAGGCTGCTCTCGGCTGTGTCGCCCAGGAACCGCAGTGTCAGGTGCATGTTCTGGGCGGCCACCCAGCGGACAAGGCCGCGATTGACTTGCCGGCGCAGGCCAGAAGTTTCGCGGGCGATCGCTGCTTGTATCGTTTGGGGGAGTTCAATGGCGATGAATGTGCGCAACAAGCTCATACACTCAAACAGCCGCGCCGGTCGCCTTGTTGACCGCTTCGACCAGATCCCTGAACCCGACCGGTTTGGTCAGGTAAACCGAGGCCCCGGCGTCCATGCCCACCTGGACATCGGCCGGCATGCTTTTGGCCGAAACCACCACGACGGGGATGTTCGACAACTCTGGGTCGCGGCGGATGAAGCGCAGCACCTCCAACCCGGAGACATCCGGCATCATCACGTCCAGGATGATGATGTCCGGCTTTTCGACCTCGATCAGGGAAATGGCAGGGGTACTGCTGAAGGTTTTGATCACGCGATAGCCGCTGACTCGCATCATTTCAGCGAACATTTCAGCGGCATCGGGTTCATCTTCGACCACAATGGCAGTTTTTTGGGCGACGGTCATCGAAATGCAGTACTCCTGAGCGGAAATCGTTCCGGGCTAAAAATAGCACAAGATGGGGGAATTAGCAAGAGGCCGGATGATTTGGGTGCACTAAAAGGTGGTTAGCGCGCCAAAGTGCTGGGGTGGAATCCGCTAATCTGCGCTAATCTGCGCGAATTTTGTCTCTTTGGGATTTCCCGTGATGCGCCCCCATATCTGGCAGCGCGCCGTAGA
>DYLB01000050.1 GCA_020722305.1 Anaerolinea thermophila | reverse complement strand
GTTTCTGCGGGCGCAGGGCGTTATCGACGCGGTCGTCGGGTTTGGCTTCGGGGTCAACGGGGCGGCTGCGCTCAGGGCCTGCCGGTCCCGGTGAGGGAATCGAAGGGGTGCGGGGTTCGGTCATGGGGCGATTATACCCTTCGCGGCGCAAAATAACCCCGATTAAACGGCGGCCAGGCCGGGGTCCGGTACGCTGCGGGGATCAAAAACGGGATGACCGGCCGGTCATCCCGATGAGTCCCGTATCCTTTTCACCACCGAGCCGTCTCGACCGCCCACCGGCGTTGGCTTCCGAAACTATACCCGCACCGGGATTTCGAAAAGGTTGAAACGCGGTCAGCGATATTTTTTCAGGGACGAGATGCCGGATGCGATCAGCGTGAACGCGACCGAGAGCCCGGCCGCGGCCAGGGCCAGCACCCGCCAATCGAGCGGGGCGGAGCCGGACGTTTGGGCCTGCTCCTGTGCCCAGGGCGGACCTCCCCCCTGGCCGGTCCCGGCTTCCGCGCCGGGTTGGTAGGGGGCGACGGATGGGGCAACGGATGGCGCAACGGATGGGGCAACGGATGGCGAAGCGGATGTCGGAGTGGCGGTCGGCTGGGTCGCGGCGTTGGCTGTGGCGGTGGCGTTGGCCGCGTTGCGCAGCCAGGGCGGGCCGCCCCCGCCAGAAGCCTGGCCGAGCGGCTGGGCCACTTCGGGAGCGGTCGCCTCCCACTGGCGGATGAATCCCACGATGGCCTGGATCTCGGCGTCGGTCATGCGGTCGCCCCAGGCAGGCATGGCCGTGCCGGGTACGCCCAAAGTGATGATTTGCTGAAGGGCCTGGTCGGTGGTGCTGGACAGGAAAGACTTGACGTTAATGGGAGGCGCAATCGGCCTGCCCTGGCCTTCTGGGCCATGGCAGCGCGCGCAATTGGCGCTGTAGAGTTCCGCGCCCAGGGCGATGCTCTCCGCGGTGGTTGGGATGGACACATCCGGGGCGGGGATGACGCCGGTTGGGACTTCGTCCCAGCGTTGGATGAGCGCCACCATGGCAGAGATGTCATCCGGTGAAAGCACGTTGCTCCAGCCGGCCATCAGCGTGCCGGCGTTGCCGTAGGTGATGGTGCGGGTCAGTTCGTCGGCGGGCTTCTCGCGCACGGCGGGGTCGTTGAGGGCCGGGGCGATGCCGGTGCCGAGACCGTCTGTGCCGTGACATGCCACGCATTGCGCCGCATAGATGCCAATGGCAGTTTGCAAGGTCGCGCCGTCGGGCAGGGAGCCAACCGCTTCGACAAGAACAGGATCGGGGTCCGTGGTGAACGGGATGAGCGGGGCCAGCCCAAGGTTCACGACCCGGTCGCCGGTCTCGTTCCAGTCCCCGGACTGGATGAGGGCGACAAGTTCCTCGATCTGGTAGTCGCTGAGCGGGCCGCCGTCGTCCTTGCTCCAGGCGGGCATGGCGGTGTCGAAACGGCCGCGGGCGATGGTTTTGTAGAGGTCGTCGAAGGGCATGGTGCGCAGGGCGCCGCTGTCGAGCGGCGGCGTGGCGCCGATGCCCTCACCGTTCAGCCCATGGCAGACAGCGCAGCTTTCGGCATAGAGCGTCATGGCGTCATTGAGTTGGGCTTGCAGGATGTCGCCTTGTGCCTGTTCGAGGCGGGAGGGTTCGTTGAGGATGTAAAGTCCCAACGCGAAGACAATCAAGAGCGTGCCGAGCAGTCCAAGCAGGATTTCGATGGTCTGGTGTTTGTTCATGGGATTTTTCCTTGTGGGCCAATTTTCCCTACGGATACACGACCTGGGAAGTTTCGTAGGTCTGGCGCTGGAGGATCGTCCCGGTGTCCACTTTGACCTGGCCGTCTTCGATGATGACCGGGAACAAGTCGAGGGCGCGCGGGGCGGGCGGGTTTTCGACGCTGCCCTGCATGTCGAACTGTGAGTTATGGCAAGGACAGATGAACTTTTGGGCGCTTTGGTCCCAGGGAACGGTACAGCCCAGGTGCGTGCAGCGGTGGTAGACGGCCAGGAAACCGCCATCCGGCTGGCGGACGATGTAGAAGCGCCCGTTGGTAATGTGCGTGACCGAGTTGGGCGGGAAGTCGTCCACGGCCCCGGCGGTGATGAGTGAGCCAAATTCGCCTTCGGCCAGGCGCGGCTGAAGGTAAGCGACGAAGACGCCAGCAGTTTCGAGCAGGGCTACCCCGCCGAAGAAAGCCCAGACAGTTTTGAGGAAATCCCGGCGGGAAGCGGGTTTGGTGGGAATTGTTTCGGACATGGGAACTCCAATATCAGTGACCAGTAACCAGTGACCAGCAATTATCTTTCTGTCCTGAGCGGAGCCACATGCTTTTGTGGCGTAGTCGAAGGACAGTTTCTTGCCACCAGCCCTTCGACTGCGTTCCTCACTGCGCTCGTCACTCCGCTCAGGGCGAAAATCCAATTTAATGAGCTGTTGCGGGCATTGCCCAGGGCCAGTACAGACTCATGCCGGAGCCGCGGAAGAAGATGCCAACGATGGTCAGGATGATAAAGGCGACGAAGATGAAAGTGACGATGAAGATCACCCGCTCCTCGGTATCCGCCTTGAAGGCTCTAACCATCCACTCGTCGAGCAGGATCAGCGGAAGCAGGAGCACGGCCAGGGGGATCAGCCCGTTCGAGACGAGGGCCGGCCAGGCCGGGAGCCAGGCGGTCCAGTCGAGGAAGAACTCGTCGAGCAGGACCCAGGCCGGGGTCAGGATGACGGCCAGTCCGGCGGCCAGGGCGGTCAATCCACGTCCGCGGCGGGAGCGGAAGTAGATGCCCACGCTTGATTGGTTGATGTCGAAGAACGGCAGCAGGAAGATGCCCAGCCCGGCCAGCCCCGGCAGGATCACGCCCGCCACCAACGGGTGGAAATGAAGCAGTAATTCCTGCAAGCCGAGGAAGTACCAGGGCGCTTTGGCGGGATTTGGGCTGAGATCCGGGTTGGCGATGCTTTCGAGCGGGGCCGGGACGAGCATGGCAAAGACGAGCAGCGCGGCTATCCATCCCAGCGCGTAGATGGTTTCCTTACGCACCAGGTTGGGGATGGTAGTGACGCGCTCGGTTTTTGGCGCTTCCAAATCATCCAGGTCTTTGGGCTGGGTCAGGCCGCCGTCCTTGCGCACGCGCCAGAAGTGGTAGGCCATCAGCCCGAAGATGGCCATAGGGATGAACGATATGTGCATCGAATAGAAGTTGAGCAGGGTGTTGGCCCCCACTTCCGGGCCGCCCAGGGCCAGGCGGGTGAGCCACTCGCCAATCAGTGGCACGTAACTAATGATGCTGGTGCCGACCGTGATGGCCCAATAGGCCAGTTGATCCCAGGGCAGCAGGTAGCCGGTGAAGTTGGCAGCCAGGATCAGAACCAGCATGGTCACGCCCAGCAGCCAGTTCAGTTCACGCGGCGGACGGTAGGAGCCGGTGGCAAAGACCCGCACCAGGTGCAGGACGGCGATCACGATCAGCAGGTTGGCCGACCAGTGGTGCAGGTTGCGCACCAGTTCGCCGAACCAAACGTTCGAGCGCAGTTCCAAAATATCGAGGTAAGCCTGCGGGGCGGATGGGGTGTAGTTGTTGAGCAGGATGATGCCTGTCAGGGCGAGGAGGGTCAGCAAAACGGCGGACAGGCCGCCCAGTCCCCAGGTGTAGCTCCAGCGCAGGGTGCTGGCCGGGACTTTGGTCGGGTGCAGGTGCAGGATCAGGCTGTCCACCACCATGCGCATCCGGCCGCGCTCGTCGTCGGGAATCTCTCCGGGGGCCAGGCGCCGGCGCATCCGCTCGAAGATGGATTTCGTTTCTGGGGTTTGTTCGGGCATGAGGGCTCTCCTTGGCAAACGATAATGCCCAATTTTACCTTCTTATTTGGACAAACAAAGGAGAATTTTTAAAGATTCCGTAAAGGACGGGTGTCCTGAATTTTGTACAATCTTGCGGAAACGTTTAACTTTCCTTTACATTCGTTTGCTACGATGGGACAGGTTGCAAAAAAAGCAATCTGACACACAAATCATTTACCTGGGCGGACGCAAGGCCCACCCCTACCTGGGCGGACGCAAGGCCCACCCCTACCTGGGCGGACGCAAGGCCCACCCCTACCTGGGCGGACGCCCGCTCTGGGCCTGCGGCTCCGGCAAGGGCAACGGGCGCGGCGGCAACCGCTAGAACCGGCGCATCCTCCTTTGTGAGACCCCGCTCCCTTTGGGAAGTGGGGGCTTCACTTGTGACAGCAAATCCCCGGCTTTTCGATGAAGCCGGGGATTTTGAAATTACAACGGGCAAACGTTGGGTTTATTGGGAGATTTCCACAGGCTGCTTTGCCATCCGCTCGCGGCCCCAGAGCCAGAGCGCGCCCAGCCCGAAGAGCACCACCACGAAGTTGAGCACCCAGCCGAAGAATCCCAGCGGCAAGAGCGGGAAGCGGAACAGGGCGATCACAACCGCGACCAGGGTCACACCGGCGAGCATCGGCCAGACCTTGTGCTCGGCCAGGTTTGGGTTGACCTTGCTGAAAATCCACTTGCCGAGGGCCGTGCCGACCAAAATCTTGGCCACGAACAGCACCGCCAGGACGAAGGCCACCGTCAGCCCGAACAGGGTCAGGATGCCGACCACGATGATCGTCCCGCTGACTCCGCCCAGGCTCAGCCAGCCGAAGATCATCCCGCCCATGACCATGAGCACGATGATCGCCAGCAGGGCGAAGAAGAAGGCCGCGTAAGTCACGACACCCCATCCCAGGCTCGGCAGGGGATCGGACTGGAGTTTTTCGGTGGCGGCTTTGGAAAATTTGGGGGCAGCCCAGACCAACAGCAGGCCGAACAGGCTCAGGGTCACGATCGAACGCAGCAGGTCGAAAACCCAATTGCCGGTCTGCTGGGCCGGGGTGGCGGGGATGTTCACCCGGATATTTCCCGACGATGTGGTCGAGGGTTCGACCCGGGTCACCTTCCCGCCTACCGCACCGCCGGGGAACGAGAGTTCATAGGTGCTGGAATATTCCAGGTTCCCGGCAATCGAGGCGCCCTCGGCAACGGTCAGGCCCATCGAAACGGAAGGCATCCCGAACGGGAGCGGTTGCCCGTAGGTCATGTACGAGGAGGGCGAGGGCGAACCGGCGGACTCTTCGGTCTGGTCCACGTAAGCATAGACATCCCCGCCGAAGGTGCCGGTCAGTTCCAGGCCGCCGGCTCCCGCCAGGACGTCACCGCCCACGCTGCCGGACAAGAGGGCCTGCCCGGCGCCCGTGACCACGTCCCCACCGACGAGGCTGCCTGCCGTCATTTCGAGGCTGGCCCCGCCGAAGATGAGATCGCTGCCGACGACCGCCTCCGTCCCAAGCTGGACGGCCTGCCCGAAGACCCGGGCATCGTCGGTCACAGTGCCGTTGATCTGGATCGCCTGCGCCCCGACGATCAAATCGCCTTCGACCGTGCCGTTGATGATGACAATCTGCGCACCGACGATCAGGTCACCTTTGACCGTGCCGTCGAGGGTAAATGACTGCGCCCCGACGTACAGGTCATCTTCGATCACTTCGCCGGCGGCGATGACCACCCGGTCGGCGCTGCGGCCGTCGAAGGCGTAGGCCGGCGCGGCCAGGGTCAAGGCCAGCAGACAGACGAGAACGAACAGGGATAGAAGTTTACGAAACATGGCATTCTCCTTTTGAGCGTTCGATGAGTAAAAGTGGAACGCTCGGTTACTTCTACGGGAAACTCTTTCCCTGGTCGCGATAAGGCCCTAAGGCGCAAAAGCCACATCCACCGGCATACCCGGTTTGAGTTTGCCATCTACATTTTCCACGGTCAGTTCGATGGCGTACACCGTCGTTTGGCGCTCCTCCTTGGTCTGCACGTTGCGCGGGGTGTACTCGGCCTGGTCGGCGATGCGAGTCACGGTGGCGGTAAACGTCTCGCCGGGGAACGAATCCACGCTCAGGGTCACGTTTTCGCCCAACTGCACCTCGCCGTAGCGCTCCTCGGAGATGTAAACCGTCACCGTCAGCCTGTCCAGTTTGGCGATGGTCATGGCCGTCATCCCGGCCTGGATGACTTCGCCGGGCTGCACGCTGCGAGTCAGGACGACGCCATCCTGCGGGGCGCGCACCGTCAACTTTTCCATCTGCGTCTCGATCAGGGACAGTTGGGCCTGCACCTCGTTTACGGACGTGCGCGCCGCCTCGAGCATGGTCCCGGCCTGCTCGACGGCCTTTTGCGCCAAAACCACTTCGGGCGCATCCGCCCCGGTCTGGAAGAGACGCAAGGCGTCGTTGGCCGCGTCCAACCGTTCTTGGGCTACAGCCACGCGGGCGCGAGCCTCCAGCACATCGGTGGCGCCTTCGGTGGTCAGGGTGTCGTCGTAGGCTTTCTGGGCATCCTCGAGGTCGAGTTTGGCGTCGTCGAAGCGGGATTGGGCCTCGTCACGCAACTTCTGGTTGTCCGAGGCGCTGCTGGTGCTGTCGAGCACGGATTTGGCGATGTCGTAAGCCACGCGTGCCTGGGCCAGGTCCGCTTCGGCCTGGGTGAAGGCCGCGCTGCTGACCTGTTTCTCGATACTCTCCAGCTTGACCCGGGCTTCATCCAGGGCTTTGGCTGCGGTGTCCACTTCGGCTTTGGTCGCTTCGTAACGCTCGGATTTGTCGAAGTACCAGGTTGGCTGGTCGAAATCGGAGGGTTTGGCCTGGTTCCAGGTGCTCAAGCGGGTGGGCTGTTCGGCGGCGATGGCCGCCTCGAGGGTCTGGACATATTGCAATTGAGCCATGTCGAAGGCAGCCTGGGCGGCGTTGACGTTGGCGTTGGCGGAATCCAGCGCGGCTTCGAGAGTCCGCTTTTCGGCCTGGAGCAGGCCATCGTCCAGGACGAGCAGCGGATCGCCCGCTTCGACGGAATCCCCCTCCGCCACCAGCACGCTGACCACCCGTCCGCTCAGTTCCGGTGCGACGGCGATCTCGGTCGCCTCGATCAGGCCGGAGGCCTGGAGCGCGGTGGGCTGGGTGGGTCCGCAGGCGGCGAGCAAGAGGGCGAGAAGTATAAAAGTGAGAAGTTTTTTCATGGCAGTCTCCAAATTTTTTTTGTGTTATTGCGAACCATCCTTCGACTTCGCTGCACTCCGCTCAGGAAGGTTCGCAATGACAAAATCAGGCTTTCATCGCAGAAATAAAGACATCCTCCAGCGAAGGCTCGATGATGTCGGCGTGCCCGGTATGGATGCCCGCCTGGCGCAAGGTATTTTCAATGGCACGTTGCTGGCGTTTTATGTCGGGCGCAACCAAGTGGACGAGTGAGCCGTAGAGTTCGACTTCCTCGATGGGCAGCGAGCCGGACTCCCGGGCGGCGCGCAGGGCATTGACCGCTGCCACCGCATCCGAGGGGGCGATCTCCAACACCTGGCCGCGCATCATCCCGGATTTGATCTCGGCCGGCGAACCGTAGGCGATGATCCTGCCGCGCTGGATGAAGGCCAGGCGGTGGCAGTGCTCGGCCTCGTCCATGTAGTGGGTGGTGACGAAAACGGTAATGCCTTCGGCAATGAGCTGGTAAAGCAAATCCCAGAAAGCGCGGCGTGAGACGGGGTCGACGCCGGCAGTCGGCTCGTCGAGAAAGAGCACTTCAGGGCGGTGCAGGATGGCCGCGCTGAGCGCCAGGCGCTGACGCCAGCCGCCGGACAGGTCTTTGGTTTTGGCGTGTTCACGGCCTTCCAGCCCGGCCATTTCCAGCGCACTTTGGATGCTTTCCTGTAGTTCTGCGTTTTTTAGGCCGTAGGCCGCGCCGTAGAAATGCAGGTTTTGCAGCACGGTCAGGTCGTTATACAGGCTGAAGCGCTGGGACATGTAGCCAACGCGCGGGCGGATCCTGGCGGTGTCGCCATCTACGTCCATGCCCAGAACCTGCACCCCGCCCGAAGTGGGCTTCATCAGCCCCAGCGTCATGCGGATGGTGGTGGTTTTGCCCGATCCGTTCGGGCCGAGGAAGCCGAAGATCTCACCCCGGCGGACCTCGAAGTTGACATCGTCCACAGCGATGAAGTCGCCGAAGCGTTTGGTGAGGGAGTTTGCGACAATTGCGGGTTGTTGATTATCCATTCATAAACCTTTATCCGCTAATCTTCGCGAATTTTCGCTAATCTTTTTCTATTCGCGCAGATTGGCGTAGATTAGCGGATCAATCTAGCGCTCGCCGCACAAATCTTAATGAGAACGTGCCGATGACCAGCCCCAATCCCATCAGCGCCAACACGTTCGGCCAGAGCACGTCCAGGCCTGCGCCTTTGAGCAGGATGCCGCGCAGGATCGTCAACCAATGGTGGGCCGGGATGGCGTTGGCGACCCATTGCAAGGCCTGCGGCATCCCTTCGACAGGAGCAGCGTAACCGGTGAACATGAAATCTGTCATGCCGACCAGCATCACCAGCAGGAAGGCCTGATGCTGGGTGTGAGACAGTACGGAGACGACCAGTCCCTTGCTGAGTTCGACCATCAGGTAGCCGAAGGCCAGCACGAGCAGCAGCGGCAGCGATCCGCGCACCGGGACGCCAAAGGCGAAATGCACCATGGTCAGCATCAGCAGGAAGTCGGTGAAGCCCACGATGATGACCGGGATGGATTTGCCGATGATGATCTCCATCGAAGAGAACGGCATGACCAGCAACTGTTCCAGCGTGCCGAGTTCCCGCTCACGGGAGAAGGCCAGCGCCGCAAACAGCAGCACGGTGAATTCCAGCATCAGTCCCAATTCGGCGGGGGTGGTGTAGAGCGACTCGCTCAGGGCTTCATTAAACCAGACCCGCAGACTGGGGTCGAATCCGCTAAATTTAGCGGAACCCAGCCCCAGGCGTCGGAGGCTGATACGTTGCCCCATGTCCTGCACCAGTCCTTCGATGGCCCGTTTGGCGGCAATCGCCGGCGTGCTTTCGGCGCCGTTCAAGATCACGAACAGGGTCGGTTTGCCGGTCAGGGAAGCCATCTGCTCGTCGAAGTCCGGCGGGACGACTACCGCCGCATTGATCGCGCCCCGGTCGAGGGCATCTTCGATGGTTGCCATGTCGCTGACGTATTCCGGCTGGCGGAAGGCGCCCGTGTTTTGGATGGCGACCACCAGTTGACGGCTGGCTGCGCTGCGGTCATGGTCCAGCACCATGATGGGCAAATTCGTGATGGGGCGGGATGTGGCCCAGCCGACCAGCAGCAATTCGGTTGCGCCGCCGAGCAGCATGAAAGCCGGCAGCCACCAGTCATTGCGCAGGTGGAGGAATTCCTTGATGACGAGTGACCAGATTCTTCTCAGCATATTTTGCCTTTATTCACCACAGATCAACACAGATGAACGTTTTTGATTTGATGAACAAGAGGTTTATCAAACTTATCCAATTTATCTGCGTTCATCTGTGGTTAATTTCCAAATTAGTGTCCTTCGTGCCAAATTAGTGTCCTTCGTGCTCTTCGTGGATTCCTATCCAAGTTTCTTCTTGAAAAACAACGCCGCCACCAGCGTGAAGGCCACGCCCAGCACGGCCAGCATGAGCGCATACGGCCAGAGCACGTCCAGGCCCACGCCCGGCAGGAAGGTGCCGCGGGTGATGATGGCGTAATGCGTACCCGGCAGGAACATCGACTCCAGGCGGGCTTCCTCCGGCATCGAAGCAATCGGGAAAAAGATGCCCGTCAGGAAAAAGCCGGGGAAGAAGATCACCAGGAATGACAGCGCCAGCGCCGCCGCCTGGGTGCGCATGAAGACGCCCACGATCATGCCCATGCTCAAGACCGCGAACATGAACAGCGCCGAAAGGCCGAAGAACAGCAGGAAATTACCGTTGAACGAAATCCCGAACCAGGCGATGGCCAGCAGCGGAATGACGATCGCATTGAACAGTCCCACGAGAATGTACGGGATGATCTTGCCGAGCAGTAACTCGCCCCGCCCGATGGGCGTCGCCAGCAACTGCTCCAGCGTGCCGTGCTCCCGTTCGTGGGCCAGGGTCAGCGCCACCGACAGGGCCGGGAATCCCAGCACCATCGAGATCAGGCCGGGGATGATGTCGTTGCGGGGTTTCAGTCCCGGGTTGAACCAGGTGCGGATGCGCAGATCAACTGGCTGGAGCGTGTCCACCGTCAGCCCCTGGGCCTGCAACTGTCCCGCCAGCGCCGTGCTGATGAACTCCTCCGCCCGGTTGGCGATGTGCTCCACCGCGAAGCTGCCGCTCTCCGGCTCGGTCCCGTCAATGATGACCTGCATCGGCATGCCCCTCAGCGCCTGCAAATCCGCCGCAAAGCCCGGCGAAATCACCAGCGCCGCCTTGATCTCGCCCCGCATCAACATCGCCTCGATCTCGGCCATGCTCCCGGCGCTGGCGTACAGGTCCAGGTCCTGCCCGGCCGTGATCTGCTGCACGAACGCCCGCGACACCTGACTCTGGTCGTAATCCAGCACCGCCAGCGGCACGTGCTTCAGGTCCACCGTCAAGGCGTAGGCCATCACCAGCAGCACCAGCGTCGGCGTAAACAGCACCAGCATCAGCGTGCTGCGGTCGCGCACGATGTGGTTGAACTCCTTGCGGGTCACGGCCCAGATATGTCTGATTTTCACTCGGCCTCCATCCTGCGGATCAACGAAATGAACGCTTCCTCCATGCGAGCCGGGGCGATGCGGATGCTGCGGTATTCGATTTTTGATTTTTTCAGGACGCGTTCGATCTCGGGCAGACGTTTCTTCCCGTTATCAACGAGTAGATGCAGCGCCTCGCCATACGTCTGCACCTCCCGGACTCCCCGCAGGCCTGCTACCGTTTCAAAGGCCTTTTGCCAGTCCCCAGCCTGGACCTCGATCACCTCCCCCTCCAGCCGGTTGCGGATATTCTGCGGCGTGTCACACTCGACCAGCACCCCCGCATACATCAGCCCGACGCGTGAACAGCGGTCGGCCTCGTCCATGTAGGGTGTGCTGACGAGGATGGTCGTGCCCTGCACGTGCAGCTCGGTCAGGATGTTCCAGAACTCCCGCCGCGAGACGGGGTCCACGCCCGTGGTGGGTTCGTCGAGTAACAGAATCTCCGGCTGGTGGATCAGTGAGCAGGCCAGCGCCAGCTTCTTCTGCATCCCGCCGGAGAGGTGCGCCGCTCTTCGGTCTGTAAACTCGGTCAGGCCCGCAAATTCCAGCAGACGTTGGGTACGCTCGCGTCGGTCCTGCTTCGAGACGTCGAACAACTCGGCGAAGAACTGCAAATTCTCCAACACCGACAGCTCGCCGTACAGGCTGAACTGCTGCGCCATGTAGCCCACGTGGGGCTTGATTGCTTCGGCCTGCGACTTGAGATCGAGACCCAGAATCGTGGCCTCGCCCCCGCTCGGGTCCAGCAAGCCGGCCAGCAGGCGCAGCGTGGTAGTCTTGCCCGCTCCGTCCGGCCCTACCAGCCCGAACAGTTCGCCAGCCTCTATCGCCAGGGTCAAACCGTCCACAGCGGTAGCAGACTTGAAGTCCCGCGTGAGGCGGTTGGTTTCGATGATTGAAGTCATTGTTTTTCCCATGTCATTGCGAGCGCAGCGAAGCAATCTCCTACTTGATGGTTCCTTAAGATTGCTTCGGGCGTCGCCCTCGCAATGACATAAACTGATTACTTCTTCGCCACCCGGATGATCCACAGCACAAACAGCGCGCCCAGGGCCGGTTCCAGCGCCACGCCCAGGTTGCGCAGCGAGTCGCTGAATCCCATGGCCGGGATGACGAACCAGTCAATCAGTCCGACAACCACAGCCGTGATGACCGCTGCAAGGTAATCGCCTTGAACCCCGATCGGGCGCTTGCCTTTCCAGATAAAACCGGCTACCCAGCCCATCAACAGGCCGACGACGATCATTGCCGCAACAAGGATTACGATTTCCATGGGTTTCTCCTTTTCTCTTAAACTTGGACCTCAGGGTGGAACGCGACCATCGGCATTTTCTCTGCGATCCGCTGCGGAGCGTCGCTGCCGGGTTTCATGCGCTCGCCCAGGAACAAGCCGCTCAACTCGCTGAAAGCCATCGGGTGGTCGCGGGCGTATGTTTCCATGATCTCGATGGCCTGCTCGACAGGGATGAATTCTGCCTTCGATTGGAACCTGCGCCCGCCCACGTGGATCGTGACCGAGGGGTTTTTGCGAATGTTCCGGTACCAGTCCGATTTTGCACCCCAGCCGGAAACGACGCAGTAAGTGTCCGTTTGCCTGTCGTGCCGCACGACCTCGATCACCGTCTGGCGCGGCAACCCGCTTTTACGCCCGGTGTGGGTCAGCATCAAGAAGCGGTCGCCCAGCAGCCAGCCGAGCCGGACGCGATACAGCCAGATGGGTAAACGCAGCCCAAAGCGCAATGCCTTTCCGGGCGGAGCATCAATCAGGGATTTACTCATAATT
>DYLB01000049.1 GCA_020722305.1 Anaerolinea thermophila | reverse complement strand
TTGGTTGCGGAATGCTTGCCCTGAGCAAAGCCGAAGGGAATTCCGCGCTACGGATTATTGCCCCATCTCCGCCAGGGCGGCCTCGATCTCGGACTGGAAGGCGGCGATCGGCTGGGCGCCGACGACCAGTTTGGTGCGCACTTCGCCGTTGACCGTCCAGGTCAGCAGGAAGGAGGGCGTACCGGTCACCCCGGCGGCCGCGCCGTCCACGCCGTCTTGGGCTACTTGGTCGCGGTACTTGCCGCTGTCGAGGCAGGACTGGAAGGCTCCCATGTCCAGGCCGAGGGCTTCGGCGTAAGCCGTCAGTTTGCGCGGGGCGAAATCGCCCACGCCTTCGCCGGTCTGGTTGGCGAACAGGATGTCATGGTACTCCCAGAATTTGTTCTGGTCGCCGGCGCAATAGGCGGCCTCGGCGGCATCCTCCGACTCGGTCCCCGGAGGGCCGCCGGCGCGGGCGATGTTGTCGCTTAGGAAATTGCCCATCGAGCGGTAGCGGAAATAGACCTTCCCGGTTTCGACGTAGGCAGCGATCAGTTGCCCTTCCGTCTCCTTGCTGAAACGGGCGCAGTACGGGCACTGGAAGTCGGAAAACTCTTCAATCAATATGGGCGCGTTCGGGTCGCCGATGCCGTTCCCCTGCGGCTTGGGGCGGCTGACCGGGTCGGAGACCACAATGTCGCCAATCGGTTTGACCTGGGGATAAATGACTGCCGCGGCGAGGAACAAAACGCCGACACTTACCAGCGCGATCACGCCGATGCGCTGGGTGCGCTGCTGGCGTATCCGTTTTTCGCGTATTTCCTGGCGCTTACTTTTGCTCATGCTGCTTTCTCCTGACGGTTTGGGTTAGAATGTTGAATTTTGCCATGTTCAGGGGGTTTTGTCCAGTAGAGGTTGGAAACGCTAATCCGTGATTAAGGTAGGGAATCAAAAAGACCGGGATTTTCGGTCCCGGTCCTGGCTGGAAGTTTACTGCCCCGAAAGGGCGGCCTCGACCGCCTGCTGGACATCCTGGAAGGAGGGGATGAAACCGGGCGTCAGCAGCACCCCGTTGACGAAGACGCTGGGCGTGCCCTGGACCCCCATACGGGTGCCAAGCTGGTAATCGGCATTGACCACGTCCATGTAACGACCGTCGTCCAGGCACCCGTCGAAGGCAGCCGCATCCAGCCCCAGGGACTCGGCGAAGGCTTTCAGCCTCACATCCGCAAAAGCCCCGACGTTTTCGCCGTTCCAGTTGGCGAACAGCATGTCGTGATAATCCCAGAAACGGCCCTGCTCACCGGCGCACAGGCTGGCGCTGGCCGCCTGGTCGGATTCTTTCGATGCAGTCCCGTCATCTATGAAGGGGAAGTTGTGGAAGACGTAATAGACCTGTCCGGTTTCGACGTAGGCCGAGATGATCAGCGGCTCCACCTGCTCCGAATAACTGGCGCAGGCCGGGCATTGGAAATCCTCGAACACGTCTATGGTGACCGGCGCGTTGGGGTCGCCCAGGGCAGGTCCGTTCGCCAGTGGTCGGGGGAGCGGGGTGATCTGCACGATCTCCCCGATGGATTGGGCCTGGCCCCGGATCAAGGCCAGGGCGCTCAGCAGCACCCCAACCGTGACCATGACGATCAGGACGACCTGCTGGCTGCGTTTTTGACGGCTGCGCCTGGCGCGTATTTCCTGACGTTTGCTCTTGCTCATGCTTTGGTTCCCTCAATTCTGTATTTGGAAAGCAATGCGGGATTTTCATCCCGCACCACGTCACTTGCCTGGTTCCAAGGCGCTACAAATGCGCCTCCATCCAGGCGATAACGTATTTAAAGACTTCTTCCTTCTCCGGCTCGTTGTGTAACTCGTGCGACAGCCCTTCCCAGGCCTTGAAGGTGCAATCGCCCTTGACTTTGGAGGCAAACTCCTGGCTGCCGGAGGCGAATCCCAACTGGTCGGCCGTCCCGTGCATGACCAGGAGCGGGAGCGCGAATTCCCCGGCGTGTTCGAAGGCCCAGGCGATGGCGTCCATTACCGACTTGCCCATCCCGAAGGAAAATTTGTCATGCACCAGTGGGTCGCTGACGTAACGCTGGACGACTTCGGGCGTGCGCGAAATGGTGTTGGGATCGAGTCCGCTGGGGATGGCGACGGAGGGGATGACCGAGCCGAACACCCTGGCCAGGAAGACCTTGCCTTTTTGCTGCTCGATGGCGGTGCGCAGGCCGGCGGCAGAGGTGATTACCCCATTCACGTCCGGTTTGCGGCGCAGGGCGTAGTTCAGGGCCAGGATGCCGCCCAGGCTGTGGCCGTAGATGAAACGCGGCAGCCCCGGATAACGATTCCCGGCTTCTTCGAGCAGGCGGTCAATGTCTTGCATGAAGGCCTCGAAAGAGGGTGCATGCCCGCGCCGGCCGCCGGATTTGCCGTGGCCGCGCAGGTCGAAGCCGAGCAGGGCGTACCCGGCCTGGGCGTAAGCGCTGCCCATGTGGGCGTAGCGCCCGCTGTGCTCGCCCAAACCATGGACAAGACAGATCACGGCTTTGGGGGCTTCGGGGGCCCAGCCCTGGCCGTAGAACGAGATCCCGTCCGCGCTTTGCCAGGCATATTCGAATGATTGCATGTCAACCTCCAGTTTTGATCCGAAATTCGCAGGTGGCGGCTCCCGCCGCACGGCAGGAGGTTTCTTCCACGTCTACTTCGCGGCCGGTGGCCCAGAACAGCGCGCCCTGGATCAGGCCGAGAGTCACGTAACAGACGGCTTGTTCGCCGTGCAGTCTGTCGGGCAGGGGGCTGGCGCGGTCCACCAGTACCAGGTCCAGGTCGAGGGTGTGGAGGCTGACCTGGTCCTTGCCGCCGAGCAGCCGGGCCAGGATTTCGAGGGCGGCTTTTGGGCGCAGACCGGCGGGCAGGCCGCGCACGATCCGGGATTGGGCTTTGATCCCGACCGGGGCGGTATCGAGCGCCTTGCCCCACAAGATGCGTCCGATGCGGAGCAGGGTGAGGCGCGCCCCGCGCCCGAAATAGAGGCGCAGCGCTCGCTGGATGCCGACGTAGGCCTCAGCCGCGGAAGCGGCATCCAAACGGCCAGCAGTTTCCGGGTCCAGCCACGCTTCGGGGAGGTTGTGCTGCTTGAACAGGACCAAAAGCGTATCGGGTTCGGCCACTTCGCGGGCCGTCTCGATAAATCCCCTTAAAAGTGCGGGAGAAAAGGTCGCCTGGCTCATGGGCGCGGCTCACCGATTTCGAAACGGCAGAACTCGTCGCCGCGGGCGAAGCAATGGGTCTCGATTACGTCGTATTCGCGGCCGGTGGCCCAGTGGACGGCCTCGCCGACCGAGCCGATGTAGAGGTGGCAGATGGGGGTTTCGCTCTTGCGCCCGTGGCAGATGGCGCAGGTGGCGTCGACGTAGGCCAGTCGTTCGCCGCTTTCGTCCACCCAGGCTTCGACCTGCGGGTTGGATTTTTTGAGGGCAGCGACCAGCGCATTGAGGATGAATTTGATGCGTTGTTTTTCGGGCAGCAGTTTGAGCGCTGCCCCAGCCACGCCCAGCAGGGCGGCCTGTTCGCGCACCCCGTATTGAAAGGAGGCTTTGCCGATGCGGCGCAACATGCCGCGCCCGCCGCGCCCATAGAACGATTCGATGGCCTGGTTGAGCCGGGCGTATTCTACAGATCGAATGCCGGCGTTGAGGTCGTTGGGCGGCAGGTTGTTGATGAACCGCTCCAGACCGCTGGTATGCAGCACGGCGTTCAGGCCGTTCTCGCCCATCACTTCTTCGGCAGAGACCAGGGCTTGCCGCACCAGGGCATTGACAATTACGGCGTCGTCACGTTGGGCCATCTGCGCTCCTTTCAGTTTTAGCCGATTGGGTATTGGTAAACCGGGTAATTTTCACCAGTCGGGTTGAAGCCCATTTTCTCGTACAGCGCCAGGGAAGCCAGGTTCTGGCTTTGGGTGTTGACGGTGAGGCGGACGAGGCCGCGGCGCGTGATCTGGGTCAGCAGGTCGTTGAGCAGGGCGGACCCAATGCCTGCGCGCTGCATATCGGGCCGGACGGCGAGCCGGGCGAGGTGCGCCCCGAACGGGTTCTGGGTGCTGATCTGGTAGCCGAGCAGCCCGCGCTCATCCTCGGCCAGGGTCGCCAGGGAGGCCTGGTCGAAGGCCCGTTCGAGGGCGGGGAGCGAGTTCTGCCAGACCGGGTCGAAGGAGGCCGCGTCCAGGCGGGCGACCCGGGGCAGGTCCTCGCGCCGGATCGGGCGAATCTTGACCGGGTAGTGGGCTTTGCGGTGCGGCAGGGTGCCGGCTTGCCATTCGAGCATGGTGATGCTCTGCCAGTTGCTGAAACCGCTGTCCAGGAGGATGCCTTCCATCCATTCGTGCAGGGCGATCACCGCCACCGTCGCCGGGCCGTGCTGTTCGAGTTCGGCGCGGGCGGTCTGCCAGAGCACATTCCAGGCCTCTTCGAGCGGGACGCTGCCGGCGTGGGTGAAAAGCCGCAGCCAGGCCACCTGGGGCGGGTCTTTCGGGCAAGCCAGCGCGGCCAGCACCCGCCCGGCGCTCTCGGCAACCCAATAAAAAGGCGCACCCAACCAGTCCAGCGGAGCACGCCAGTCGAGGTGGCGGTGGACGTGCGCTTCGAAATAGAGCAGGTTGGCAATTTGCTTTTGGTCCCCAGGCAGGGCAGGGCGAACTAGTAAATCTACAGTTACCATAGACGGAATCGCAGCAAGAATTTCAAGAATCGTTGGAATAAGGTGGGTTTTTCGAGCGAGGCCAGATGCCCCATCATGTTAACCGCCGAGTCGGTCATTTTGCCGCGTTTCAGGTCGAGAGCGGCGCGGGACTTGAGCACCATGGCCCGCAGGTCGCCTTCCCCGGCCCGGTCGAGTAGGTCGGCGGCCTGGTCGTAGTCTCGGGCAGCTTCGTCGGCGCGGCCGAGGGCTTCGAGGGCCGCGGCCCGGTTGCCGAGGGCCAATCCCTGGCGGCGCAGGTCGCCGGCCTGGGCGAATATTTTATCGGTATCCAGCACCAGGTCGAGGGCGGCGGCGGCCTGCCCGGCCTGGAGCAGGGAGACGCTCTGGTTGTTGCGCATCTCGGCCGCCATCAGGTCGTCGCCCCGGTCCGCATACGATTGGGCCAGATGGGCGAATTCTCCGGCAGCCTGGGTGAACTTCCCCTGCTGGAAGACGCTTTTGGCCGCTTCGGCCAGTTGGTCGAGAGATTGGGAGTCCATCGAATGTGCTTAGAAAGTAATATCGAGCAGGTCTTCGGCCACCGAGCGTAGTTTTGTAGCCGAAAGAGCGCTCAACTTGCGGGCCAATTCCAGGTAAGGCAGGTTGACCGGCTGGCAGACGAAATCTTGCAGGTCGGTGGGGAGTTTCAGGAACAGCTCGACCGATTTTTGCTGGTTCATCCATTGACCAATGGGACCGCTCTGGTCGAAGAAGGATTCGATCCGCCCGTCCAGCACCGCCAGCAGCCCCTCCAGTTCGGGGACGGGGATGGGCCGTTCTCCCAGTTCGTAGGCCTTGATCCGGCTCTGGGGGATTCCTGTCTGCTCCGACAGGGCCTTGACCGAGATGCTGGCCTCCATCCGCTGGCGGCGCAGCAAGGCCCCGATCATGCGCTGGCGCACGCCCTTCAAGGCGGGCAGGTTGATCGGGTCGGTCGGCGGGGCGTCGTCCGAGATGGCTTCCCGGCCCCAGAAGTGGTTGATGGGCAGGCCCAGGAAGAAGGCCAGGACTTCGATTTCGGGGAGCGAGGGGGATTTACGCCCCTGCTCGTAGGAGCCGAAGACGCCCCGGGTCACACCGACCGCGCTGGCGCATTCATCCACGCTTTTGCGCGCCGCCAGGCGCGCATCTCGCAGGAGCACTCCCAATTTTTTCGTTCGCAGGACAATCTGTGACTGAATACTCATGGCCTGTCCTTTTCTTCGGCAAAGTTGGCCTGGCAAGCGCAGGCGGGACAAATTATACCCACGTGGGTATTATATAGCAGATTGAGCCTGGCGTCACTCGCGCCCGAGACTGTTTTACGACCTGCGGCCGCGCTGCAAAATATCCGCAACCGAGGCGCCGAAGACTTCCGGTCTCAGCTTGAACCCGGCGGCTTCCAGTTGCGGCCCGAACAGCGGGCGGATGCCGGTGGGCTTCAACTCGCCCAGCACCTTGCCGCCCTCCCCGATCCCGGTCTGTTCGAAGCGGAAGATGTCGGTCAGGACGATGGTCTCGCCCTCCATGCCGGCGACTTCGGAGATGGCTGTGACTTTACGCGCCCCGTCCCGCAGGCGCGTCTGCTGGACGATCAGGTCCACGGCCGAGGCGACTTGCTGGCGGATTACTTTGACGGGCAGTTCCATGCCGGCCATCAGCACCAGGGTCTCGAGCCGAGAGAGGGCGTCGCGCGGTGAATTGGCGTGGATGGTGGTCAAGGAGCCGTCGTGGCCGGTATTCATGGCCTGGAGCATGTCGAGCGCTTCGCCGCCGCGGCACTCGCCCACCACGATCCGGTCGGGGCGCATCCGCAGCGAGTTCTTGACCAGGTCACGGACGGTCACTTCACCGGCGCCGTCCAGGCTGCGAGGTTTGGTCTCCAGGCGCACGACGTGGTCCTGTTGGAGTTGGAGTTCGGCCGCGTCCTCGATGGTCACGATCCGCTCGTCTTCGGGGATGAACCCTGAAAGCACGTTGAGCAGGGTCGTCTTGCCGGAACCGGTGCCGCCCGAGATGACGATGTTCAAGCGCCCGACCACGCAGGCCCGCAGAAATTCGGCCATGGTCTCGGTCAGCGAGCCGAAATTAACCAGGTCGTGGACCTTGAGCTTGTCTTTGCTGAACTTACGGATGGTGATGGACGGGCCATCAATCGAAACCGGCGGGACCACAGCGTTGACCCGCGAGCCGTCCGGCAGGCGGGCGTCCACGGTCGGGCTGTCGGCGTCTATCCGGCGTCCCAGGGGCAGGATGATGCGTTCGATGACCCGGATCACGTGGGCGTTGTCGTCGAAGGTGACCGCCGTCTTGGTCAGTTGGCCCTTCTTCTCGACGTAGACTTTCTTCGGGCCGTTGACCATCACCTCGCTGATCTCGGGATCGTCCAGCAAGGGCTGGATCGGGCCATAACCGACCACATCGTTGAGTACATCCTTGAAGATCTGCTCGCGGATCGAGTTCGGCAATTGCAGGCGGGCGCGCTCGTAGGTCTCAACGAGTTTCTTGGAGACGAATTCCCGCTGCTTTTCGAGCGGAACGGCCTCGGCATCCAGCTCCCGCGAGAGCAGGCCAGTCAGGTAAGTTTTAAATTTGACAATATCAGCCCCTGAAAGGCTGGAAAGGTTGGACGGAGGAGTCTGGGTCATTCAGTTTCACTTTTCTGGGTCAGGTCTCTTTCAGCAATGACCCAGATGATTTGACTGCGCTGGACGGCGACAAAACCGGTATCGTAAAGGACGGTCTGCCCGTCGGCGGCCAGGATTTTGGCATCGGTGACTGCCAGGAACGGTTCCTCCAGGTCGAGTTCATCCTTCAGGCGCGCGTCCTGGCGCACGTGGATGTGGCCGCGCAGCAGGTGGGTGGTGGTCTGCACCAGGGCGCTGACGGCTTCCTTAGTGATGATGTCGGTGAAAAACTTTCCTTTGGGATCGAATTCAATGCTCATGGTTAGCCTCTTTGTGACGTCACCCTGAAATCAATCGCCTTCGAGGGACGGCATCATGTAACCCAGGCCAGATTTGGTAATAATGTGACGGGGCGCATGGGGGTCGTCCTCGAGCTTTTGCCGCAGGCGGGCAATGCTGACCCACAGAATTTCCTTGTCGTTGCGGTATTCCGGCCCCCAGACACTGCTCAACAATTCTTCGGCAGTTTGCACTTTGCCGATATTGTGAGCGAACTGGAGCAGGAGACGGTATTCCGTTGCCGAAAGGGAGACGGATTGGCCGCTGCGCCAGACTTCGGCGCGGGCGAAATCTATTTTCAGGTTGGCGTGGGTGAAGAAGCGCACCGAGGTCGTCTCCTGGGCTACTTGCGAGCGGCGCAGTACCGCCCGGACGCGGGCCAAAAGTTCGGTGGCCGAGAACGGCTTGACCAGGTAGTCGTCGGCACCCAGGTCGAGGCCGCGCACCCGGTCCTGTTCTTCGCCTTTGGCCGTCAGGATGATGACCGGAACGTTCGAAAATTCGCGGATGCGCTGCAAGGTGGCGAAACCGTCCAGTTTGGGCATCATCACGTCCAGCAGGACCAGGTCAATGGGGTTGGCCGAGAAAACGTCCAGGGCCGTCAACCCATCGCCGGAGGTCAACACATCGTAGTTTTCGGTGCGCAGGTTGGCTTCCAGTAAGCGTTGATAACGAGGCTCGTCATCAACAACAAGAACTTGTGTGGTCATGTTCTCTCCTCTCAAAGTCCTTCAACAAAAGACGATGGTCACGCCTGAGTGACCGGGATTTCGATGAAGAAGCGCGTCCCTTCGCCAAGCTCCGATTCGGCCCAAATCTTGCCATGATGAGCCTGGATGATTTGCTTGCAGATGAACAGCCCCAGGCCGGTGCCGGTGCCGCTGGCCTGACCGGGAACCCGATAGAACCGCTCGAAGATGAACGGCAGGAAGTCCTTGTCTATGCCGGGGCCGTTATCGCTGAAGGTAATGGCAGCGCAGTCGTCCTTGTAGTGGAGCGTGATCTGGATCCGCGCGCCGGGAGCGTACTTGATCGTGTTGCTGAACAGGTTTTCGAAGACCTGGGCCAATCGCACGTTGTCGGCCTCGACCACGGAGCCCTCTTCCAGGTCCAGTTTGATTCGCAGCGAGCGGTAATGGGTCTGGGCGCGGACGGCCGCCTCCCGAATCAAGGCGTCCAGGCGGACGGGGTGGAAATTCATCCGCAAGGTCTGGCTTTGCAGGCGGGCCGATTCGAGCACGTTTTCGATCAGTTCGGCCAGGCGGTCGGTCTCCTCGTCAATGATGGTCAGGAACTCCCGCTGGGTGGCGGCGTCCCAATCAGTATCGGAACGTAGGAGGGTAGTGGTATAGCCCTTGATGAACCCTAGCGGGGTGCGCAGGTCGTGCGAGACGGTGGCGACGAAGTCTTCCTGCAAACGCATTTGTTGTTCGAGGCCTTTGAGATGCTCCATTTTGTCCAGGATGAGGTTGCGATGGATCAGTTGGGCGAACAACTGTCCCGCCAGTTGCGCAATCGAACTTTGCTCCGGTGTAAATACCGGCCCGCCGAAGCGGATGAAAACCAGCGCCCCGTAAGGATTGCCTTCGATGAAAAGCGGCAGTCCCAGCAGGTGGGCATTGGCCAGGCGGTCGTCGGTGCTGGTGCGGTCTTTGGGTTCTTTCAAGACCATTTGCCGGGCCGCCAGGGCCTGGCTGGCGATCTCCTCGCCCCAGGCGGCATCGGCTTCGGCGGCCAGGCCGCGCCCCACCGACCGGGCGTAGACCACTTCGATCAGACCGGACGGATCCCGGCGGTAAATGGCGAGATTGTCATAGATGAAAATTTTCCGCAAAACGATGATGGCCTGATTCAGGGTCTGCTTCCAATCCCCCGCCTGCGAGATGACCTCGTTGACTTCAATCAAGCGATCAATGATCTTGTCGTCCACGGATACCTGCATTCGTTTCATTCAGCTGCATTTGCCGGGGCAGATGCGGCCGGCAAGGCAAACTGGAAGATGGTGCCTTTCCCTGGCGTGGATTTGACCGTGATCCGCGAACCGTGGGCTTCGATGATCTGCTGCACCAGGGATAGCCCCAGGCCCGTCCCGCCGTAGCGCCGCGTGGTCGAACCGTCCAACTGGTGGAACGGCTCGAAGATTTCAGGCAAGCGCTCCTGGGGGATGCCGATCCCGGTGTCGGCCACGGTCAGGCTGATCAGGCGGTGGTCCTCGATGCGGACGTTGATCCCGACCCGGCCGCCCTGGGGCGTGAACTTGATCCCGTTATCCACCAGGTGGGCCACCGCCCAGGCGATCTTCTGCGCGTCGACCTGGACGAGGGGGATGTTCTCGTCATACAAGGTGTGCAGGCTGACCCCTTTCTCCTCCGCCCGGCTTTCCATCGCGCGGACGACGTTATCCACAATGAGGGTGATGTCGGCGGGCACGAGCTGGATGGACAGTTCGCCCCGCGAGGCCAGAGAGAACATGATCAGGTCGTCTATCAGCCGTTCCAGCTTGCTGGCCGATTTCTGGCTGACTTTCATGGCGTGTTTCTGTTCCGGCGAAAGCGGTCCGAGCGAGTCGGTCACAAGCAGTTCGAGGTAGCCTTTGATGTGGGTCAGGGGGGTACGCAGTTCGTGGGAGATGTTGGCGACGAAATTGGCCTTCAACTGGTTCAACTCCGACAGGCGCTGGAGGGCGCTTTGCAGTTCGGCTGTCCGTTCCTGGACGCGGCGTTCGAGGTTGCGGTTGGCGTCTTGCAGGGCCGAGCGCAGCTGGATGATCTGCTCGGTCACGGCTGCGTCGAGTTCCTCCTTGCTCAGGAGGTTGAGGTCCACCAGGGCCTGGCCCAGCAAAACCGAGCTGCCCTGGCTGAGCATGTCCTGCTGGTACGCCAGGGCTTTCTTCAGATCCGCTTCGGTGATCTTGCCCTCCTGGACCAGGTATTCCCCCAGCCGAGGGACGAGGATTTCAGGCGTAAGTTTGGATGAGGTTGCCATGGTGCCAATCCAATCAGGATTGCCAGACCCAATCACCGCCAACCATAACGGCGACAGGCCGCAGCTCCAATAAAGAATCCGGATGACGGGTAAACAAGTCTTCTTCGAGCACGATCAAATCTGCGTAAAAGCCCGGGGCCAGCCGCCCCAGGCGGTCTTCCATTCCGGCGGCGAAGGCCGCGCCGGTGGTGAAGCCGGATAACGCTTCAGCCAGGGAAAGGCGTTGTTCGCCGCGCCAGCCGTCCGGTCCTGGGGCGCCATCTGCCCGGCGGCGGGTGACGGCGGCGTGCAATCCCCAAAAGGGGTTGGGCGATTCGACCGGGGCGTCCGATCCGAAGGCCAGGCGGGCGCCGGCCTCCAGTTGGGTGCGCCAGGCATACGCGAGGGCGGCGCGCCCGCCCCAGTAGCGGTCGGCCATCTCCATATCGGAGGTGGCGTGGATCGGCTGCATCGAGGCGATCACGTCCAGTTCGGCCAGGCGGCGGGCGTCGGCGGGATGCAGAAGCTGGACGTGCTCGATGCGGTGACGCCGGGCCGGGAGGCCGCGCGCCCGCTCGAACTGCCGCAGGCGGGCGAAAGCCTCCAGGACCTCGTGGTTGGCGCGGTCGCCGATAGCGTGGACGGCCATCCCCAGCCCGGATTCGGCAGCCAGGCGGCTGTGTTCGAAAAGTTCTTCAGAATCCATATTTAGAATACCACGATTTTCGGCTTCGCGCTCGTAGGGTTGAAACATGGCCGCAGTGCGCGGGCCGAGGGCCCCGTCCATGAAGGCCTTGACTGGGCCGATCCGCAGCCAATCGTCGCCGAAGCCGCTGCGCAGGCCGAGGGCAGCAGCCTGGGGCAGCAGGTCGAGCGGGATGCTCTTGGTGACGCGCAGGCGCAGGTCAGCGCGCTCGTGAAGCACCTGCAAGGCCGCGAAACAATCCCGGCCGTCGAAATCGTGGACGCCGGTCAGCCCCATCTTCCACAGGATAGGCTGGGCGGCGGCGATGGCCCCGGCAATGTCGTCCACGCCGGGTTTGGGGATGGCTTCGCTGACGAGTTTCATGGCGCTTTCGAGCAGGATTCCGGTCAACCGGCCGGAGGCATCCCGCTGGAGAACCCCGTCTTTGGGATCGGGGGTATTCAGGGTGATCCCAGCGGCTTTGAGGGCGGCCGAGTTGGCCCAGCCGGCGTGAAGCGACTTGGCGGTCAGGTAGACCGGGTGGTGCGGGGCGATCCGGTCCAGGTCGGCGGTGGAGGGAAAGCCGTTCGACGGCGCGTCGGGCCAGGTGTTCTGGTTCCAGCCGTGGCCGAGGAGCCACTCACCGGGCGGGGTGACGCGGGCGCGTGCGGCCACTCGGCGCAGGCATTTTTCGAGCGTGGGGGTTTCGCAGTCAATCTTTTGCAGGCCGAGGGCGTAATGCTGCAAATGGATGTGGGCATCGGTCAGACCGGGCAGGAGGTAACGCCCGCCCAGGTTTTGTTTTTGGGCAAAGGGGAATGAGTCAAGTAATTCGTCGCCACCCACCGCCACGACGCGCTCGCTGTCAATGGCCAGGGCGCTGACTTCAGGCCGGTCGGGGTCGAGGGTGGTGAGATGGGCGTTGTGGAGGATCAGCATGTTGGTTCAGTAAAAAGCCTAAGAAAGTAGGTCGGGCTTGCAGCCCAACAATTGCTTTGTCACGCTATACCGCATTCGGTTGAGAATTGCGCTTTTTGTTGGCGCGCCAAAGCGCTGGGACAGGAATCCGCTAATCTTCGCAAATCATCGCGAATGTAAGACGGATTAGCGGGAATTCGCGGAGATTAGCGGACTCTTGGAGATGGCGGTAAAGCGCGTCCCGTCGGTTTGGCGCGCTAATCGCTTTTTTGAGCGGTGGAAAGCGCAATTTTCAACCGTGGGTATTATAGAGTCTACTGCAAAAAGGTCTTTATCCACAAAGGACACGAAGTACACCA
>DYLB01000048.1:3614-12598 GCA_020722305.1 Anaerolinea thermophila | reverse complement strand
CCTCCGGCGTGTATAATATTTTTATGGCAAAGTCTAAGGTGATCCGGCTGGCCCTGGCGATCGTCGTGCTGGGCGTCTCGGCTGTCCTGCTCCTGTGGGCCTTCCTCCCGGCGCTGCGCGAGACCCGCGTGCTGCCCATCCCGCCGGGGGAGCTGCAACTGCCCACGCCCGAGGCCTGGATTCCGCTGCTGATGGAGATGGCGTGAGATGCCGCGGCGGCTGAGGCTCTTCCTGTTTTTGTTGGCGATGTTTGGGACGGCTGCCGCCTGCATGACTTCGTACTCTGCCCCGCCGCCCGAACCCGCCGGATCGGAACCAACCGCCCCGGCATTATCCACGGCGCTTGCCACCGGGACGCCGGGCCTGCCTCCCGTTTCGCCGACCTTTCCCTCCACCCAGGCCGCTCCCGCGCCGGCTATCATGGAATCCCGCCGCCTGACGCTGGAACTGCCCGTCCGCATCCGCACCGGCGACGGCGATACGATCCGCATGACGCTGGAGGTGGACGACCTGGGGGACCTCACGCCCACAGCCCAGATCAGCGGCAACCAGGTACAGGGTCAGGTGGTGCAAATCCCCAACTTATATGAAACGCACAATGTGGTGGCCGAAGCTCGCCTGGACCTGGCCGGGGCACAGGTGACGCCCGTCGAAACGGTCAGCGAGCCGCTTAGTCCGGGAAAGAGCGTGACCTTTTTCTGGAGTATCCGCATCACCGAGCCGGGCATCTATAAGGGCGTGGTCTGGCTCTACATGCGTTACGTCCCCAAGAACGGCGGCCCGGAACAGCGCGAAACCATCGCCGCGCAACTATTCGAAATCGAGGGGGTTTCGCTTCTTGGCTTGAAGGTCGGGCCGGCGCGCTGGCTGGGGCTGGCCGGGTCGTTCGTCGGCTCGGTGCTGGGCTTCCCGTTCCTGGAGGATCTCCTGCGCTGGCTGTGGAAGCGGCGAAAATAGGTTGTCAAACAAGTGACATATATCATAACGAAAATACGACATGGGTAATTTGTCGCGAAAGTGCTTCATGGTACAATTCGCCCGTTCGATAGCTCTGGATTTTTTAAACTTCGCCAAATGGAGTGACTATGCAATCTGAATGGCTATATATTGGCCTGTTTTTGCTTGTCGGTATTTTTATCCCGGTGGCTGCAATCGTCATCTCGGCGCTGCTCGGCCCGAAGAAACCCAACCCGATCAAGCAAAGCACTTACGAATGCGGTATGGAAACGGTGGGGGTGAACTGGGTCCAGTTCAAGGCTCCGTACTACATTTTTGCGCTGATCTTCCTGATCTTCGATGTCGAAACCGTCTTCCTGTTCCCCTGGGCGATTGCTCTGAACCAGTCGCAGCCGGGAGTTTTGGGCGTTTTCGTGGCGGTCGAAGGGGTGATATTTATCCTGATCTTGCTCGCTGGCCTGGTATACGCCTGGCGCAAAGGCGCGCTGGAATGGATGTAATCCGTTCATAGAAATTCAAAAGGCTGACAGGGAACCTCCTATCAGCCTTTTATTTGTAGTTTTAAGGAGAAACCCATGACCTTCTGGAGTGACCCGATTAATTTTGTTGCTCAGTGGCTGCGGGATGTCTTCACGGGCTGGGGCTGGAGTTCGGGGCTTGCGAACGCAATTATCCTGCTCCTGGGCGCCCTGGTCCTGGTCAGTTTTGCGATGCTTCTCGACATTTTCCTGGTCTGGATCGAACGCAAGGTGGTGGCCCGCTTCCAGGACCGCCTGGGACCGAACCGGGTCGGCCCGTTTGGCATTTTCCAGCCGTTCGCGGACATCGTCAAACTGATCCTCAAGGAAGACATCACCCCTGTCGGAGCGGACAAACTGGTCTATAACCTGGCCCCGATCCTGTCGCTGACCTCCGTGCTTTTGCTGTGGGCGATTCTGCCCCTGGCTGCCACGATCTACGGCGCCGACCTGAACGTGGCGCTGCTTTACCTGGTAGCGGCCGGCGCGCTGGGGACCCTGTCCATCATCATGGCGGGCTGGTCGTCGAACAACAAGTACGCCCTGCTTGGCGCGTTCCGCATGGTGGCTTCGATGGTGTCTTACGAAATCCCGATGGTGGTGGCCCTGCTCATCCCGACCATCATCACCGGCTCGATGAGCGTGAGGGAGATCACCCTGGCGCAAGGGGACGGCGGCGTGTGGTTCTTCATCGTGGCCCCGCTGGCAACGGTCATCTTCCTGATCAGCGCCATCGCCGAGTTGGGGCGTTCGCCCTTCGACCTGAACGAAGCCGAGTCCGAGATCGTGGCCGGTTTCCACATCGAATATACCGGGATGAAGTTTGGCCTGTTCTACGCCGGCGAGTTGCTGCACGCCTTCACTTTCGGCGGCTTCCTGGCGATCCTGTTCTTTGGCGGCTACCGCTTCTTCGGCCTGGAAAACCTGCACCCGCTCGTCGGCGCGATCATCTTCCTGGTCAAAGCCCTGATCGGGTACTGGGTCATCATGTGGGTCAAGTACACCGTGCCGCGTATCCGCATTGACCACATGCTGGGCTTCAACTGGAAGTTCCTCACCCCGCTGTCGCTGGTGGTGCTGATGGTGACGGCGGTCCTGAACCAGGCGCTGGCCGGGAGCGAGACCTGGGTCTACGCCCTGGTCATGTTCCTGGCGAACGTGGTCGTCGGCTGGCTCACGCTGGAAATCCTGCGGGCTTATTCCCGCAGCCAACGCAAGGCCGAAGAACCCGTAGTCGAGTCTGTGGCGCAGGCCGCTCATCACTAGAGGAGCGAAATTATGACTGCGATACAAATTCTCTTCATCTTATCGGCTGTCGTCATTCTCGGCGCGGCGGTGATGGTCGTCTCGACCAAAAACCTGGTCCATGCGGCGCTGTATCTTGTCGCGGCCCTGTTTGGGGTGGCCGTGCTGTTCGCCCTGCTGGATGCAACCTTCCTGACCGTAGTGCAGGTGGTGGTTTACATCGGCGCGATTGCGATCCTGTTCATTTTTGCCATCATGCTGACCCGCCGGGAAATGCGCGACCAGGGCGAGCAGTTGAACAGGGGTTGGGGCGCGGCCGCCCTGATCGGCCTGTTGACCTTCGGCGGCTTGTTCATGCTCCTGAGCAGCTGGCGCGGCTTCAACGGGACCGCCGCGGCGCTGCCCTCGGGCTT
Organism: Anaerolinea thermophila; assembly: GCA_020722305.1. GTDB lineage: Bacteria > Chloroflexota > Anaerolineae > Anaerolineales > Villigracilaceae > UBA5796. The sequence continues at coordinate 9,465 of DYLB01000048.1, read as the reverse complement.
CGACGGCGTCGTCGAGCTGGGAGCAGCCCTGGTGTCCACGGACGCTTTCGTGCTGCCCTTCGAAGTGGCCTCCGTGCTGCTGCTGGCGGCGCTGATCGGCGCGGTCTACGTCGCCGGGACTAAGAAATAGGAGGATGCAATGATCCCTCTTTCCTGGTATCTGATTTTAGCCGCGGCGCTGTTCAGCGTCGGGTTGTTCGGCGTGCTGGCCCGCAAGAATGCCATCGCCATCCTGCTCGGCATCGAGCTGATGCTCAACGCGGTCAACATCAACCTGGTGGCCTTCTGGCGCTACGGTTCGCTGGCCTCGATTGCCGGACAGGTCTTCGCGATCATCGTCTTCGCCGTGGCGGCTGCGGAAGTGGCCGTCGGCCTGGGCCTGGTCATCTCCATCTACCGTCGCCGCAACACCGTCGTGGCCGACGAACTCGACCTGATGAAATGGTAGGAGATTGGTATGGCGACTGAAACCCTTATCTGGTTGATCCCGCTCCCGCCTGTCCTGGCGTTTTTCCTGATCGTGCTGTTCACCAACAGGAGCAAAGCCCTCAGCCACACGCTTGGAGTCGGGGCGGCGTTCCTGTCGTGGCTGGGCAGCATGGTTGTATTTTACAAAGCGGTCACGACTGAACATTTCAGCGGATTTGCCAGTTCCATTCCCTGGCTGCCGGTCGGCGACACCTGGTTCAGGATCGGCATTTCGATTGATCCGCTCGGGGCGGCGGTGCTGTTCTTCGTGGCCTGGACGATCTTCATGATCTTCCTGTATAGCGTGGGCTATCAAAATTTCGGCCAGCCGAAAGGCGACCATGACCGGGCCGGCCTGCCTCCGCACGGGGCAACCGTAACGGATGAACACGGCCACAAGCACATGGTCCTGTCGGTCGAGCCGATGTACTCGCGCTTCTTCGCCTTCCTGGGCCTGTTTGCGTTCGGCATGTACACCCTGGTCGTGTCCGACAACCTGCTGACCCTGTTCGTTGGCTGGGAGATCATGGGCTTGTGCTCGTACCTGCTGATCGGTTTCTGGTACGGCAAGCCCTCGGCCCGGGCGGCGGCCATCAAAGCCTTTATGACCACCCGCATTGGCGACGTGTTCATGCTGCTCGGCATCGCTTTTCTGTATCAAGCCACCGGCACCCTGACTTTCAGTGAAATTTTCACCGAAGAGACCCTGCACGTCCTGGCGACAACCCCGGCCTTTTTCGGGTTGTCTGCGGCCGGGGCGATTGCCATCCTGCTCTTTGTCGGGACGATCGGCAAGTCGGCCCAGTGGCCGTTGCACGTCTGGCTGCCCGACGCCATGGAAGGCCCGACCCCGGTCAGTGCCATGATCCATGCGGCGACGATGGTCTCGGCCGGCGTCTACGCCGTCCTGCGCATGTTCCCGCTGCTGACGGCCGGCTGGCACGAGGGCGCGGCCCTGCTCCCCGCCATGAACCTGGTGGCCTTCATTGGCGCCTTCACTGCCCTGTTCTCGGCCACGATTGCGGTCGCCCAAAACGACATCAAACGCGTCCTAGCCTACTCGACCATCTCGCAATTAGGCTTCATGATCGCCGCTCTGGGCATCGGCGCCTACATCGCCGCAGCCTTTCACCTGATCACTCACGCCTTCTTCAAGGGGCTGCTCTTCCTCGGCTCCGGTTCGGTCATCCATGGCATGGAACACGGCGTCCTGCACACCGGGGACCATCACGTGGACCCGCAGGATATGTTCAACATGGGCGGCCTGCGCAAGAAGATGCCGATTACCTTCTGGACTTTCCTGATCGGCGGTTTCGCCCTGTCGGGCTTCCCGATCATTACGGCCGGCTTCTGGTCCAAGGATGAAATCCTGGCGGATGCCTGGGCCAATGGACATTTGACGGTCTTCATCACCCTGGCGGTGGCCGCCTTCCTGACGGCTTTCTACACCATGCGCCAGATTACCCTGACCTTCCTGGGCGAACCCCGGACGAAGGAAGCCGAACACGCCCAGGAAACTCCCTGGACGATGACGGTCCCGCTGGTCGTCCTGGCGGTCTTCGCCGCCGCCTACGGCTGGGTCGGAATCCCGGAACACTTCCCCGTCCTGGGTGGGATCCTGCCCAACTGGTTCCACGAATTTGTCGGCGGGAGCCTGCTCGAACATCCCGAAGCGCTCGAGTTCAGCTGGGCCCCCCTGCTGACTTCGCTGTCCGTTGCCCTCGGCGGCCTCGGCCTGGGATACCTCGTTTACCGCAACGTCAAATCCCCGGCTGAAGACAAACTCCAAATCCCGGCCCTCAAGAACAAGTGGTACTTCGACGAAATCTACGACTTCCTGTTCGTCAAACCGTCTTACTGGTTCGCCGAAACCTTCACGTACCAGTGGATGGACAAGGGTGTCATTGACGGCATCCTGCATTTCTTCGGCAAAGCCGCAGCCTGGATCGGCGACACCCTGCGTAAGTACATTGATGCCTGGTTCATTAACGACATTGTTGCCGACAAACTCAGCCACCAATGGACGGTCCACCCGGCGGCACGCGCCGTCCGCAAGGTCCAGACCGGGCGCATCCAACAGTACATGCTGACCTCGATTGGCGTGTTGTTCGTCGTTGGCGTGCTGGTGTACTACTTCTTCATGGCGTAACGGCAACGGAGTGAAACATGGACTTTCTTTCTAGTCACCTGCTGACCACCATCCTGTTCTTCCCCGTCCTGGCGGCGCTGGTCATCCTCTTCCTGCCCGGCGGCGAGGCCAAACTCATCCGCTGGACGGCCTTCGTTGCCAGCCTGGTCCCTTTCGCGCTCTCGCTTGTGATCTGGTTCAACTTCGACAAGAGCGCAGCCGGGTTCCAGTTCGAAGAACAATATGTCTGGTACCAAGCCCTCAACTCGACCTTCCACCTCGGCGTGGACGGCCTATCCCTGACCATGGTCCTGCTGACCACCCTGCTGACGCCGCTGGCCCTGCTGGCCTCCTTCAGCATCAGCGAGAAGGTCAAAGCTTACTTCATGCTCTTCCTGCTCCTCGAGACGGGCATGTTGGGCGTTTTCATGGCCCTCGACCTGCTGATCTTCTTCGTCTTCTGGGAAGTCGGCCTGGTCCCGATGTATTTCCTCATCAACCAGTGGGGCAGCGCCAACCGGAACTATGCCTCGCTCAAGTTCCTGATCTACACCATGGCCGGATCGCTCGGCCTGCTGCTGGCGGTTCAGATGCTGGGCGTGGCGTTCGGGACCTATGACCTGGTCGCGTTGTTCGACAAGTGGCCCTACGCTGCGACGTTACCCAACGTGGCCCTGGGCGGGATGTCCATCGCCACAGTCAAGACGATTGCCTTCTGGGCATTCGTCGTAGCCTTCGCCATCAAAGTCCCGGTCTGGCCCTTCCACACCTGGCTCCCCGACGCCCATACCGAAGCCCCCACGGCCGGTTCGATGATCCTGGCGGGCGTGCTGTTGAAACTCGGCGCTTACGGTTTCCTGCGCCTGGTGCTGCCGTTCTACCCGATGCAGGCCCAGCAATATGCCTGGGCGCTGGCCTTCCTGGCCGTGATGGCGATCATCTTCGGTGCGTTCGGCGCTTACGGCCAAACTGACTTCAAGCGGCTGGTAGCCTACTCATCCGTCAACCACATGGGCTTCGTGGTGCTTGGCATCGCCGCTGCGGCCAAAGTCGCCGGGACGGCGGACGCCCACATCGCCATGAACGGGGCTGTCCTGCAAATGTTCAACCACGGCCTGTCGGCGGCAGGCATGTTCTTCCTGGTTGGTGTGATCTACGAACGCACCCACACCCGCAACCTGAGCGACTTCGGCGGCCTGTTCCCGCTCGTGCCGGTCTATGGCGGCATCCTGATCTTCACCAGCATGGCCTCCCTCGGCCTGCCCGGCCTGAACGGCTTCATCTCCGAGTTCCTGGTCGTGCGGGGTGCCTGGGGCCCGCTGCCCGTCTTCACCGCCCTGGCGATGATCGGCTTGCTCTTCACCGGCGCGTACATCTTGAAAGGGATCAAGGACGTGCTGCACGGTCCGCTGAACGAACACTGGGCGCACGGCGAGCACAAACTGACCGAGATCAACACCCGCGAAATCCTGGTCATGGCCCCGCTGATGGCCCTCATCCTGTGGATCGGCGTCTGGCCCGCCTGGATCCTGGACGTGATCAACAAGGCCGTTGTCAGGCTGTTCTAAGCGAGGTACACAATGACATTTCCGATCCTGAGTCTGATCGTTTTTATCCCGATGGTCGCCGCGGTAATCATGCTGCTGATCCCGGCCGAACGCCGCAACGAGACCCGCGCCGTGGCCCTGGCCGCGGCGACGTTCGACCTGCTCCTGGCGGCCTGGGTTTACGTCCAGTACCTGGTCAATGAGATGACCGGCTACCAGTTCGTCGAGACCTACCGCTGGCTGCCGCAGTTGGGCATCAGCCTGAAGTTCGGCGTGGACGGCATGAGCGCCCCGCTGGTCCTGCTGACGGGCATCGTCATGTTCACCGGCGTGCTCATTTCCTGGGGCGTGGACGACAACCACCACCCGGCCGGCATCCAAGATAGGCCGCGCGAGTTCTTTGCCTTCCTGTTCATCCTGGCCAGCGGCGTGTTCGGCGTTTTCGCCTCGCTCGACCTGTTCATGCTGTTCTTCTTCTACGAAATCGCGGTCTTCCCCATGTACCTGCTGATTGCCATCTGGGGCTGGGTCAAGACCCGCGAATACGCCGCCATGAAATTGACCCTGTACCTGTTCGTTGGCTCGGTCATCTCCCTGGTCGGCGCGCTGGCGATGTATTGGGCAGCTTACCAGAGCACCGGGGTGCTGTCTTTCGACATGCTCCTTCTGGAAAAAGCCAATTTCCCGCTCAACTTCCAGGTGGCCTGGTTCCTGCCAGTCTTCTTCGGCTTTGCGGTGCTGGGCGGCATCTTCCCCTTCCACAACTGGTCGCCTGACGGTCACGTGGCTGCGCCGACCGCCGTTTCCATGTTCCACGCCGGCGTGCTGATGAAGCTGGGCGCGTTCGCGGCCTTGCGGGTGGGCATCATGCTCCTGCCCGAAGGCGCGAAATACTGGTCCTGGCTGGTGATGTTATTGGCCGGTATCGCCGTAGTCTACGGAGCCTTCATCGCCTTCCAACAAACCGACATGAAGTACATGATCGGTTTCTCGTCCGTGTCGCACATGGGGCTGGTCATGCTCGGCCTGTCCACCCTCAACAAGACTGGACTGACCGGCGCGGGCGTGCAGATGTTCTCGCACGGGGTGATGACGGCTCTCTTCTTTGCCGTCACCGGCATGATCTACGACCGTTCGCACACCCGTCAGATCCCCGAACTCGGCGGTATGAACAAAATCATGCCCTTCGCCTCGGTCGGCTTCATCATCGGCGGCCTGGTCTCGATGGGCATGCCCGGTTTCTCCGGTTTCATCGCCGAATTCCCCATCTTCATGGGCGTCTGGCACGTGAACTCGCTCCTGGCCATCGTCGCCAGTATCTCGATCGTGCTGACCGCGGCCTACATCCTGCGCAACATCCGGGACGTCTTCTTCCGCCCGATGCCCGACAACCTCGAAGGCCACATCACCGACGTGACGGTGCTGGACAAGATCGCCATCGTGACCCTGTGCACTTTCATGATCGGAATCGGCCTCTTCCCGTCCGTGATGGTGCCGATGGTCCAGACCGGCGTCGAAAACATACTCCGCCTGTTGGGAGGTGCATAAGTGAACCCCACAACCTTTGCCGCAATTCTGCCCGAGGTCCTTTTACTGGTTCTCGGCATCCTGATCCTGGTGGTCGAGCCGTTCTGGAGGGTAAACGAACGCCGCAACACCGGCTGGCTGACCTTCGGCGGCCTGCTGACCGTGCTCGTCGTCAGCCTTT
>DYLB01000048.1:0-3602 GCA_020722305.1 Anaerolinea thermophila | reverse complement strand
GAGCCGACCTCGGTCTTCGGCGGGGCGATCCGCTTCGACTGGCTCGGCTTCTTCTTCAAGATGCTCTTCATCTTCGCCGCAGCTATGACCACCCTTTTCATGATGGATGTGGAGAAGCTCGGCCGCCGCGGCGAATCCTACCTGCTGCTGCTGGCTTCCACCCTGGGCATGAACCTGATGGCCTCCGCCTCGGACCTGGTGATGCTCTACCTGGCCATCGAGACGACCTCCATCCCGCTCTACGTCCTGTCCGGCTTCATGGTGGACGACGAGAAATCCACCGAGTCCGGCTTCAAGTATCTGCTCTTCGGCGCGATGACCTCGGCCGTCATGCTCTACGGTTTCAGCCTGTTGTTCGGCTTCACCGGGACCACCAACCTGTACGAGATCGCCGCCGCGATTGCCGGGGCGCAGGTTTCGACGGTAACAGCCCTGGGCGTGATCACGCTCATTTTAGTGGGACTCGGCTTCAAAGTCTCGCTCGTGCCGTTCCACTTCTGGGCGCCGGATACCTACGAAGGCGCGCCGACACCGGTCGCCGGATTCCTGTCGACCGCCTCCAAAGCCGCCGGTTTCGCCGTCCTGGTGCGCCTGTTCTTCATCGCCTTTGCGAAAAACGGCCTGTCTCCCGACTGGACGACCGGCCTGGCCGTCCTGGCCACCCTGACCATGACCCTCGGCAACCTGGTGGCCATGACCCAGACCAACATCAAGCGCCTGCTGGCTTACTCGTCCATTGCCCATGCGGGCTACGCGATGATCGGCGTGGTGGCCTTCTCGGACCTGGGCGCGACCAGCGTGATCTTCTACCTGATCGCCTACATCCTGACCAACTTGGCCGCCTTCGGCATCGTTGCCGTGTTCAGCCGGGTATCCGGCTCTGACAGGATCGCCGATTACGCCGGTCTCAGCCGCCGCAGCCCCTGGCTGGCGATGGCGATGCTGGTGGCCTTCCTTTCGCTGGCGGGCATGCCGCCCTTCGGTGGGTTCGTGGCCAAGGTCTTCGTCTTCGCTGCGGCCGTCAAAGCCGACATGATCTGGCTGGCCTTCGTGGGCGTGATCAACTCGATCCTGGGCGTGTACTACTACCTGACCGTACTCAAGGTGGTCTACCTGTACCGCATGGAGGGCGAGGCCGAGGAATCTCACCCGATCCCGCTCACCCGCCCGTATGGCATTGCCCTGGTGGTTCTTTCTCTGGGCGTCCTGTTGATTGGTACGTTGTTTGCTCCATGGTTTGGCGCTTCCGGCGCGGCAGCGCTCAACCTCTTCTAAGCGTAATGCCTCCCACTTGCGGGTATAATTGCCCCCGGAGGCATTACTGAATGGAAATTACCTGGTACGGACATTCCTGCTTTCGACTCACCGAACGCGGCATGGCCAGCGTGGTCACCGACCCGTTCGACCATGTGACTATTGGTTACGACGCCCTCAAGCTCAAGGCCGACATCGTCAGCGTCAGCCACGAAGCTTCGGGGCATAACTACCTCAACGGGGTCAAGGGTTATTCGCATGTGATCGACGGCCCTGGCGAATACGAGATCGGCGGCGTCTTCATCACCGGCGTGCAGACCGACGGCATTGGCAAGAAGAAGGACGACCAGCCACGCAACACCCTTTACGTGTTCGATTACGATGGCTTGAACGTCGCCCACCTGGGCGACCTGCGCGAGGTCCCCTCACGGAGCGAGATCGAAGCCCTGGGTAACGTGAACGTGGCCCTGGTCCCGGTGGGGGGCGGCGGGGGTCTGAACGCGGCCAAAGCCGCCGAAGTCATCAGCCTGCTGGAGCCGAACATCGTCATCCCGATGCACTTCGCCACCCCGGCGGCCAAAATCCCGCTCGACAGCCTCGAAAAATTCCTGAAAGAAATGGGCTTGAGCAGCCATGAAACCCTGGCCTCGCTCAAGATCACCCGCACTGGCCTGCCCGAAGAGACCAAGGTCATGGTGCTGGATTACCAGCGCGGATAGGAGCGCCATGCACGAGCCGGCCAGAGTTAAAATCTTGATGACCTGGGACATCTCTCCTGAACACGAACAGGAATATTTCGAGTTCGTGGTCGGCGAGTTCATCCCCGGTGTGCAGCGGCTGGGACTCCAGCCCATCGAGGCCTGGGCCACGATCTATGGCAATTACCCGCAAATCCAGGTGGGACTGCTCGCCCCCGACGCGGCCTCGGCCCGCCGGATCATGAGCTCGCCGGATTGGGGCAATATCAGCGAGCGGCTGTTTGTGTTCATCAAGAATTTTGCCTACAAAGTCGTCCCCGTGCGCGGCGGGTTTCAGTTCTAAAATCCACCACAGATAGTGACTGTCACTGCGAGGGTGCGTCCTTCGACTACGCTCAGGACGGCTCGCTCAGGACGGCTCGCAATGACGGGAAATAGTGTATTCTATGCCTGCGCTCGTCCCCAGACTTCTGGCCTGGTACCGTCAAAACGGGCGGATTCTACCCTGGCGCGGCCACCCCGATCCCTACGCCGTGTGGGTCTCGGAGATCATGCTCCAGCAGACCCAGGTCGAAACGGTCATCCCCTACTTCAAAAAATGGATGCAACGCTTCCCGTCGGTGGCGTCGCTGGCTGCCGCCTCGGAACAGGACGTTTTGAACACCTGGGAGGGATTGGGCTATTACAGCCGGTCGCGCAACCTGCACAAGGCCGCCAAGATCGTCGTCGCAGAGTATGGCGGGCAGCTGCCGGCGGATGTCGACTCCCTGCGCCGCCTGCCGGGAATCGGGCGTTACACCGCCGGGGCGATCGCCTCGCTGGCTTTCGGCCTCGACCAACCCGCCCTGGACGGCAACCTGAAACGGGTGCTGGCGCGGCTGTTCGACGTGACGGAGCCGGTCAACTCACCGGCGGGTGAGAAGCGCCTGGGGGAACTGGCCGCCGAAAACCTCCCGCCTGGCCAGGCCGCTGACTACAACCAGGCGTTGATGGACCTGGGCGCGCTCATCTGCACGCCGCGCAATCCAAACTGCCCGGCCTGTCCCGTCTCGGGGTGGTGCCAGGCTTATCGCAACGGGACGCAGGTCGAACGTCCGGTGAAGAAACGCAGGCCGCCGCAGCCGCATTACGTTGTCACCGCGGCGGTCATCCGCCGGGATGGGAAAGTCCTGCTGGCCCAGCGTCCACAAAACGGGCTGCTAGGCGGGTTATGGGAGTTCCCAGGCGGGAAGCAGGAACCGGGCGAGAGCCTGCCGGATTGCCTGGCGCGTGAAATCCGGGAGGAGCTTGGGGCGGAGATCGAGGTAGGGAAGGCCGTGGGCGAGTTTCGCCATGCCTATACCCATTTCAGGATCACCCTGCACGCCTTCGAGTGCCGCCTGATCGAGGGCGAGCCGCGTCCCGTCGAAGCCCAGGATGTGCGTTGGGTGGAACTGAGTGGGTTGGGGGATTTCCCGATGGGTAAAGTAGATCGCCAAATTGCGCTACAATTAAAGTGATCTTCATCGCGAATGACGCCGATCGGCGCATCGCGCGAATTTTCCTGGAAAATTGACCCATGCGCGTCATTCGCCCATTCGCGAAATTTGCATTAAGGAGTCTACTGCAAAAAGGTCTTTATCCACAAAGGACACGAAGTACACCAAGGAA
>DYLB01000047.1 GCA_020722305.1 Anaerolinea thermophila | reverse complement strand
ATTCGTGACCTTCGTGTCCTTAGTGGTTAGAAAAGGTTTTTGCAGCGGAGTCTTGTATTACCATCGAAAATCTGTCGCAACCGCGAAGATTTTGTAGCGCGATATTCTTTGCGCCTTGGCGGCTTCGCGTTAAGTTTTTGGAGTTTTTGCAGTGGACTCTTAATTAAAAAAACCTCCTGACCGAGTCAGGAGGCTAAAGTTTACATATTCGTGACCCCCGAACTGAGCAGGCCGATGACGAAGGTGTAGACCGTCTTCAGGGCCATCTGGAGGGCCGTATCCAGCCCGTTCAACGGTTTCCTCTCCAGGCGTCGTTCGCTTTCGGCGGCCAGGGTCACGATTTGGGACATGATCTGCCCGGTCACGGCGCCGACCTGTTCGCGGTCGTTGACGTCCCCTCCGAAGTGCATCGGCTTGCCCACCGTCATGCTGTAGGGACCGTGCAGGTACCAATACCCGATGGCGGGTTTCCCGGCGATCTTCGAGATGATGGGGTAGCGCCAGCCGTTCTGCAAGGCGATGCCGACCGGGATGACCGGGACGCCGGTCGCCAGGGCCAACCGCGCCGCGCCGGTGCGGGGTTTCTGGAACCCGCCCGCCTGGGGGCTGAAATCGCCTTCGGGGAAGATGGCTATGGAATGGCCGTGTTCCAGCATCCGGCGGGCTTGCTCCAGCACTTCGCCGCCCTGCCCCGGCTTGACCGGTATCTGGCGCGCCTTGCGGATGTAGTAACCGAACAACGGCACCGCGAAGGCCTTGGCCGTGATCAGCACGCTGACGGGGTGCGGCGAGGCCAGGTGGATCAGGAACGGGTCCGTGCCGCTGGGATGATTGGCCACGAAGAGCTTTGGCCCTGGCGGCAGGATGCCTTCCCACTGGATGTCGAGCTTCATGGTCAGCCAGGCATAGAGCCGGATCAGGCCGCGGGCCGAAGCGTAGAATAAGTTTTGCGTCATGAGAACCCTTTCGTGATCGGAGTGTGACGACAATCGCAGGTTATACCCAGGTCGGTTGAAAATTGCGCTTTTTCACGAGAAGGAACGCGCAATTTTCAACTGTGGTTATATAACACGCCGGCCGGCTAAATGATGTAGGAAAACGCTAACAGTTTTGTGAGTTGACCTCCCTACCAAAGGACTACTCCCGGATAGTCAAGGCGCGTCTTTCACCCGGCCTGCAAGTACGTGTACAATACGGACGATTTGTGACACTCTCCTCAAGAAAGAAGTCGAGCTGTAACTATGGATACCGCACCCCAAAAACCCAAAGTTTCGGGACTGATCCTCTTTGTCATTGGCGTCGTTTCCGGCATCCTCTTGATCGTCGGGCTGATGTGGCCGGATCTCGAAGCCATGTTCTACAATTTCCAGAAAATCGGCGAGCAGCCGCTGGATGTCATCTGCCCGGTCTTCCTGGCCCAGGATGAGACCGGCATGGTCAGCATCAAAGTGGCGAACGAGTCCGACAAGACGATCGAACCCCTGGTACGGGCCACGATCAGCAGCCGGGGACTTTTCCGGTTCGAGGAATCCCGCCTGCCGATCCCGCCGGGGGAGACCCGGAGGATGACCTGGGCCGTTTCGAAGGCGGACGTGGACCTGCGTTTCTTCGTCCTGGCGAAGGTCTTCATTCTGCCGGAGTACCAGTTCACGTCGCGCGAGGGCACCTGCGGCACGCTGCTCCTGCCGTTCAGCGGCATCGGCGGGATGCAGGTCTTCCTGATCGGATTGGCGGTCAGCCTGCTGGGGCTGGCTGGCGGTCTCTGGCTGTGGCCTGCCGGGATCAAGCCCCTGATCGGCCGCCGCCTCGAGACGCTGCGGGCCATGCAGGCCGTCACCCTGGCGATCGGGATTGGTATTTTCTTCGGCTATCTCGGCAGTTGGGCCTTGGCGGGCCTGGCTTTGATCGTTACCGTGCTTCTGCTGGCGGCTGTGATACATTTGTCGGCATCCAGGTAAGTGAAGCGGGCAAATAAAAAGAGACCGGTGGTGAGCCGGTCTCTTTTTACGCAACACGCACCACTCCCTATCTCACCAAATTCCTCAGCACCGTATGCAAAATCCCGCCGTTGCGGTAGTAGTTGACTTCGACTTCGGTGTTGAGCAGGGCGCGGGCCTTGAACTCGACCACCTGAGCCGCCTGCCCTGAGCCTGCCGAAGGGTCTGGGCGGGTGGCTTTGACCGTCACCAGGCTGAGCGGTTCGATCTCATCGCTCAGGCCGAGAATGTCGTAGACCTCGTCGCCTTTCAGGCCGAGGGACTCGGCGTTCTGCCCGTCCACGAATTGCAGGGGCAGGATGCCCATCCCGACCAGGTTGGAGCGGTGGATGCGCTCGAACGACTCGGCGATGGCGGCCTTCACGCCTTGCAGCAGCGGTCCCTTCGCCGCCCAGTCGCGGCTGGAGCCGGTGCCGTATTCCTTGCCGGCGATGACGATGGTGGGGACGCCCGCCTCCTTGTATTTCATGGCGGCGTCAAAGATAGGCATTTCCTGGCCGTCCATCGTCCAGCAGCGGGTCCAGTTGCCTTCTTTGGGGGCGACCAGCAGGTTCTTCAGGCGGATGTTGGCGAAGGTGCCGCGGGCCATCACCCGGTCATTGCCGCGCCGTGAGCCGTAGGAGTTGAAATCGCGGGGCTGGACGCCGCGTTCTTGCAGGTATTTGCCTGCCGGGCTGTCGGCGGCGATGGACCCGGCCGGGGAGATGTGGTCGGTGGTGATCGAATCGCCGAACAGGCCGAGCGCCCGCGCCCCCCGGATCTCACGGATCGGCTGCACGTCCAGGGTCAGTTCCTGGAAGAAGGGCGGGTGCTGGATGTAGGTCGAGGCCTCGTCCCAGGCGTACAGGTCGCCTTCGCTGACGCGGATCTCCTGCCACATCTTGGAGCCGGAGAACACGTCGGCGTATTTGCTGGTGAACATTTCGGAGCTGACGCTGCTGGCGATGGTATCCAGGATTTCCTTTTGGGTTGGCCAGATGTCTTTCAGGTAAACTGGCTGGCCGTCGGCACCGCTGCCGAGCGGTTCGCGGTCGAGGTCTATGTCCACCGTGCCGGCCAGGGCGTAGGCCACGACCAGGGGCGGGGAGGCCAGGAAGTTGGCCTTGACCAGCGAGTGGACCCGGCCCTCGAAGTTGCGGTTGCCCGACAAGACCGCGGCCGCGACCAGGTCGCCGCCGGTGACGGCTTTGGCGACCTCGCCCGGCAGCGGGCCGCTGTTGCCGATGCAGGTGGTACAGCCGTAACCGACCACGTTGAAGCCCAGCTTCGCCAGCGGGTCGAGCAGGTCAGCCTGCTTGAGATACTCGGTCACGACCCGCGAGCCGGGAGCCAGGCTGGTCTTGACGTAGGGCTTGACGGTCAGTCCCTTTTCGACGGCTTTGCGGGCCAGCAGTCCCGCGCCGACCATCACCGAGGGGTTGCTGGTGTTGGTACAGGAGGTGATAGCGGCGATAACCACCGCGCCGTGCTTCATCGGCATCGAGCCGCCGTTGGAGCTGAAAGTGACCGCCCGCTCCACATCTTCGGGCTTGAGTTCGAAGCCGCGCTCCTTGACCGGGGCGGTCAGGGCCTTGCGGAAGGTCTCTTTCAGGGCAGACATGGGCACGCGGTCCTGCGGGCGTTTGGGTCCGGCCAGGGAGGGCACCACAGACCCCAAGTCCAGTTCGAGCGTGTCGGTGAACTCGGGGTCGGGGGTGTTCCCGTCGCGGAACAGGCCCTGGGCGCGCAGGTAGGCTTCAGTCCGCTGGATGACTGCCTCGGAGCGGCCGGTCAGGCGCATGTAACGCAGGGTTTCGTTGTCCACCGGGAAGAAGCCCATGGTCGCGCCATATTCGGGGGCCATGTTGGCGATGGTGGCCCGGTCGGTGAGGGCCATGCTCGCCAGGCCGGGGCCGAAGAACTCGACGAATTTGCCGACCACGCCCCGGGCGCGCAGTATCTGGGTCACGGTGAGGACCAGGTCGGTGGCGGTCACGCCGTCCTTGAGCTTGCCGTGGAGTTTGAAGCCGATCACGTCCGGCAGGAGCATGTCGGAGGGCTGGCCGAGCATGGCGGCTTCGGCCTCGATGCCGCCCACGCCCCAGCCGAGCACGCCCAGGCCGTTGATCATCGTCGTGTGCGAGTCGGTGCCGACCAGGGTGTCGGGGAAGAGGACGAGTTCCTCGGACTGCGAAGTCTCCTGACCTTGCCCCGATGCCGGGAGACGCCGAACTCCGACGACGCTCGCGAGATATTCCAGATTGACCTGGTGGACGATGCCGGTCATGGGCGGGACGACGCGGAAGTTGTCGAAGGCTTTCTGGCCCCATTTGAGGAACTCGTAGCGTTCCTTGTTGCGTTGGAACTCGATTTCGGTGTTGCGGTTGAGGGCGTCGGCGCTGGCGAAGAAATCCACCTGGATCGAGTGGTCAATTACCAGGTCCACCGGGACGAGGGGGTTGATCTTCTTTGGGTCGCCGCCCAGCCTGGCAACGGCGGCGCGCATGGCGGCCAGGTCCACTACGGCTGGGACGCCGGTAAAGTCCTGCATCACGACCCGGGCCGGCAAGAAGGGGATGCCGGGGCGTTCGCCATGCGGCGTCCAGGATGCGATATGCTTGACATCCTCCTGGGTGATCTCGCGGTCGTTGCACTGGCGCAGGGCCGATTCGAGCAGGATGCGGATGGAGAAGGGCAGTTTCTTCAGGGTGGTCAGGCCGGCCTTCTCGAGCGCATCCAAGCGGTAAATGGTGTACTGCTTTCCCCCTATTTGCAGCACGTCACGGGCGTTGAAAAAATCTTGCATAGGAGTCTCCTTCGATTTGGGTGAGAGTCACCACACAATCGCAAAACCCGCAAAGGAGCGCCTTTGACGGTCTTTGCGCCTGCGTGGTGGCGTTACAACAGGGTCAATTTGCCCTCGAGGTCCGCGACCAGGGCGCGGCGCTCGTCGTCGGGCAGGAAGGCGGCGTTGGCGGCGGCCAGCACCCGCTGCTTGAGCACCTCGAACGGCAGGCCGAGGTCTTCCGCGGCCAGCTTGAACTCGTGGGTCAGGGTGATGCGCGAGACGCTGGGATCGTCGGTGTTGAGAGTGGCGTCCAGCCCAGATTGGAGCATCCGCGTCAGCGGGTGGGCGCTCAAGGCCGGGACGACGCCGGACTGGTAGTTGCTGGTGATGCAGACTTCGAAGACAGTGCCGCGCTCCCGCGCCAACGCTACTACGGACGGGTCTTCGAGGACGCGCACACCATGACCGATGCGGTCGGCCTCGAACCTTTGGATGGCCTCGCCCACGTTCTGCGCGCCGCCCCACTCCCCGGCGTGGATGGTCGTCTTCAGGCCGGACTGGCGGGCCTCCTTGAAAATGCCTTCGAAGGGTCCGGCGGGGAACTCGGCTTCGTTCCCGGCCAGGTCGAGGCCCAGGATGCCGTCTTTGATGTGACTGGCGGCCAGCCAGGCGACCTGCTCGGCCAGCTCGACGCTCTCGTGGCGGTTGACCGAGGCGATCAGGCGCACGCGGATGCCGAACTCGTCGGCGGCCCTGCGGGTGGAGTCGCAGACCCAGGCCATCACGTCGTGGAGCGGAAAGCCTTCGGCCCGGCTGAGGGCCACCGGGGTGAAGCGCAGTTCCATGTAGCGTACGTTATCGCGGGCAGCATCTTCGATGGCCTCGCGGGTGATGCGGTCTATCACCTCCGGCGAACGGTAGAACAGGCGCAGGGTCTTGAATTTTTCGAGGAAGTTGGTGAACGTGAACGGTTCTTCGTCCTGCACCTGGACCAGGCTGCTCAGGTCCAGGATGCGGGGCGGGACGGTGACGCCGTGCTGGTTGGCGATTTCGAGCATGGTGGCGAGGCGCAGCGATCCCTCCAGGTGGCGGTGCAGTTCGACCTTGGGCAATACCTGGTAAATATTTAAGGAGGCCGTCGTCTTGTTTTGGTTCAACTCATTACCGGATTCTAATGGCGTTTACGCTTCTTTTTCTTTTTGCCGCCGTCCTGTGCCGCGACTGCGGCCGGTTGGGACGGGGCGGGTTCTTCGCTTTCGAGCTGGGGCTGTGCCGCCACGGCGTAGGCTCGCGGCTGGTACAGGAAGATGCGGCTGACGACCGCCGAGCGGATCTCACCCAGCAGGGTCTTGAACATTTCGGAAGCCTGGGTTTTGTATTGTACCAGGGGGTCGCGCTGGGCGTAAGCCTCCAGGCCGATGGCGACCCGCAGGGCCTCGACCTTGGTCAGATAGTCCACCCACAGCTCGGTGATGGCCCCGAGCAGCACCTGGCGGTAGATGTCGGTCTGGCGGTGGCGGGCGAGGGCCTCGGTCAGTTCCCGGCGCTCCTCGTCGGACAGGGAGGCGGGGGAGGCCTCCCGACGCGACTCGCCGAAGATAGCGGCAGCCGGCCCAAAGTCCGCGAGAGAGGCGGCGTTCTGGGACAGGCGGGCGTACTCGCTGGTTCCCCAGGCGCGTCCCAGGGCCTCTTGGGCCGTTTCGAGATGTTCCAGCACGTCGGCGGCCAGGTCCTCGTCCCTGTGGTTGTCCAGCAGTTGGGCTGCCAGGTGGGAGTAGCTGAAGCGGGTGAAGACCTGCCGCACCTGGCGGTGGGTGCGGGTATCGAAGGCGGTGCGGGATGCCTGGGCCAGGGTCGCCAGCAGGCGGATGCGTTCGTCGTCGGTTTGCGGCCGGCCGCGCTGGAGCAGGCTGTCGAGATCGCGTTCGGCCTGGCTCACCAGCTTTTCAAGCCGGGTATCGAGCGCCCGGCGGGCCGCCCCGGTGACTTTTTCGACCAGTTCGTCCCATTCGAGGCGGGCCAGGATGTTCTTGTCGAGGCCAAGAGACTCGCCCAGGCGGTATTCGAGAATGGACAGCAGGCGGGAGACGGCGACGCCGGTGAGGGCCTGTTCGACCTGCTCTTCGATGTCATCCTGGAGTTCTTCGGGGTCGTCTGCCAGCAGGCGCATCTGCGCGTTGTTCAGGCGCAGGGGCACATGGGCAAGGCTCTGCAGCTCTTCGAGAAGTTCCTGCGGACGGCGGGTGTCGGTCTCGTCGCGGTCGGTCAGGCTCTCGAAGAAGGTTTCTAGGGCCTCGTGGCGCTCTTCCATCTGGCTGTCGAGGCTTTCGGCGGTGCGGTCTATGGCGGAGGTGATGGCGCGCCACAGGTGTTCGTTCTCGGCTTCGACGGCCCGGCGCACCAGGGACATGATCTGCTCGCGGCTGCCGTCTTGGATCTCGTCCAGCAGCAGGCGATAGGTGTAGGATGGGAACAGGCCGTCGGCGGTGTTGAAGGTCGGCTGGGTCTGTTCGAGCCAGGCCAGCAGCTTCCAGGGGCCTTCCTCGTCGGCCAGGGCGGCCGGGACGCGGGTCTCGACCTCGGAGCGCAGCATGTCGGTCACGTCGTCGGTCAGGTCTTCCTTGACGAAGACCCGGTCGCGCTGCGAGTAGATTTGGGCGCGCTGCTTGTTGAGCACGTCGTCGTATTCGAGCAAGTGCTTGCGGACGTCGAAGTTGGCCCCCTCGACCCGGTGCTGCGAGCCTTCGACGATGTTGCTGACCAGCTTGGCTTCCAGCGGCAGCGACTCGTCCACTTTCAGGCGCTCCATCAGGCTGCTGACTTGCTGCCCGCCGAAGAGGCGCATCAAGTCGTCTTCGAGTGAGAGGTAGAAGCGCGACGAGCCGGGGTCGCCCTGGCGGGCGGCGCGGCCTCGCAATTGGTTGTCAATGCGGCGGGCTTCGTGGCGTTCCGATCCGATCACGTGCAGGCCGCCCAGCGCCTTGACGCGAGCCATGTCGTCGAAATATTGTAAAAAGTGCCTGATCTCGGCTTCGTAAATCCCGTATTCGGAGGGGTCGAGCTTGAGCAGGGCCTGGCGGCGTTCCTCCATGCTCATCGTGTAGGGGTCTTCGGCTTCGGTGCGTTTGAGCACCCGGTTGACGATGGCGATGATCTCCTCGGCCATCTCGCCGCCGAGTTTGATGTCCACGCCGCGCCCGGCCATGTTGGTGGCGATGGTCACCGCGCCGAAGGCCCCCGCCCCGGCGATGATCTGGCTTTCTTCAGTATGCTTGCGAGCGTTGAGAACTTGATGCGGGACGCCCCCCTGTAGTACCGACTTTAGTCGGTTCTCATTTTCGGCAGACAGCCCCAGCAATTCGATCAAGCGGGACAGGTTGGCCTGGTCCTCGAGATTGAGGGATAACTCCAGCGGACGGGCGAACTGGCGCAGGTCCGGGGCCTGGATCTGTTCGAGGGGCGCGTTCAACGGCACGAGTTCGGGGATGAGCCGCCCGTCTTCTTCGCGGCCGTTGGCTCGCATCCAGGCATCCCGGATGAGCAGGATCTGCATCAGGCGGCGCACCGGTTCGGCCCGCAGCCGCTCCGACAGGTGCTCAGAGCTTTCGACCGAGGTGGTGCCGATCAGCAGCGGGCGCCCTAGCACGTGATTATAGACCACCTCGCGCACGATGTTGCGCAGTTTGGCCTCCTGCGAGCGGAAGATGACATCGGGGTAGTCCTTGCGCCGCCAAAGCACCGGCCCGTTATCGGATGCGGCGTCTCTTGGTACGAAGAACGAATACTCGTAGCCGTCCTCGTCCTTGCCCTTGCGTTCCACCAGCGGCGAGCCGGGGCGGGTGGCGTTGTACTCCAGGTTGGTCGGGATGGGCAGGACTTCGAGGTTATAGATCTTGCTGAACTCTTCGGCTTCGGTCAGGGCGGTGCCGGTCATGCCGGAGAGCTTCTCGTACATGCGGTAATAGTTTTGCAGGGTGATGGTGGCGTAGGTGATGTTCTCGGGCTCCACCCGCACGCCTTCCTTGGCTTCCACGGCCTGGTGCAGACCGTCGCTCCAGCGGCGTCCGGGCATCAGGCGGCCGGTGAAGGTATCCACGATGATGACCTTGCCGCCCTGGACGAGGTAATCTTTGTTGCGGTGGAAGAGGTACTGGGCGCGCAGGGCCTGTTCGAGGTAGCCCATCAGCCGGGCTTGCTCCGGGTTCAGGTCTTCGGGCCGGTCGGGGTCCATCAGCGGCTGGCCGAGCAACTGCTCGACGTGGGCCACACCGATCTCGGTCAGTGTGATGCTGCGGTCTTTCTCGCTCAGTTCGTAGTCTTCGGGCTTGAGCTGCTTGACGATCTGGGCCATGCGCCCGTACCATTCCAGGTCGCCCGAGGCCGGGCCGGAGATGATGAGCGGGGTGCGGGCCTCGTCTATCAGCACGTTGTCCACCTCGTCCACGATGGCGAAGTAGTGCGGGCGGACGCCAGGCCTGCCCCCACTCTGGACGCGGGCGTCCAGGCTCATGGCCATGTTGTCGCGCAGGTAGTCGAAGCCGAACTCGGCGTTGGTGCCGTAGGTGATGTCGGCGGCGTAGGCCAGGCGGCGGTCTACCAGGCGCAGGTTGTGCTGGTCTTCTTGGGGGGATTCCTTTGCGGGATCGTACAGGAAGGCTTTCTTGCCGTTCTCGGTGGCGGCGGCGCTTTGCAGCACGCCGACCGACAGGCCCAGGAAGTGGTAGATGGGGGCCATCCAGCGGGCGTCGCGCCGGGCCAGGTAGTCGTTGACCGTGACCAGGTGCACGCCGCGCCCGGTGAGGGCGTTGAGGTAGATCGGCAGGGTAGCGACCAGGGTCTTGCCTTCGCCGGTGCGCATTTCGGCGATCTGGCCGCGGTGGAGTACGATCCCGCCGATCATCTGCACGTCGAAGTGACGCATGCCCAGGGTCCGTTTCGAGACTTCGCGGACGACGGCATAGGCTTCGGGCAGGAGGTCGTCGAGGACTTCCTTTTCGATCTGGCGGCGCTCTTTTTCGTCGTCCACGCCGTCCAGGGCAGAGACCAGTTCGGCTCGGAATTCACCGGTTTTGGCGCGCAACTCGTCATCGCTGAAGGCTTCGAATTGCGATTCGAGGGCGTTGATTTGCTCGACAATGAGGCTGATCTTTTCGATTTCTTTCTTGTTGGGGTCGCCCCCGAAAATGTTGACGAATTTTTGAAGCATGGAGGATTTTTTCCCTTTCGAAGGGAAAATTATAACAGAGGCGGGTTGGAGGAGTGTTAGAAAATATAGAAGCAACGCCAGGGGATGAATGAACCGGTTTGTGTTGATCCCGGGCTTTGGCTCAAAGCCGGAAGTAAATGATTACGGCCCCAAAGTCGAGGATTTGCCACAGTAAGCCAGCATGCTTGGCGGCGAAAGGGTGAAAAGTAACAAAGGTGTGTGATGCCCTTTACGGCGCTTCCCAGACCAAGACCGTCCCGTCTTCGGAGCTGGAGGCCAGCAAACGGCTGTCGGGGGACCAGCTCAGGCCGATGATGCTGCCGTTGTGCCCGGCCAGGTCGGCCGCGGGCTGCAAGGTGAGCATGTCCCACAAGACGATGCGCCCGCTGCTCATCCCGGTGGCCAGCCAGTGCCCATCCGCCGCCCAGGCCAGGGACATGATGCGCTCGCCTCCCATTCCGGCGGTCAGGAGGCGGGTGCGTTCCCCGGTTTGGGTATCCCAAAGGATCAGGATGCCGCCGTCCAGTCCGTTGGCGGGATCGAGGAGCGAGCCGCCCCCAGCGAGGAGTTTCCCGTCGGGTGAAAAGGCCAGTCCGCCAAGAAATAAGTCCAAGCCATGGGTGGGGAAATCCAAAAGCCGCTGGCCTGTCCCGGCATCCCACAGCACGATGGATGAAAAGCCGAGCGAGTGTCCCGAAGCCAGGGTCAGGCCGTCCGGCGACCAGGCGACTTGATCGCGTTCGTTTTCGGGATCGTCCTGGAGGGCAACGATTTGCTGATTGGTTTGGGCATCGTAGATTGCGTTCGGCGAGGCGTAGCGGGCCGCGTCGGGGGCGAGGGCGTAGCCATAGGACAGCGCCCAGGCCGGTTTAACGGTGGCAGGCTCCTGGTCCAGGAGCGCTCCGCTGCGCGCCTCCCAATGCAGGATGTGAAGGCCGTCAAATGTGAGCAGCCGGTCGCCGTCCCATTCCAAATTTTTCGAATGACTGTTGACGCTGCCGAAGCCGGGGAGCGAAAAGGTTTGTTGGCCGGTTTCCAGATCAATTGCGGTCAGTTGGCCGTCTTCGGTGAGCAGGCCTGCCAGCGTCCGGCCATCCGGCATCCAGGCCAGGCCGCCGAGGGGAGAGAAGCCGGGATAGCTGTGAAGTTGTTGGCCGGTTTCCACATCCCAGAGGATGATTTCGTAGCGGTTCCCGGCGGCGATCCGGCTGCCATCTGGGGACCAGGTGAGTCCTCCCAGGGGGACATCCCTGCGATGGCCTTCAAGGGATTTGAGGAGCTCACCGGTGCTGCCGTCCATGATGGCAACCTCCAGGCCGTTTTCGAGAGCGAACAGGTCCTGGGTGGGAGACGGCGCAATTTCCAGATCGAAACTGTTTTCCGGCGGGTGGGGTTTGTATCCCGGCAATGGCTGGTTGGTCTGGGCGTCATACGCCAGCACGTAACCGTTGCCGCCGGTCACGTAGACCTTGCTCCCGTCGCCGGACCAGGCGGCCCGGACGATGCCCGGCACGACATTATTGCATTGCGCTTCCTGGATGGTTGCCAACGGCGCGCCGGATTCGGCATCCCAGACTTTGACTTCCTCGCAGCCGGCGCCGGTCAGCAGTTGCGCGCCGTCCGGCGACCAGTCGGGCTGGCCGCTTTCGCCGGTCGGGACGTGGTAAAGTTTTTCGCCGCTGGCAGCTTCGACGACCAGCACGCCGTCTGCCTGGGCGCCGATCGCCAGTTTTTCCCCATCAGGCGAGAAGGCCAGCACTCGCCAGCGGCCGGCCAGCGGCATGGACCAGATTTCTTTTTGGGTGGCGGTTTCGTAGACGTACAGCCCCAGCGGGGTGTTGACTGCCAGCCAGCGCCCGTCTTTGGACAATCCCATCGAGGTGGCGACGCCTTTGCCGAGACGGGTGAGCGGATCCCGGGATTGCAGCGTGACCACGACTGGGGTCGGGAGGGGGGTGGAGGGCCGCGTGGTATCGGGCGTATTCCCTGCTCCGATCTGGACCAGGAAGCCGTAACCCGCATCGCCCACGCCCTGCCAGACGCAGTGGACCTGGATGACGTACAGGCCGTTTCCTCCGAATTCGTCTTTGTCGAATTTATACGTGAATGGATTGTCTGCTGGAAGACTCCCGCTCCAGCCTTCGCCTGGCTGCCACCAGCGTTGGGCATCGTCAGGGCCGGCGAGTTCCGCGGCCGCCGTCACGGGCTGGACGGATAAGATAACGGAATCAGGCATCCGGTCCGTTTCGAGGCGGAACTCGGCCTCGGCGGGGAAATCCGCCAGGACAAGGGGTTCGGCTGCGGTGGGAATCCCGGCCACGTCCACGCAATCGACGCGGCCAGCGGCTTTCTCCGGGCTGGCGTTCCAGCAATATGAGCCGGTTCCGCTATTCTGGGTGAGGCCGTTGATGGTCAGGGTCAAGGAGGGCGGTTGCGCAACTTCGAGGGCCGCCGCGGTCGGCGTGGCTTGCGGCGCGGGCAGGGTCGGGGCGCAGGCTGCCAGGACGGTCATCACGATGAGGATTATGGCGCAAAGGGTTTGTTTGGAGAAGCGGGGCATACTTTCCTCTGGGTCGGTCTGGATGATGCGGACGATGATACGTCAAGTTCGCATTTTTGTACATGGGGCATCATCTTATTCGTGCAACCCGTCCCGGCAGGATTGACAATGACTTGATTTATGCT
>DYLB01000046.1:7458-12797 GCA_020722305.1 Anaerolinea thermophila | reverse complement strand
CTAGGTTTTCTCCGTGAAAATCCGTGCAATCCGCGCAATCCGTGTACGAATCACAGAGAATCCCAAAGAGCCGCAATTTCTTTGGTGACTGCATCAACAAAAAAGGTTGCTTTTTCGATTGCCACTTTCGCGTCTTCTTCTGTATAGCTTTGTCCGGGCGTCAGGTCTGGCAGGCCATTGGGATAACGGGTGGGGATATAAAATTTATCCAGAGCCGCTCCATTGGTGAGCCAAAGATCCATTTTTTCGATTAATTCCGGTTTTGGGAATTGCATCACCAGTTTCTGGATGGAATGACCCCAAGGATCATCCTCGACGAAAAACCATAGAGCTTTCATCGCTTTTTCGCCGCTTTGTTGCGCCATAAAGCAGGCATGTGAATACATGTGAGCCTCTGCGAGGGCTTTGGCAGCCGATAAATCTTCAGCAGCGGTTTGCAGCCAACGCCTGGCCTCATGCAGGGTTTTACTTCGACTCATATAAAACTTTCCCTTCGCGCAGGGCCTGGGCAATGAAGGCGCGGTCTGAAATTCTTTCCAATTCTTTGGGAGTGTAAATCAAAACGTCAACTTGACGGTCGGGGATGGCATTGTTCAATTCATAAAGAATGGTGTCGTAGCGGTCGAAAAAACGCCGGCGGGTTTTTTTTATCAGGATCAGGTCGATATCGCTGCGTTTCGAAGCCTCCCCGCGTGCCAGCGAGCCAAACAGGATGGCTTTGAGAATTTTATGCCGCTGAAATATCGGCAGGAGGTGGGCGCGCAGGGCTGAAGCTTCCATACAGGCGGATTATAGCATGTTGCCATTGCCCTGCTCATCTCATTCCTCGTCTTCCCAGTCTATCAAGACCTGTAAGGCCCGCAGGTTGAGGTCGAAATCGGTCTCGACGTGGTTGGTCAGTTCCATGTCCACTGCGGCGATGCCGTGCTCGGCAGCCCAATCGGCCAGGGTGCCGGTGTACTCGCAGCCGATGTCCAGCGGCGGGTAGGGGTACGGCATGACTTCGGACAACTGCTCGGCCAACCGGACCGAGTCCGGGTCGGGCGGCGTGCCGCCGGGGAAGATGCCCAGGGCGGCGCTGTGGTACGAGATCAGCGCTTGCGGTTTGTGGATGGACAGGAACAGCATCAGGGCCACCGTCTCCGGCTCCGAGCCGGGGTGCGTCCCGGAGGTGGTCTCGGTCTGGTTCCAGCAGTTGGCCCGGTCCCAGTCGGCCACCCAGGTACTGGCGGGCCAGTTGCGGTTCAGGTCTACGCCGTTGTTGTTGACCCGCCCGTTCTCGTCATGCGAACGGGCTTCGCCGTCGGGGTTGAGGCTGCGCAGGATGTAGAGGGTCACGTCGTCGGGGATCAGGTGGGGCTGCCCGGCCAGGTAAGCAATCATCTCGTCGGCCAGGGCAATCGTGTTCCATTCGTAGCCGCCGTGGATGCCCGCCACGATCATCCGCACCTTCGGCCCGTTGCCGAACTTGAAGATCTGCAACGGCCGCCCGCCGGCCGAAAAACCGATCGTGATCGGGCCTTCGCCGTAGGGCAGGCGGGTGGGCGTGGGCGTGACGGTCGGCGGGGCGGCGGTAGGCCTGGGCTTGCGGGTGGCGGTCGGGGCGGTGAACGGGGTGGCGGTGTTAACCGGTGTAACCGTAAACGCTATGCCGGGGGCGCTCGTGATCGTCGCCCCGGCCGGGATTTGCGGCAGCCCGTCCAGGAACAGGAAGGCCGCCAGCAGCCCCCCGGCCAGGGTCAGGTTGAGGCCCCAGAGCCAGGCCAGCCACCAGGGTGATTTCTTTTTCACGCGGCGTCACCTGCCGCCAGGCGCAGCCAGTCCAGCGCCAGGTTGGAGGCCCAGCGCGGCACGTTGGCGTGCGGGCCGCCGTAGGTCAGATCGCGGGTCTGCTCGCCGTCGGGGGTGATCAGGAGGAGGTGGACGGTGCGCTGCTCTGAATCGCCGATCACGCCCAGGCCGATGTTCGCGCCCTCGGCCTGCATCCGCTCCCGCAGCGCACTGGATAAGCGGCCGGCTTCCGTTATGGGCAGCGACTCGCCGCCCTTGAATTCGGGCTGGGATGCGCCGCTTAAACGGCGGACCAGCATCCCGTCCAGGCCCGCTTCGACCGCGACCAGGCTCCAGCCGCGCAAACCGCAGTCCCGCAGGGTCACGCCCTCGAGGGTGTCTTCGTCAATTCCGAAGATAACCTTTCCCAGCCGCTGGCGGATGTCGGCCTCGACTTCGGCGATCAGGCGGTCGGCCTCGGCTTCGGAATCGGCTTTGGCGGCGATGCGCACGTCCACGATCCCCGAATGGGCTGCCAGCCCGACGGTGGGGTTCGTCAGGGTTTCGAGGTCGCCGATGATCTCGTCAATCTGGCTCTCGCCGATGCCAGAAGTATGCACCAGGCGGACTTTGATGACGTGGTGCAGGTCGTAGCGTTTTTGCAGGTAGGGTACCGCCGAGGCGTGGAAGAGAAATTCCATTTCCTTCGGCACGCCGGGGAAGGAAATGACCGCGTTGCCTCCGGTTTCGACGATGAAAGACGGGGCGGTGCCGACCGGGTTGGGGATGGCGATGGACCCTTGCGGCACGTAGGCCTGGCGCTTGTTGTTCTCGGAGGGTGTGCGCCCGTAGCGTCCGATGACTGCGACGATCTGCTGCCAGAGTTCTTCGCGGTATTCGAGCGGCACCCCAGCGGCGCGGGCGACGGCCTCGCGGGTGGGGTCGTCCACGGTGGGACCGAGGCCGCCGGTGGTGATGACGATGTCGGCCCGCTCCATCGAGGCCTTGATGGCCGCGGCGATGCGCTCGACGTTGTCGCCGATGGTGATGGTGCGGTACAGGTCAATGCCCAGGTTGCGCAGGTGGCGGGCGATGTAGCGGGTGTTGGTGTCTACGATCTCACCGAGCAGGATTTCGGTGCCGATGGTGATGATTTCTGCTGATGGCATAAGGCTCCTGATGAGTAATCAGACTTCGGAAGTCTTTTTTGGAGTCATCGGGACGGGGAGTCGCCCAGGGAGACTTCCGAAGTCTATTTGGCTTTCCTAAAACTTCAAATGTTTGACGGATATGCCCTGGTCACGCAGTTCGTGGAGCGAGGCAATCCCGATCCGCAGGTGGTCTTCGACGTAATCCGCCGAGACCTTCCGGTCGCTTTCGGCGGTTTTGATGCCGGAGGAGATCATCGGCTGGTCCGAGACGAGCAGCAGCGCGCCGGTGGGGATGCGGTTGGCGAAGCCGGTGGTGAACAGGGTGGCGGTCTCCATGTCTATTGCCATCGCCCGCAGCCGGGACAGGTAAGCCTTGAACTCGTCGTCGTGCTCCCAGACCCGGCGGTTGGTGGTGTAGACCGTCCCGGTCCAGTAATCGTGGTCGAACTCGCGGATGACGTGCGAGACGGCGCGCTGGAGGTTGAAGGCCGGCAGGGCCGGGACTTCGGGCGGGAAGTAGTCGTTGGAGGTGCCTTCGCCGCGGATGGCAGCGATCGGCAGGATCAGGTCGCCGACAAAGGTCTTCTTTTTCAAGCCGCCGCACTTGCCCAGGAACAGGGCCGCCTTCGGTTGGACCGCGCCCAGCAGGTCCATGATGAGGGCCGCGTTGGGCGAGCCGATCCCGAAATTGATGATAGTGACGCCGTCTGCGGTGGCGTTCAGCATCGGCCTGTCCCGCCCCTGGACTTCGACACCGTTCCATTCGGCGAACAACTCGACGTACTGGTCGAAGTTGGTCAGCAGGATGTAAGGGGCGAATCCGTCGAGCGGCGTGCCTGTGTAGCGCGGCAGCCAATTCTGGATGATCTCGTCTTTGGTTTGCAAACCATCGGGTTTCATAATTCCAACTTTATCCGCATATACCCTTTTACTACGGAGAAGACACTGAGAAAACAAAGGTAAAAAAAACTTGGCTCATTGGGAATTGGCGTGGTTAAAACCTTTTGGTACACGGATACTTCGACAGGCTCAGTACGAGTTTCACGGAAAACACGGAACAAGCACGGATTTTTCTAGGTTTTCTCCGTGAAAATCCGTGCAATCCGTGTACGAATCACGGAGAATCCCAAAGAGCCAAAAACTCCGTGACCCTGTGTCTCAGTGGCTCGCGAAGCGATTGAAAATTACACCACGTTGTATTCGCGGATTTCGCGGCCTTCGTCGAAACGGGCCAGGTCGAGCATGGACACATCCAAGGTGCGAAACCCGCCGTCCAGGATGAGTTCGGTCATCAGCTTGCCGGAGACCGGCCCGTGCATGAAGCCGTGCCCGGAGAACCCGCCGACGACCAGGAACCCGTCCACGGGAGTCTTGCCGAAGACCGGGTGGGCGTCGGGCGTGACCTCGTACAGCCCGGCCCAGTGCGAGACCATCCCGGCCTTTTCGACCAGCGGCATGCGGGCGATGGCGGCTTCCAGGTTGACCAGCTCGAAGTCGGGGTCTACGTTCTCGTCGAAGCCGGGTTTTTCGTCCGGGTTCGACATGCCGATCAGCAGCCCGTCGCCTTCGCGGTGGAAATAGAGCGATTGGGCAAAGTCTATCACAAATGGGAAATCCGCCGGGACCTCGGGCAGGGCGGTGGTGGTGAACATCTGCCGTCGGAGGGGCGTGATCGGGATGTTGACTCCGGCCATTTGTCCTACCACCCCAGCCCAGGGTCCGGCGGCGTTGACCATCAGGGGCGTCTCGATAGTTCCATGGTTCGTTTGGACGCTTTTGACTTTTCCACTTTTTACTTCCACCCCGGTCACCTCCACTTTGCTGAAGGACTTGCCGCCCAGTTTGGCGGCGGCGCTGATGTAGCCCATCACCACGCCGTTGGGGTCTACCAGCCCGTCTTTGGGGTTGAAGGTCCCAGCCAGGGCATCCTCGAAGCGCATCTGCGGCAGGCGGTGGCGGACTTCGTCGCCGGTCAGCCACTCGGTCGCCACGCCCAGGCGGTTTTGCAGCGCCACGTTATGCTCGAAAGCGGTCTTGTCCTTCTCGTCCGTGGCGACGAGCAGGTAGCCGCACTGGCGGTAGTCCACGTCCTGGCCAGTCTCGTCCTTGAAGCGTTCGAGCATGGGCAGGCTTTCCATCGAAAGGCGCACGTTGATCTCGGTCGAGAACTGGTAACGCACGCCCCCGGCGCAGCGCCCGGTGGCTTCCTGTCCGAAGAATTCGTTGCGTTCGAGCAGGATGGCTTTCTGCCCGCGAGCAGCCAGGTGATAGAGCGTGCTTGCGCCCATCACCCCGCCGCCGATGATCACAATGTCTGCGGTGTTGGGGAGCATCTTCATTTCTTCCGTTTATGTTTCTTCTGAGGGCGGACGCGAGGCCTGCCCCTACCTGGGCGGACGCGAGGCCTGCCCCTACCTG